>JBBQAI010000188.1:0-5218 GCA_038316205.1 Burkholderiales bacterium
TGCAGCGTCGCCGGCATGGCCTGTGTTGCCTGGGTCATACCGGCAGCGCCAGGCACCGTGGGCAATCCCAGTTCAGCCCGCAGTGCGGCAATGGTGGCGGTTCGCTCAGCAGGCCGCACTGCGAGAGCTTTGTCCAGGGCCTGCAGGAAACCCGCGCTGTAGCGGCCCGCTGCAACGTTTTGCAGGGGCTTGTAGGTGTCGTTCATCAGACGACCGACCGACGCCGGCGGCGTCTTGCCCGTGATGGCGTAGTGCAAGGTCGCGGCCAGCGCATAGACGTCGGTCCACGGGCCTTGCTTCATCTCGGGTACTTCGGCGTACTGCTCCAGCGGCGCGTAGCCGGGCTTGAGGATGACGGTCAGGGCCTGCGTCATGTCGCTGATCACCCGGCGCGCCGCACCGAAATCCAGCAGCAGCGGGCGTTCGCTGTTTCCGAGCAAGATGATGTTGTCGGGCGCGATGTCGCGGTGGAAGCAGTTCTCGGCATGGATTACGGACAGCGCGTCGGTCAGCGGTGCCAGCATGGCCATCAGCCAGGCTTCGTCGGGTGGCCCGCTCAGGCGCTTCAGCCTGTCCTTGAGGGTGATGCCCTCGTACAGAGGCATCACCATGTAGGCCGTGCCGTTGGCTTCCCAGAAGCGGTAGACCTTGACCAGCGAAGGATGATCGAACTGCGCCAGCAAACGGGCTTCGTTGACGAAGCTTTTCAGGCCCGCCTCGAAGGTCTCGCGGTTGCGCTCCGAGCGCACCTTGACCTGGCTGTCCCCGATGCGCCCCGCCAGCGTAGAAGGCATGTATTCCTTCACGGCCACGCGCCGTTGCAGCGAATGGTCCTGCGCCAGATAGACGATGCCGAAGCCGCCTTCACCCAGCACGCGGGTGATTTCGAATTCGCCCAAGCGGGTTCCCGGGGGCAAAGCGTTTCCGCTGTCGCCCGCATGGGTGCCTGCGCCAGACGGTGCGGCTGCCAATGGCGGCGAGCCCGCCGCGCCCATGATCAGCGGGGGCGCGTCTGCATTTGAGACGGCATCGGCCCTGGGCTGCAACAGCGTGCGGTCCTCTTCGGCCCTGGGCTGGAAGGCCGTGCGATCGTCGTCAGGGCTGGCGCTGCTCATGCTCGTTGCTTGGCTTGGGACTGCTTGAGGACGGTGGATTGTGGCGGATGCAGCGGGCGTGCTAGCGCCGTCCGGTGGACTCAGGGATCACCTAAACGGGGGTCGTCCACCCCCTAGATCCAGCAAAACCGCCCGGCGCGCCTTGTCGGCCATGGGGCCGTGTCGCAGAATCTTCGCTTGACCTGTCCGCTGCAGGAACCAGCGCGCGGCGCTGGCGCAGCAACCAGCGCGCGGCGCTGGCGCAGCAACCGAAGGAGATCGCCATGCGCATTCAAGCCCGTCACATCCTCGCCGCCACTTCTGTGCTGCTCGTCACCCTGGGTGTGTTGCCGGCGCGCGCCGACGAACCGGTGGTCCTGAAGAACAAGGACATTACCGAATCGGCCTTGATCGATGCGCTGAAGGTACAGGCGCCCAGGGCTGCGCAGACCACCAAGGAAGGCGAGACCCCGACCGATGCCGCAGCCCCTGCGCGCACCAAGATGCGCGGGTTCAAGCCGGCTGCGCCCGCCGCCATGGCGGTTGCGGCGGCCGCGCCCACGCAGCCCGCCGGCCCTGGGCGTGCCAATCTGCTGATCGTCTTCGATACCAATTCGGCCACGCTCACACCCGATTCGCAGCAGGCACTGGACACGGTCGCACACGCCTTGCAGTCCGACACCCTGATCGGCCAGAGCTTTCGCGTCGAAGGCCACGCGGACGTGCGCGGCGACGCCGAGGCCAACCGAAAGCTTTCGCAGGCCCGCGCGGAATCCGTGGTGACCTACCTGGTCAGCAAGCACGGCCTGCAGTCGGCTCGACTGACGGCGCAGGGCAAAGGCTCGAGCGAGCCGCTGAACAAAGACCGTGCCGATGCGCCGGAAAATCGCCGCGTGACGATCATCACCAACCGCGGCTGAGTGCCGAAGCGGCCGGTACGCGCCAACCCGGCTTTTCGGCGCGCTTGGCTGCTGATCGCTGCGATCAGCCTGCTCCTCCTGCTCGTATCGCTCGGCTTGCTGCTGATGCGGCTTGGATGGTTGTCGAGCCGCTGGTCGAGCGCAAGCGAAGCAAGCGTTACACCGGTCGCTGCGTTGGCTGGTGTTGATGCTGCAGCCTTGGCGCAGCCTGCCTTGAGCCTGCCCGAGTGGCTGGCGGGACATGCTGAAGACTGGCGGTCTGCGCGCCTGCAGGAAAACCCGGCCGTTCTGGTGATCGAGTTTCCCAGCCTGGCGGCACAGGGCTTGACGATGAACCGCATGGCCGCCCTGTTGGAGAAAGCCGATGCGCCACGCGACCGCGTGCTGGGCGACGGTGAGTTGGCAGCGTTGATCGCACGCGGTGGAGACACCCTGCAAACGTTCTACCAGGGCCATGACTACGACGGCGCGGGACTCGCCCGTTTTTACGCCTTGGTGCAGCGCCAGGGCCTGGTCCTGAACAGCGACGAACTGCGTCTGCGCCGACTGCTGCTGGACCAGGGTCTGCTGGCCGAGACCCCAACGGGCCTGCAGCCGCAGGGCACACAAGCGGTGATCACCTTCACAGCCACGCAGGCTGATGACCCGGCCACACCGGGCGACGAAACCATCGACACGCGCCGACGCGAATCGGTGTTGCGGCACGAGGCCAGTCACGGCCTGTTTTACACGCGGGCGGCCTATCGCGCCTATTGCCGCCGCTTCTGGCTCGAGGCGCTCAACGACGCGCAGCGGCAGCAGTTCCGCGGCTTTCTGGCCCGCATGGGCTACGACCAGCGCGACGAGGAATTGATGCTGAACGAGACCCAAGCCTTCCTGCTGCACACACCCGATGCGCGCGCCTTCAATGCCCAGGCCGTCGGCCTTCCTGAGCCCGTGCTGACCGAATTGCGCGCCGGCTTCTGGCGCAGTCTGCCGGCGACGGCACACACGCCCACGCCTGCGCCGGCCTCAGTGCCCACCCCGAATCCCACCACCACCCGCTGACTCATTCAGCCCCAGCCTCCCGGGGGCCGCCTACACCGAAAGCTCGCAAGTCGCCTGGATGAATCTGTCGCCATTTCGCGGGATAGCGGCCAGTCGGAAGAGTGTTGAAAATCGGTGGCGGGGCCTTGCGGCAGGCGTGCGCGAGATCGGCCTGTTTTGCCTTTGATTCTGTGTACGTTGGAGTGCCTTTCATGCGGACTTGGTCGGTTGGTCTTCTTCGCCGGCAATCGGCCATGCGGCGGCGGCGCGGTGGCTCGCAGCGGCTTTTCCCGATCAGGCCGCTGACCTTGTGCCTGGCTGCGCTGGGCCTGTTTTCGCTGCCCGGCCATGCGCAATTGGCGCCCACCGCACTGCCCGGCGGAGCGGTGGTTTCGGCAGGCTCGGCCGCCGTGCGCCAGAGCGGTACGGTGCTGACCATCGATCAGTCGTCCAGCAGGGCGATCATCGAATGGCAGACCTTCAACATCGGCAGCGCTGCGGCTGTCCGCTTCAACCAGCCTTCAGCGTCTGCCATCGTCCTGAATCGCGTGGGTGGCGTCGGTGGCGCGGGTGGCCCCAGCCTCATCGAGGGCCAACTGACGTCCAACGGCCAGGTCTGGCTGCTCAATCCGGGTGGCACCTTGTACGGCGCCAAGGCCACGGTCGATGTGGGCGGCTTGCTCAACAGCAGCCTGACGCTCGGCAACAGCGATTTCCTGGCCGGCAGGTACAGCTTGTCCGGCAGCGGTGGCGCCATCGTCAATCAAGGCCGCCTCACGGCCGCCGACGGCGGCTACATCGCCCTGCTGGCGCCGCAAGTGCGGAACGACGGTGTGATTTCGGCCCGCCTGGGCACCGTGGCCCTGGCGACTGGCAAGTCGGTGCGGGTGGATTTCAATGGCGACCGCCTCATCGAGATTCAGGTCGATCAGGCGGCCGTCGACGGCCTGATCGAAAACCGCGATCTCGTTCAGGCCGATGGCGGCTGGGTGCTGATGAGCACCCGCGCGGCGGGCGATCTGTCCGCTGGTGCGATCAACGTCAGCGGCATCGTTCGCGCACAGTCGCTGGTCGATCACGACGGCGTCATCCGCCTGGACGCAGGCCTTACGCTGAGCAGCGGCACGCTGGATGCGTCCAGCGCAACCGGGGCGGGTGGCCGCATTCAGGTCCTCGGGCAGCAGGTCGGCATCACCGCCGGCACGGTCGACGCTTCGGGCGCACTCGGCGGCGGCAACATCCTGATCGGCGGCGGCTACCAAGGCAAGGTCATCGGCTTGGCCAATGCCGACTTCACCTACGTCGCAACCGGCTCCACACTCAAGGCCGACGCGACGCTGGTGGGCGATGGCGGACGCGTCGTCACCTGGGCCGACAACACCAGCCGTGTCTATGGTCAGATTTCGGCCAGGGGTGGCGTGCAAGGCGGCAACGGTGGCTTGATCGAAACCTCGGGCAAGCTGGCACTGGATGTGGCAGGCGCTCGCATCGACGCCGGTGCCCTGCGCGGCACCCAAGGCCTGTGGCTGCTGGATCCGGCCAACATCACGGTCACCCATGGCTCGGCGGGCGCTTTGAGTGGCGGCATCTTCAGCCCGGCGTCAAACAGCAGCATCGGTGACAGCCAGATCAATGCGGCGTTGAACGGCGGCACCGATGTCGCCATTCAAACAGCCGCCGGCAGCGGTGGTACCGGCACGATCGTCGTCAACGGCACGGGCGACGCGGGCGGTGCCGTGCTCATCAGCAACACGGCAGGCAGCGCGCGCAACCTCACCCTGACCACCGCCGGCACCATCAACATCCGCAGCGGTGCCAGCCTGGCGGGCAGCGCCGGCCATGCGCTCACGGTGAACCTGTCGGGTGCGGGCGGCACCACCGTCAACGGACTGATCGACAACGCCGCCGGCGACCTCAATCTGGCCGCTGCCACCACGCTGGGCGGCACCATCAAGAACGGCACGCTCGTCAGCGGCAGTGGCACGCTGGACAGCAACAGCGGCACGCTCAGCGGCGTCACCTTGGGCGGCAACCTGTCCACGACGGGCACGCTGTCCATCACCAACGGCTTGACGCTGGCCAACGGCGTCACGCTGTCGAAAGACAACAGCACCTGGTACTTCGGCGGCAACCAGACCCTGGCCCCGGCCAGCGGCGGCACGGCCACGTTCAACAACA
>JBBQAI010000098.1:0-16696 GCA_038316205.1 Burkholderiales bacterium
CACCCCGGGGGTCGGGGGGCCGCCCACGCTGCGCTTCCCCACCGCCCCGCGCAGCGCGGGGCGCGAAGACCCAGACGCCATCCTGGTGGGCGAAATGCGCGACCTGGAAACCATACGCCTGGCGCTGACCGCTGCAGAAACCGGTCACCTGGTCTTCGGTACGCTGCACACCAGCAGCGCGGCCAAGACCATCGACCGGGTCGTTGACGTGTTCCCGGCGGCCGAAAAGGAAATGGTGCGTTCGATGCTGAGTGAGTCGCTGGTGGCGGTGATTTCGCAGACGCTGTGCAAGTTGAAAGACGGCAGCGGCCGCGTGGCCAGCCACGAAATCATGATCGCCACGTCGGCGATCAAGAACCTGATCCGCGAGAACAAGATCGCGCAGATGTATTCCAGCATCCAGACGGGCCAGAGCCTGGGCATGCAGACGCTGGACCAGAACCTGTCGGACCTGGTGCGCCGCAACCTGATTTCCCCCGCAGAGGCGCGCTCCAAAGCTAAGATTCCCGAGAACTTCCCGGGGTAGGTCAGATGGAACGCGATCAGGCATCCAAGTTCGTCAACGACCTGCTGCGGTTGATGGTCAGCCGCAATGGCTCGGACATGTTCCTGACCGCCGACTTCCCGCCGGCCATCAAGGTGGACGGCAAGGTCACCAAGGTCAGCCCGCAGCCGCTGACCGGCCAGCACACGATGGCGCTGGCGCGGGCGGTGATGAACGACAAGCAGGGTGCCGAGTTCGAGCGCACCAAGGAATGCAATTTCGCCATTTCGCCGCAGGGCGTGGGGCGTTTTCGGGTCAATGCTTTCGTGCAGCAGGGCCACACCGGCCTGGTCTTCCGGACCATCCCGGCCACGCTGCCCACCATCGACAGCATGGGCCTGCCGCCGGTGCTGAAAGAACTGGCCATGTCCAAGCGCGGGCTGGTCATCTTCGTGGGCGCCACGGGTTCGGGCAAAAGCACCTCGCTGGCCGCCATCGTCGACCACCGCAACGAGAACAGCTACGGCCACATCATCACGGTGGAAGACCCGGTCGAATTCATCCACCCGCACAAGAACTGCATCGTCACCCAGCGCGAACTGGGGCTGGACACTGACAGCTGGGAAGCCGCGTTGAAGAACACGCTGCGCCAGGCGCCCGACGTGATCCTGATGGGCGAAATCCGCGACCGCGAAACCATGGAACACGCCGTGGCTTTCGCCGAAACCGGCCACCTGTGCCTGGCCACGCTGCACGCCAACAGCGCCAACCAGGCACTCGACCGCATCATCAATTTCTTCCCTGAAGAGCGGCGTCAGCAGCTGCTGATGGACCTGTCGCTGAACATCAAGGCGCTGGTCAGCCAGCGTTTGATCCCGCGTGAAAACAACCGTGGCCGGGTTCCGGCGGTGGAAATCATGCTGAACACGCCGCTGATCACCGACCTGATCTTCAAAGGCGAGGTGTCCGAGATCAAGGAACTGATGAAGCGCAGCCGCGAACTCGGCATGCAGACCTTCGACCAGAGCCTGTTCGACCTTTTCGAAGCCAAGCTGATCACTTACGAAGACGCGCTGCGCAACGCTGATTCGGTGAACGACCTGCGGCTGCAGATCAAGCTGAAGAGCCAGCGCGCGCGCAGTGGCGACCTGTCAGCCGGCACCGAGAACATGCGCATGGTCTAGCAGCGGCAGCAGGAGCGACCGCAACTGCCACGCTTACGATCACGGGCATGAGCACACGCACGTATGAAGCGCAAACCCACCGCCGCGTGGCCTTCCTGGGCCTGGGCGTGATGGGCCACCCGATGGCCGGCCACCTGGCCCGCGCCGGGCATCACGTCACGGCCTACAACCGCACCGCCAGCAAGGCAGTGGCCTGGGCCGCCGAGTACGGCGGAAGTACCGCCGCGTCGCCGCGCACCGCAGCAGCGGGTGCCGATTTCGTTCACTGCTGCGTCGGCAACGACGACGACTTGCGCTCGGTGACGTTGGGCGCAGAAGGCGCCTTCGCCGGCATGGCCTCCGGCGCGATCTTCGTGGACCACACGACCGCGTCGGCCGCCATCGCACGCGAACTGCACACGGCCGCCAGGAACCTCGGTCTGTACTTTGTCGACGCGCCGGTTTCGGGCGGCGAAGCCGGCGCTGTGAATGGCGCGCTGACGGTGATGTGCGGCGGCGACGCCGGGCCTTTCGAGTCAATGAAACCGCTGGCGATGAACTTCGCCAAGGCCGTCACCCGGGTCGGCGAAACCGGCGCCGGGCAACTGGCCAAGATGGTCAACCAGGTCTGCATCGCCGGCATGGTGCAAGGCCTGGCCGAGGCGGTTGCCTTCGGCCAGCGCGCCGGGCTGGACATGCCGCAGGTGCTGGACGTGATCGGCAAGGGTGCTGCGCAAAGTTGGCAGATGGACAACCGGGGCAAAACCATGGTCGCCGACCAGTTCGAATTCGGCTTCGCCGTGGACTGGATGCGCAAGGACCTGGGCCTGGTGCTGGAAGAAGCCCGCCGCAACGGCGCGCAATTGCCCGTCACCGCGCTGGTGGACCAGTTCTACGCCGAGGTGCAGGCTTTGGGCGGCCAGCGCTGGGACACGTCCAGCTTGATTCGTCGCCTGAAGAAATAGCCCCGCCGAAGCCCGCGGCGCCGGAATTCCGGTTCCGCGCAAGGCCTCGGCCCGGGACTATTGCGGAGCAGATGCCGGCACAGCGGGCGCCACAACGGCGGGACCGGGCCGGCCCAGCGAGCCCAGCTCGGCTTCGCTCAGGATGTCGAACACGCGCACCACTTTTTGAACGCCCGGGATGCTGCTGGCCAACTCAGCCCCGCGCGCCGCTTCGCGTTCGCTGACGCGGCCCATCAGGTAGACGATGCCACGCTCGCTGACCACCTTGAAGGCATTGGCCTGCACGTCTTTGGCATCGACGAAAGTCGCCTTGACCTTGGCGCTGAGCACGGCGTCGGACGAGCGCGTGCCGATGGTCACGTTGTCGGCCACGGCCAGTTCGTTGACCACACCGCGCACGTTTTCGACGCGCGACACGGCCTGTTCGATAGCCCGCTTTTCGTTTTCGCCGGGCACCTCGCCGGTGATCAGCACCAGGCGGTTGTAGCTGGTGAAGCTGATGCGGCCCAGCGTGGCCAGTTCACGGGCGCGGGCAGCGGCCTTCAGCTCGATGCTTTCGTCCTCGATCTGCGCGCCGGTGGTGCGGCGGTCTGTGGCCACCAGGCCGCCGCCGACCATGCCGCCGCCGACCAGCAAAGGCACCAGCGGCAAGGCACAGCCGGACAAGCCGGCCGACAGCGCCACGCACAACGCAGCCGCCGCAATGGCAACGGCGGTGACACGGGTGTTTTGAAAACGGTTCGGCAAATTCATCACGGGTCTTGTTCCCCCATCAACTGGAAATCGACGGCATCGCACAGGCAATGCAGCACGAGCAACTGCAATTCGGCCACGCGGGCCGGGCGTTCGTGGGGCACCGCCACCAGCACGTCGGTTTCAGCGAGCAATTCGCTGAACGCCTGCGCGCCGCGACCGGCCAGCACCACGATGGTCATGTCCTTGGCCAGCGCGGCCGAGATGACCTTGCTGCTGTGGCCTTCACCGTCGTCGATGTACAGCAGCACATCGCCGGGCAGGCCCAAAGCGCGCACCTGCTGCACGGCGTCAACCGGCTCCATCGCCAGCGCGGCCAGCGGCGGGCGTTCACGCTCGAAACGGCCGGTCAGCAGCCGCACCAGGTAAGGCGCCAGGGCAGCACCAGCGCCGGCACCGGTGGCCATCACCTTGCCGCCGTTGGTCAGCGCGGCCAGCAAGGCAGCACTGGCATCGGCAATCGGCCGCGCGAGCAATTCCGCAGCCTGGTACTTGAGGTCAGCGCTGTCGAAGAACTGCTGCTGGATGCGCTGTTCAAGCATGGTGGTCGATCATAGGCCTCCCAAGTTCGACACTTGCTGCCCGTAAGTCCTTGATTTACCTAGATTGGCAACTGAATCCGCAGACTACACGCCGGCCGTCAGCGAACCTCCCGTTGGTGCCAGCACTTCAGCCCACGTCGGCATCGGCAGCCCGACTGTGGCGAACAAATCCTTCTGCGGCGCGCCCAGTTCGGTCAGCCCGCGCAGCACATGACCTTGCGGCGTCTGCGCCGTCTGTTGTTGGATGCGCCGCAGTTGCGCCAGCACGGTTGCCGGCGATTCCTCGCGCTGGCTGGCCTTCAAGCGCATGCGCAGCACCCGGTGCAGGATCAACGACAGGAAGCAAACCAGCGCATGCGCCCGGATGCACTTGGGCAACCGGTGGTACACCGGGCCGATCTCGATCTCACTCTTGAGCGCCCTAAAACCCCGTTCGATATCGGCCAGACTCTTGTAGCGCTGCGCCACCTCGGTGGCCGGGGCGTCGGTGGTGGTCACCAGCACCAGCTTGCCGTCCAGACGCTCCAGGTACTGCTTTCGCTGCTCGTCGATGGTGAAGTTGAAACACTCGCTGTGCAGGTCGACCTTGATCAGGAGCGCCAGACTGGCGTCCTTGACCGCGTGGTACAGCCGCGCCTTGGCGCCCGAGTCCGACAGCGGCCGCCCGCGGCGACGTTGCCCCGTGTCTTGCTCGTCCAGCCAGCCACCTCACTGCTGGCCGAGCGCGATCAACTCGGCGGTCTGGTCGCGCCGGGCCTTCCGCGGCGAGCGCCCACCCACAGCTTCCCACGGGCGGCGTTTGCCCGTCCTGTCTTTCTGGCCCCTTCAATTGGCACAACCTTTCATAGGACCTGTTCAAGCTGTCACTACCTGCCGGCCAACGTGCGGTTGGGAACGTCTCTGCGGAGTCGTCGCTCGACAGTGAAGCGGTGGGTATGGGACTCGAGCACCTCTGCCCGTTGACACATTGAAAGGGTCACCGGTGCCAATTGAGAGATCAGTTCGGCAGCCGCTTCGACCGTTTGGGTTCAACAGGTGTCGGCCGGCGTTGGCGGTCAGAGTCCCGCAATGCGAATGCGCGCTGCGGCTTGCCTTAGCGGGGTGACGAACTGCGCCTGGGCAGTAGCCAGCGTATGGCTGCCGGCCGGCAGGCTGATGTTGATCGATGCCGCCACGCCGCCATCGGTGCCGCGGATCGGCACGGCGATGCCGCAGATTGAATCGTCGAGCTCCTGATTCACCCAGGCAAAACCCTGCGCGCGCGCCAACGCCAATTCGGCGGCCAACTGCGTGCGGTCGACGACAGTGGCGTCCGTCAGCTTGCGCAGACTGACTTCGGACAAATAGGTCTGCAGTGCCACTGCATCAATGCCCGCCAGCAGCACCCGGCCCATCGACACCGCATGCGCCGGCAGTCGGCTGCCGATGACGGGGCTCATCGCGAGGATGCGGCGCGCGTGGACACGGGCGACGTAGACGATGTCTTCGCCGTCCAGCACCGACACCGCACACGACTGCTCGACCTGCGCGCACAGTTCCTCGAGAACCAGCTGGGCTTGCCGCCAGAACGGCAGCGTGTACAAATACGACATGCCTAAGCGCAACACCTTGGGCGTTAGCCAGTAGCCCTTGCCGTCGCTGTGCACGAAATCGAGTTCGGTGAGCGTCAGCAGGAAACGGCGCACCACCGTGCGGGGCAGTTCACAGCCGGCGGCAATCTCTGCGAGCGTCCGCCTACCTGTGCCGCGTCCCATGATCTCGATCACCTTCAGACCGCGGGCAAAAGTGCGGACGAAAGCTTCGCTCTCAGGTGTGGCCACAGGGTTCCTCCGCAGTTGACGACGCCGCGCCAACGGACAAAATGATCGTCAGGCGGATTTTATCGTCCGCCAGGCGGACATTCTACCGCAGTCTCAACGGATGGCCCAAGCGCCGAGAGGAGCACGATGTCGGATCCGACCCCGGTCTACGAGACCGACTTCTGGAAAGATGCGACGAACCGCAAGGTCTGGGACGAAATCGTCCCGGGCCAGCCCCGTAACACGCTGCCGTACACGCTGACGCTCGAAGCGATCCACAAATACTGCCGAGTCATCGGCGACATGCACCCGCTGTATTTCGACGCAGCCTACGCTGCGACATCGCCCTACAAGGGCTTGATCGCACCACCCTCGATACACATTCTTCTGATGTTTTCGTGCACGCCTGCGAATGATTGGATGCGCAGCCCTGGCACGGTCAACGCCGGCCAGCAGTGGAGCTACCACCAGCCCGCAAGGCCAGGCGATGTCATACGGCTGGAGGCACGAGCACTCGACAAGTTCATCCGTCGCGACCGCCTGTTCGCGGTGCACGACAACGTCTTCTTCAACCAGCGCGACGAGGTGATCTGCTCCGGTCGCGGCCAGACCATCCGCCCCGCCTGAGAGGAGCCGACGCCATGACCACCGACGTTTTCGATAGCTTGAGGCCCGGCCTCGTGGTCGAAGGCACGCCCTTTACGCCGACGCGTGAGTCGATTCGCGAATTTTGCGAGGCCTCGCTCGATTTCAACCCGCTGCACCTGGACGACGATTACATGAAGGGAAGCTTCGGCAAGACACAGTTCGGCGGAATCATCATGCACGGCATGAACAACTTTGGTGTCATCAGCAAGATGCTCACCGACTGGCTGTACTCGCACGGCGGCGTGCACCGCCGGCTCGAGACGCGGTGGAAGTTGCCGGTCAAACCGGGCGACACCATTCACCCGAGCGCGGTCATCACCGCCACTAAATTGACCGAGAGGAGCCGATGGGTCACGCTCGACGTAACAGTCGTCAACCAACGCGAAGAAGTGGTTGCTATCGGCGAAGCCATGGTCGAGTTTCCGCTTCCGGCCTGATTCGAGAAGACTCTCATGCACAGCCTCATCCGTCTCGCCAGTGTCCTGCTGACAGGCCTGCTGATCAGCGGCAGCGCCAGCGCCCAGTCGCGATTTCCAACCGGACCGGTGCGGATCGTCGTGCCGTTCCCACCCGGCGGGACTACCGACATCCTCGCGCGTGACGTCGCGGTCGAGTTGCAGCAAAAGTGGGGCGTGCCGGTCACCATCGACAACAAGTCCGGCGCGAGCGGCTCGATCGGTTCAGAGCAGGTGATGCGCTCGGCCCCGGACGGGCAGACGCTGTTGTTTACGGCAACGCACCACGTGATCAATCCGAGCCTGTACAAGACCTTGAAGTACGACACGCGCAAGGACTTCACGCCCATCGCGCTGATCGCCAACGTGCCGAACGTGCTGGTGGTACATCCTTCGACACCGGCACAGACGGTACAGGAGCTGATCGCCCTGGCCAAGGCCAAGCCGGGCGCGTTGAGCTTCGGTTCTGCGGGGCCGGGCGGCGCCAACCACCTCGCCGGGGAGCTGTTCAAGCACAGCGCGGGCATCGACATCGTGCACGTACCCTACAAGGGGGCCGCGCCGGCGTTGAACGACCTGCTGGGCGGTCAGATCCCGATGATGTTCGACTCGCTGCCTGGCGTGATTCAGCACATCCGCAGCGGCAAGTTGCGCGCCCTCGCAGTCACCTCGGCCACGCGTGCTGCGGCCGCCCCAGAGATCCCGACCATGCGGGAGGCTGGCGTCAAGGACTTCGAGGCCACCGCCTGGTTCGGCCTCTATGCACCCGGCGGCATGGCGCCGGAGCTCGCGCGTCGCCTGTCGACCGATGTGCTGGATGTACTGAAGTCTCAGCGCATCCGCACCCTGTTCGCGCAGCAGGGGGCCGACCCCGGGTCGATGTCGCAGCCCGACTTCGCACGGTTCGTCGATGCCGAAATCACGCGCTGGAACAAAGTCATCACCCTTGCGAACATCAAGCTCGACTGAGCCGCAGTGAGCGCCCCAGAGATGGACGCCTGCGGCCGGCGCGAACCATGACGATCGTGATTGCCGGCGCCGGGGTCGGTGGTCTCACTGCTGCACTGAGCCTGCACGCGGCCGGTTTTTCCGACGTGCGTGTGCTCGAGGTGGCGCGCGAGCTCCGCGACATCGGCGTTGGCATCAACCTGCCGCCGCACGCGGTGCGCGAGCTGACCGAACTGGGCCTGGGCGATGCGCTGGCCCGTGTTGGGGTGCCCACCGCAGCCCTGGCGTATCACGACCGAGCCGGACGACCGATCTGGACTGAGACGCGGGGTCTGGAAGCCGGCTATCGCTGGCCGCAGTACTCGATGCACCGCGGGCGTTTGCAGCGCGTGCTGGTCGATGCCGTTGTGGCGAGGCTCGGGGCTGCAGCGATCGTGACTGGGCAGCGTGTGGCCGGTATCGACTTGACGGATCCGGATGTCGTGCGGGCCGAAGTGCTGGACGTCGCCACGGGACGCAGCGCGACGCTCGAGGCCGAAATGCTGATCGGTGCCGACGGTATCCGCTCCTTGGTGCGCGCCGGCGTGCTCGGCCACGCCGTGCCGATCGCCAGCAACGGCTGGGTGATGTACCGCGGCACCAGCGCCGGGTCAGACTTTCTCGGCGGCCGCACGATGGTCATCGCCGGCGACGAGCAGCAGCGCATCGTTGTGTACCCGATCGGACCGGGGCTGATCAACTGGCTGCTGGTGCGCCCCCAGGCAGGCTCGACCAGCGGTGAATTGGGTCTGTGGAACGTCCAGGCCGATCCGCGAGCAACTGCCGCCTTCGTCGCCGACTGGCGCTATGACTGGCTGGACATGCCCGGGCTGGTGGCTGCGGCACCGGTGGTCTATGAATATCCGATGGCCGACATCGACCCGCTGCCGCATTGGGTGCGAGGGCGTTGTGCGCTGCTTGGCGATGCGGCGCATGCCATGTATCCGTTCGGCAGCAACGGCGCATCGCAGGCCATCCTCGATGCCCGCGTCCTGGCCTGGCACTGGGCGGGGCAGGCCGACGCTGCCGCAGCTCTGAAGGCTTACGACGCAGAGCGGCGGCCCGCAGCAAGCCAGGTGCAGCTTGCCAACCGCCGTCAGGCCGGCGACGTGATGGCCCGGGTCAGCGCACTCGCACGACAACACGACCATGGTGCAGCTGCCGCCGAACTGCAGGCAGTCGAACGCGACTACAAGCGCATGGCCGGATTCGACATCGACACGCTGAACCAGCGGCCTTCGTGGGACGTGCAGGTGGCAAGCCGCCGCCGCTGAATCACGCCCTTTCACCAGGAGACGACGACATGCCACTTCGCTTGACCCCCAGATCTCTGCAACGTCGCAGCCTTGTGCTGGCGCTAGGCGCAACTGCCTGCGGTGCCATGCCGCTGGTACGTGCAGCCGATACCTACCCCACGCGGCCGATCAAGCTGCTGGTCGGCTTCGGTGCCGGCGGGCCAACCGACATCACCTTCCGCAAGCTCGCCGAACTGGCGTCACGCCAGATCGGCCAGACCATCCTGATTGAGAACAAGCCCGGCGTCGGAGCCACGCTCGCGCCGTCGACGATGGCCCGCATGGACAAGCCCGACGGTTACACGGTAGCCGCCGGAACAGCCGGGCTGCTGCGCGTGCCGCAGATGCAGAAGGTCGAGTGGGACCCGCTGCGCGACTTCACTTGGATCATCGGCCTCGGCGGCTACACCTTCGTCCTCGCCGTCCAGGCCGATGCCCCCTACAAATCGATCGGCGATCTGCTGGCCTGGGCCAAGGCCAACCCCGGCAAGCTGACCATCGGCACCGCTGGCGCGGGGACCACCATGCACCTGCTGTCTGAGGCGCTGGGTGCCTTGGCAAGGGTCGATATCACCCACGTCGGCTTCAAGAGCAGCAGCGAGGTGGCTACCAATCTGCTCGGCGGACATATCGTTGCGTCTGTCGATGCCGCAGGCAGCCTGATGCCGCATGTCGAGGCGGGCAAACTGCGCATCCTGATGAGCTTCGACGAGCAGCCACCCGACTGGCTGCCGGGCGTGCCCACAGCGCGCAACATCGGCTTCGACCTGGCCTATCCCGCGCCCTATGGGCTGGTTGGTCCGAAGGGCATGCCGCCGGAGGTCGTGAAAATGCTGCACGACGCCTTCAAGGCCGCGCTGGACAACCCCGAGTACCGTGACCTCCTCAAGACGTTGCGCCAGACTTACTGGTACCGCTCGAGCGAAGCCTACGAGAAATGGGCGCGTGAGTTCTACGTGTCGGAACGTTCGCTGGTTCAGCGCGCCAAGCTTTTGAAACCGGCATGACCGCGCTGTCGCATGTCCGCGTGCTGGACCTGTCTCGTGTGCTCGCAGGCCCTTGGTGTACGCAGAATCTGGCCGACATGGGTGCCGAGGTGATCAAAGTCGAACGCCCGCAGGCAGGCGACGACACGCGCAGCTGGGGACCCCCTTGGATCGCCAGCGGCCCCGGTTCGACGTCGCGCGACTCGACCTACTTTGCGGCCGCCAACCGTGGCAAGAAGTCCATCACGGTCGATATTGCGTTGCCGCAAGGCCAGGCACTGGTCCGCGAATTGGCGGCGAAGAGCGACGTCTTCATCGAGAACTTCAAGGTCGGCGACCTCGCGCGCTATGGTCTCGACTACGCCACGCTGTCGGCGCTGAACCCGAGCTTGGTCTACTGCTCGATCACCGGCTACGGCCAGGACGGGCCGAAGGCCGACAAACCCGGCTACGACATCGTGTTCCAGGCCCTAGGGGGGTTGATGAGCATCACTGGCGAGGCCGACCACCTGCCGGGCGGCGGGCCCCAGAAGGTCGGCATCGCTATCGCCGACGTGATGACCGGCATGTACGCGACCATCGCGATCCTCGGCGCGCTCAACCACCGCGCGGCCGGTGGACCTGGTCAGCACGTCGACATCTCGCTTCTCGACGCCATCGTTGCGCTGGGAGGCAATCAGGTTACCGCCTACTTCGCGAGTGGCAAGGTGCCGCACCGGTACGGCAACGCGCATGCGAGTCTTGTGCCCTACCAGTCATTCGAAACCCAGGACGGGCAGATGGTGGTCGCGGTCGGCAACGACACGCAGTGGCAGCGTTACTGCGCAGCGATAGAGCGTATCGACCTCGGCGCCGACCCGCGCTGGACGCGTGTCGAAGGGCGCATCGTCGGCCGGGCAGAGCTCGTGCCGATGCTTGCCGAGACCATGCTCAGCCGGCCGACCGCCGACTGGATCGTGCGGCTGGAAGCACAGGGAGTGCCTTGTGGCCCGATCAACGACTACGCGCAGGTCTTCCAGGACGATCAGGTTCAGCACCGCTGCCTGCGCATCGACATGACGCGGGATGACGGTGGCGCTGTGGCGACGATCGCCAGCCCTCTGCGACTGCAAGGAACGCCCGTGCGCTACGACCAGGCTCCGCCAATGCTGGGCGAACACACAGCCGACGTGCTGTCGACGGTTCTAGGACGCAGTACGGACGATATCGCGGCGCTGCGAAGCGATGGCGTCATCTGAACAAGCGTGGGCGGCATGTGGTCCATGCAGTTCGGCTCGTCTCCTCTGGGCTTCCTGAGAGCCGGCGCGGCATGCAATACCACCACCCTCACCGGCAAGGTATGCAGGCGCATGGTGCAGCCCTGCTCGGGGCTCGGACTGGCGCTTTTCAGGTGCGGACGCGGTGCTGCTTGAGATCCAAACTCCGGCAGGTCGCCTGGATGCCCCGCGACAATCTCGGGAGTGGTGAATGCCGGGGGCACTCACCGCTGCCCGGGAGTGAGACGAAGAGAGCTCACGAGCATCTCGGGAGTTCGACCTGCAAAACTCAAGCGTCGATATTCGCTGCCCGCAGAGCATTGCTTTCGATGAATTCGCGCCGCGGCTCCACCTCGTCGCCCATCAGCATGGTGAACACGCGGTCGGCCTCGATGGCGTCGTTTATCTGCACACGCAGCAGACGGCGCACGGTGGGGTCCATCGTCGTTTCCCACAACTGCCCCGGGTTCATTTCACCCAGGCCCTTGTAGCGCTGGCGGCCCACGCTGCTTTCTGCTTGCACCATCAGCCAGGCCATGGCGCTGCGGAAATCGCCGACCTTGCCTTCCTTGGCTTTTTCGCCTTCACCACGGCGCACCAGTGCATCTGGGCCCAGCAGGCCTAGGAAGGCCAGGCCGGCGTCGGCCAGGGCAGCGTAGTCAGCGCCGTGCACAAAGTCGGCGGTGATGACACTGCTCTTCACGTTGCCGTGGTGGCGACGGCCGATACGCAACAGATGCTTGTCGCTGCGGGCGTCGAATTCAGCGCTGACCATCGCGTCTTTCAACACCGCCTGCAGCGACGTTGCGCTGGTCTCGGCGGCTTCCAGGGTGTCCAGGTTCAGTGTCAAACCGCTGCTGATGGCGCGCACCGCATCCACGTCCATCCAGTTGCTCAAACGGTCGCTGACCGCGTTGGCCACCAGGTAGCGGCGAGCCAGCGTTTCCAGTGCGCTGCCGTCGATGGCCGGGCGGCCGTCGGTGGCCGCGCCGTCTGGCCATACGCTGGCGCCGTCGAGGGCCACGTTCAACAGGAAGGCGTCCAACGCCATACCGTCCTTGAGGTATTCCTCGTGTTTGCCCAACTTCACTTTGTACAGCGGCGGCTGTGCGATGTAGATGTGGCCGCGTGTGACCAGGTCTGACATCTGGCGGTAGAAGAAGGTCAGCAGCAGCGTGCGGATGTGCGCGCCGTCCACGTCCGCGTCGGTCATGATGATGATGCGGTGGTAACGCAGCTTGTCGATGTTGAAGTCATCGACGCCAATGCCCGTGCCCAAGGCGGTGATCAAGGTGACGATGGAGTCACTGCTCAACAGGCGTTCATACCGCGCCTTTTCGACGTTCAAGATCTTGCCGCGCAAGGGAAGAATCGCCTGGAACTTGCGGTCGCGGCCTTGTTTGGCGCTGCCGCCGGCGCTGTCGCCCTCGACGATGTAGATCTCGCATTGCGCGGGGTCTTTTTCCTGGCAATCGGCCAGCTTGCCGGGCAAGCCCAGTCCGTCGAGCACGCCTTTGCGACGCGTCATCTCACGGGCCTTGCGCGCGGCTTCACGCGCACGGGCCGCATCGACGATCTTGCTGCAGATGATCTTCGCATCGGCCGGGTTTTCTTGCAGCCAGTCGTGCAGCAGTTTGCTGACGATGTCTTCGACCGGGCCGCGCACTTCGCTGCTGACCAGTTTGTCCTTGGTTTGGCTGCTGAACTTGGGTTCGGGAACCTTGACGCTGACCACGCAGGCCAAGCCTTCACGCATGTCGTCGCCGGCGATTTCGACCTTTGCCTTTTCGGCGATCTTGTTCTCGTTGATGTAGTTATTGATGATGCGTGTCATCGCCGCGCGCAGGCCGGTCAGGTGAGTGCCACCGTCACGCTGCGGGATGTTGTTGGTGAAGCAGAGCACGTTCTCGGCATAGCCGTCGTTCCACTGCATGGCCACTTCCACGCCGATGTTGGTCTGCTGGTCGCTGAGTTTGTCGCCCATGGCGTGGAAGATGTTCGGGTGCAACACCTTCTTGCCGGTATTGATGAAACTCACAAAACCCTTCACACCACCCGCGAATGCGAAATTGTCTTCGCGCGCATTGCGTTCATCGACCAGACGGATCTTCACGCCGTTGTTCAGGAAGCTCAATTCGCGCAGGCGCTTGGCGAGCACGTCGTAATGGAAATCGATGTGGGTGAAGATTTCTTCGTCGGGCAGGAAGTGCACTTCGGTACCGCGCAATTCCGTGTCGCCGGTGATCTTCATCGGGCTCGTTTCAACACCATCGCGAATTTCGATGAGGCGGTCTTGCGTGAAGCCGCGCTTGAAGTCGATGCTGTGCACCTTGCCTTCGCGGCGCACCGTCAGGCGCAGCCATTTGCTCAGCGCATTGACGCAACTCACCCCCACGCCGTGCAAGCCACCTGAAACCTTGTAGCTGTTCTGGTTGAACTTGCCACCAGCGTGCAATTCGGTCAGCGCAATTTCAGCGGCACTGCGCTTGGGCTCGTGCTTGTCGTCCATCTTCACACCAGTGGGTATGCCTCGGCCGTTGTCGATGACGCTGATGCTGTTGTCGCTGTGAATGGTGACGGTAATGTCGTCGCAATGCCCGGCCAGCGCTTCGTCGATGGCGTTGTCCACAACCTCGAAAACCAGGTGGTGCAGACCGGTGCCGTCGGACGTGTCCCCGATGTACATGCCGGGCCGCTTGCGCACGGCTTCCAGGCCTTCCAGGATCTGGATGTCGCCTTCGCCATACGCAGCACTGGCTTCGTTGCCGGTGGACGCGGCCTGGCCCTCTGCGGTGGGCACAGCGCGTTGGATCACGCCGCTGGTTGGGCTGTCCTGGGGCTTCTTTTCTTCGGTCATGGTGGCTTCTTTTCCCTCATGGACCCTTTTTCGAGGGCCCTTCAAAAACGCTGCAGCGGGCCTTGGCCCGCTGGTATTTCATGCTGCAGGCAGCGTTACGGCTAGATCCGCATCGGCATCACCACATACTTGAAGCCGGGCTGCGCAGGCAGGCTGAACAGGGCACTGGCGGCGCTGTCTTGCAATTCGAGCCTGACCATTTCATCGCCGCTGTTGGCCAGCACGTCAATCAGGTAAGTCACGTTGAAACCGATTTCGATGGCGTCGCCGCTGTAGTCAATTTCAAGCTCTTCCTTGGCTTCTTCCTGCTCGGCATTGCTGGACGCAATGCGCAGCACGCCGGGTTCGATGTTGACGCGCACACCCTTGAACTTGTCACTGGTCAAAATGGCCGCGCGCTGCAAGCTGGACAACAGGGGTGCCCGGCCCAGCGTGACGCTGTTCTTGTGGTTCTTCGGAATCACCCGGTTGTAGTCGGGGAATTTGCCCTCGACCAATTTGGTGACGAATTCCATGCCGCTGAAAACGAACTTGGCCTGGTTGTTGGCAAAACGCATTTCGATAGCCGTGTCCTTGTCTTCCAACAGCCGTTGCAGTTCCAGAACCGTCTTGCGCGGCAAGATGACTTCCTGCTTGCTTGGCACATCGGCTTCCAGCGTGGCCTGGGCCAGCGCCAAGCGGTGGCCGTCGGTGGCCACGAGCGTCAGCGTCTTGCCTTCGGCAATGAACAAGATGCCGTTCAGGTAGTAGCGGATGTCATGCACCGCCATCGCAAAGTGCACTTGGTTGATCAGCTCGCGCAGCGTCTTTTGCGGCACCGAGAAGGCCGGGCCGAAGTCGACGCTTTCGTTCACGAGCGGAAAGTCGTCCGCCGGCAGCGTCTGCAGCGTGAAACGGCTTTTGCCGCCTTGCAGCGTCAGCTTGTTTTGCGCCGCCGTCAGTGTGACCACCTGATCGGCCGGCAGGCTGCGCAGGATGTCGATCAGCTTGCGCGCCCCCACCGTCGTCGACATCGTGCCTTCATCGCCCCCCAGGGTGGCTTGCGTGCGCACCTGGATCTCGAGGTCACTGGTCGTGAATTCGATGTTGTCGCCGGTCTTGCGCATCAGCACATTGGCCAGGATGGGCAAGGTGTGGCGGCGCTCGACGATGCCGGCCACGGCCTGCAAG
Organism: Burkholderiales bacterium; assembly: GCA_038316205.1. Classification (GTDB taxonomy): domain Bacteria; phylum Pseudomonadota; class Gammaproteobacteria; order Burkholderiales; family Burkholderiaceae_C; genus Rubrivivax. The sequence continues at coordinate 15,361 of JBBQAI010000098.1, forward strand.
GCTGTCAGCAACTGGGCCTGAGCGGCTTTGAGAACAATCATGTGATCTCTCTCTTTTTAACTTGGTAGTAGCTGGTAGAGCAGCCCCGGATCTGGGGATAAGCATATTTTCGCCTTTTCCATCAAGGGCTTATGAGGCGATGAACCCTGTGGGTGGCTGGGGGCTGCCGCTGTACCGCAAAAGGGGACAACTTCTGGCGTAGATGGTGGTCGGTGGATAACACGGGTGTTGTGCCAGCTTTCTCCACAGACTTGCCGGCCAGCCTGTGTGGGTGTTTTAGCGGTCAGCCTTTGAGTGTTTGCTCCAGCACGTGCAACTGCTGGTTCAGTTCGGGGTTTATGCCCCGCTCGGCGCCGATTTTGCGTACCGCGTGCAGCACGGTGGTGTGGTCGCGGCCGCCGAACAGTTCGCCAATTTCAGGGAGACTCTTTTTGGTCATGTCCTTGGCCAGGTACATGGCAATCTGACGCGGCCGGGCGATGCTGGCCGGCCGCTTCTTGCTGTACATGTCGGCGACCTTGATCTTGTAAAAGTCGGCCACCGTTTTCTGGATGTTCTCGACGCCGATCTGCCGGTTCTGGATGCTCAACAAGTCCTTCAGCGCTTCGCGGGCCAAGTTGATGTTGATGTCCTTGTGGCTGAAGCGGCTGTAGGCCAGCACCTTGCGCAGCGCGCCTTCCAGCTCGCGCACATTGGCGCGCACGTTCTTGGCGATGAAGAAGGCCACGTCTTCGGGCATCTCGGTGCCTTCGGCCAAGGCCTTGCGCATCAGGATGGCCACGCGCATCTCCAGCTCGGGTGGCTCGATGGCCACAGTGAGGCCGGCGTCGAAGCGGCTGGTCAGCCGCTCGTCGATGTCCACCAGCCCCTTGGGGTAGGTGTCGCTGGTCATGATGATGTGGGCCTTCTTCGTCAGCAGCGCCTCGAAAGCATTGAAGAATTCTTCTTGCGTGCGGTCCTTGCCGGCGAAGAACTGCACGTCGTCGATCAACAGCAGATCCAGGCTGTGGTACTTGGCCTTCAGCTCGTCGAAGGTCTTGCGCTGGTAGTTCTTCACCACGTCGGAGATGAACTGCTCGGCGTGCAGGTACAGCACCCGAGCATCGGGCTTGTCCTTCAGCAGCGCATTGCCGACGGCGTGAATCAAATGCGTCTTGCCCAGGCCCACGCCGCCATAGATGAAGAGCGGGTTGTACATCGCACCTGGCGCGCCGGCCACATGCAAGGCGGCGGTGCGCGCCATCTGGTTGGCGCGGCCCGGCACCAGGGTGTCGAAGGTCAGCGCGCTGTTGATGCGGTGGCGGCTGGCGCTGGGCGGCGGGCCGAGCGCATTCAG
>JBBQAI010000060.1:0-23422 GCA_038316205.1 Burkholderiales bacterium
CACAGGTGTCAAGGCAAGCGCTCTCAGGGCTAACCCCCGGCGGGCCACAAGGGCCCGCACAGGGCGTGCAAAGCGACCGGCTTCAGTTTGCGAGCAGCAGGCGCTCGAACAATTGCGCGCCACCGGCGCCGCCCAGTGGCACCAGCAACCCCTTGAAGAAGGGTTGGTCGAAGGGCGGCGCGAAGGCTCCACTGCGTTCGGCTTCAACGGCGGCGATCAAGCGCTTCATCGGTTCGACTAGGGCCTTGCGCGCGTCGTCGGCACCGGCCATCCAGCGCAAGTCGGCGTTCATGCGCGCCAGCGCGCGTTCGCGGCAGCTTTCGGCGGCCTGTTTCAGCAGCAAGGCCAGCAGGCCCAGCCACAGCACGTACAAGGCTGCGGCCGTGGCGATGGGCCAGCTCAGCGACCAGTTGTCGAACAAGCGGCTGCGCGCCACCACCATCAAGGCCAGCATGAGGAAGGGCGCCACCACCAGCGGCGCCACCGCGCGGGTGCGGCGGGCGACCACCTGGATGTCGATCCAGTCGTCCAGCAGGGTGTGCCCGGCCGTGCGGGCTTCTGCGCCTGCGCCTGTGCCTATGCCAGCCAGCCCATCGCCAGCGCTGCGCTCGGCCGGCTCAGCGGCCAGCGTGCGCGTCCAGACATCAACCTGCACGCTGCCCAGGGCGGTGGCAAAGCGCCGCACCGTGGCCGGCGCATAGAGCGTGCGCTCTGTACCCAGCATGCGCAAAAAGCGCCACGCCAGCATGGTGGCGTCGGCCACCGCCACCACCACCAGCGGCAACAGCAGGAGCGTGGCGACATAGGTGCCGCGGATCAAGTCGCGGTGGCCCACGCCGCGCACCGGCACTTCGGGCAATTCGTGGTCGCTGAAAGCCCAGAACAGCAGGCCCGCACCGCAGGCCGCCACCAGGGTCCAGAAGGCCACGCGCATGGCGCGAGGCAGGGCCGCGCCACGTTGCTGGTAACCGCGCCACAGCTCGGCAAACTGCACGGCTTTGCCCGTGCCTTCGGTCTCAGGCCGGCGCCAGCCCAGCAGCGTGCGCTGGCCCAGCCAGTGCACGGCCGAACGCCATTGCGGCGCGCCACGAGACAAGCCCGGCGCCGCTGCGCCGAAGCCGACATCGGTGCGCGCCAGACCGGTCAACCCCAGCCAGTCTTCGTCGGCTTGCCGCGCCTCGGCGATGCCCGACCACAGCCGGTCCAAGGTGGCCACGCCGCAAACCAGCGCCAGCAGGTTCAACAGCTGCGAAGGCCAGCCGCTGATGCCTTGCAGCCAGGCCAGCGGCTCGCCGTCGGCCGCCTGCTGCGCAGGATCGAACACATACCAAGCCAGCCAGATGGCGACCAGCAGCAGCCCACCGCCCACCGCCGGCCGCCAGACCGACCCCCGGCGCCACGAACCGCTGGCCCCGAAAAACCGCGCGCCGGGGTACAGCACCAGCGAGGCCAGCATCGCCAGCCCGCCCCAGGCGGCCACGCCCCACGGGCCCAGACTGCCTGGCCGCAAGGCTTCCACCACCGACCCTGCCGCACAGGCGAACAAGCCTGCGTAGACCATTGCAAAGGCCGCTGCCAGCCGGCTGTAACCGCCACGCCTTTCACCGGCAGCCGAGCCCGCACCGATGACCGCGTCACGCGCACGGCGCATCGCCGGTGTGGAAGGCCACATCAGCAGACCCATCGCCATCAGCCCCAGGAAAGTCGCCAGACCAACCTGGTAGGTGGTGGACGGCTCCTGCGGCACCAGCGGCGACGCGCTGAAGCCGGACAAGGGCACCGCATGGTCACGGCCGATTTCATAGACCGTGGGCCGCGCGATGACGGCCTGCGCCTGTTTTCGGATGTCGTCGCAGGGCGACTTGCAGGCCGCCAGCCGAGCCGCCAGGTAGGTGGCGGCCTGGTAAACGTCCCGAAACGGCGGCGTGCCGGTTTGCAGCGAACGCGCAGGGCCGCTTTTCACGGCACCCGCCGCACCCGAGACCGCCGCAGACGCAGCCACCGGCGTCTGCGGCGCAAAGCGCAAGGGCAGGCTGGACGCCACGACCAGGTTGCGCGTGAAGGGCAAGGTGCGCGGGTGCAGGAAACGCGCGTCCATGTCGGTGGTGAAAAACACCTTGTCGGGGAAACTGTCGTGCAGGGCCTGCAAGATCAACAGCTTGTCGTGCACGTCGTTGGCAAAGATGCCGATGGCACCGATGGGGCCGGTGCCGCCCACCGGCTCTGCACCCGCCGTCACCTGCAGCGATTCACTGCGTTTCAGCGCCTGGGCCATGCGCCTCAAATAGTCCAGCTGGTCGCGCGACTCGGGCCATTCGACGGCGGCCGACGTGTCGGCTTTCGAAGGCGCGGTGCGCTCGACACCGTCACGCAGCGTGACCCCATCGACGCCCCGGAAAAAGTAGACGTGGTCTTCGTTGGTGCTGACACCATTGCGCAGCGGCTTGATCAAGCGGCTGAGGCGGCGTTCCAGCGTGCGCGAATAAATCGAATCGCTTTCGGTTACCAGCACCACACGGCGCGAGCCGTCGGCCGGCAGGCGCAGTTTCAATTCATCGGCCAGGGCCTGCAGCACAACGTCGTCGCTGGCGATGGTGCGCTCGAACGTCAGCTGCGGCGACTGTGGCCCCACGGCCTCGGTGCCCAGCACGCGAGCCATGCGACGGCGCACGAAATCGGTCAGGGTGCGGCCATGCAGTTCACCCAGGTCTTTATCGGAGATGGTCGCCGAACTGTTGAACAGCGCGGCGTTCGACAACAGCCGGTAGCCCGCCGCGACGGCCACCTCGACCGCGGTCTTGGGAAGGGGCGCTGCGTCCTTCCCGTCCGCCTTCCCGTCCGTCTTCCCCTCCGTCTTCACATGCGCCAAGCGCGCCCTCGCTGCGCGGCTGTCCAGCCAGCTCAGCGCGGTGCGCAAACCATCGGAACTGGAAGGCCCGATCAACGCCACGGGCGGGCAGCGCGTGCAGGTGCCCGCCACGGTGTTCAGCACATAGGCCAGGCCATCGAGCTTGGGCGCGGGCAAGGCCGATTCATCGATCCACAGCAGCGCAATGGAGGGGTAGCGCTTGCGACTGGGTCCGGCGGTGGCCGAGGCCCGTGGTTCGCGCGGGCTGGCAAGCGGCGGCGCACTGGCAGAACCGGCAGCGGGGTCGGGGTCATCACTCACCCGGCCCACGCGGTCGCGCCGGGGCGACAGCAGTTCGTAGGGCATCACCAGGCGGTCGGGCGCGTCGACAACGGCGGCCGACCGCAATGGCGGGATGTCGAGTTGCAACAGGCCGATGTGCTCGGCGTTGTCGGGCAAATAGCCTTCGGCCTGCAAACCGGCCAGTACGCCGTATCGCGTGCGGCGGCGCGCTTCCTCGGCGCCGACGAAGGCGTTGCCTGGCACCATCACGGCCAGCAGCAAAGTGTCTTCAATGTCGTTGTCGTGGTCGAAGTCCAGCCGTTCACGCAAGCGCGCCGCGCTGCGTCTTTCTGTCAGCACGGTGTCCAGGCAATCGCGGCTGCGCGGCAGGCGCGCCGCTTCCTTTTCACAGCGCTGTTGGCGTTCCAGTTCATAGCGGCGCGTGGCCACGAAAGGGTCTTCCCACAGCCGCGCCTCGACTTCCAGTTCGGCGCTGACCAGCGCCTGCGCGCGGTCTTTCTCGGCCGGGCGCAGCAGGTCGAAAGCACGTGGCACCAGCAGCGTGCTGGACACCAGCGTGGCCACCACGGCCATGCTGGCCCAGGGGAACTGGAAGGGATCCTTCTCGGCCATCGCGTCACTCCCGGTGCGCTGGAGCTAACCCTGTCGGTCGGTGGCCGGCTTCGGGTGAAAGGTCACGATAGTCCGCGCAGGCGCATCCGTCGAGATCACCCCCCTCACAGGGTGATCAAAGGTGACGATGAGGTGACCACGCGCCGCGCGCCGCGCTTCAGCCGGCCAAGCCCACCTGCTCGTGCAGCAATACCTCTACGCCCCGCGCCGACGAGGCCAGCGCGGCCACGCAGACCTCCAGATTCGCCAGGCCCCAACGGCCACTGTGCAGCGCGGGCGCGGTGCCCAGGATGGCGCTTTGCCACTCGTCCAGCACGCGGTCGCGCGGCGAGCGACCCACTGGCACCGCAACTTCGTGAAGACCATCGGCCGTGTAGACCCGCAAGCCGTCGGGCGACTGTCGGATGTCGCCGCGCTCGCAGCTGACCAGCGTCAAGCCGAAGTGCGGCTGGTGCGGCGCGCGCGCCGGGATGGCCGTGGCCGCACGGGCTTGCTTGGCCTTCAACTCGTCGGCCGGCGTCGATGCGGGCGCGCGCTTCGGGCACGGTGGCCTCGCTTCTGGCGGTTGACGGAAGCCCCATTCCGAGATGTCGCCCACCAGGTCCATGCTGGAGAAACCGCCGTAACCGTTGTAGACCGCCGTGGCCACGGCGCCGTCGTCGAAGGTGATGAAGACGGTGTGCGCACCCGTGGTTCGGCGCGCCGGGTCCCAGTCGAAGGCCTGCGCGCGCACGCTGCGGGCCCGGCCGCCGCACAGCAGGCGGATGACATCGAACTGGTGCGCGCCCTGGCGGAAGGTGACACCGCCGCCCTGCGTCGCGTCCAGCTCGTCAGCGCGGCGCGGGCGGTGCACCCAGTCGGTGTAGCACCAGGTGTGGACCATGCGCACGCGGCCGAGTTCGCCCGACTCGATCAAGCTGCGCATCGCCGCCACCGGCGCGTCAAAGCTGTGTGAATGGCCGACCAGCAGCACCACGCCCGTGCGCTCGGCGGCATCGACCATCGCCCGCGCATCGGCCAGCGTCGTGGCCATCGGCTTTTCGACCAGCACGTGCTTGCCGGCGGCCGCCGCCTGCATCACTTGCTGGGCGTGCAGGGTGGTGGGGGTGGCGATGCAGACGGCGTCCAGCGCCGCGTCGGCCAGCATCTCGGCCAGCGTGGCGTGGCCGCTGACGCCGTGGCTTTGCTGCATGCGCATGCGCAAGACCGCGTCGGGTTCGGCCACCGCCACCCAGTCGAAACCGGCATGGTCTTGCAAAGGTGTGATGAAAGCCTGGCCCGCCGCGCCGACGCCGGCGATGCCGACGCGCAGCCGAGCACTGCCCCGCGGACGTTCGGCGGTCATGCCGTCATCCCTTTATTTGGCTTTCTTGATGACGATGTCGTCGAAGAGCTTCTGCCAGCGGTCTTGCTGGTCCAGCGCCTTGGCCGCGTCGATCAACTTCATCGGCAAGCGTCCGAAAGGGCTGTCGTACAGCTTGCTGGCCGGCACGAACTGCGCTTCGGCCAGCAGCTTCTGTCCTTCGCCGAGCATGAAGTCGTGGAAGAGCAAAGCCGCCGCCGGGTTGGGCGCGCGCTTCAGCATGGCGATGGTGCTGGGCTGCGCCAGCAGCGGCTGCAGGGCGATGCTGTCGATGGGCGCGCCCTTCTTTTTCAACTGCTCCGGGATCCAGCTGTAGACCGTCAAAGCCAGCGGGATGTCGCCCGAGGCCACCAGGTTGGCCAGCACCGAGTGGCCTTTGCGCGCCGAGATGCCATTCACGGCGACGATCTGGTTGAACAGCTTGGTGCCGGCGTCTTCGCCCAATTCGTTCAGCAGCGTGCCGAACCAGACCTGGTTGTTGGCCTCGATGGCCAGCCGGCCTTTCCAGCGCGGGTCGGCCAGATCGGCGTAGCTCTTGGGCAGTTCGTCCTTTTTCACCGCATTGGTGTTGTAGCTGGCCACCCAGATGTCCAGCGTGATGGCGGCCCAGCTTCTGTGCGCCGGTGCGCCCCCGGCGATCAGGTCTTTCAGGCCCGGTGACCAGACCTCCTGCAGCAGCTTTTCGCGCCAGGCGGCCTCGTTCTCGGGTGCGTTGTTCTGCACGATGTCGACATCGAAACGCCCGCCGCGCGACTCGGCACTCAGGCGCTGCAGCACCGCCTCAGAACCGGCCCGCCAGGCCCGCACCTTGATGCCGTATTTCTTGGTGTACGCAGCCATCACCACTGGCAGCGTCGGGTAGACGTGATAGACCGACAGCTCGCCTTCCTTCTTCGCCAGCTCAATGAGCTTGGCTTCGCGGTCGGGGCCTTGGTAGGTCGAAAATTGCAGCGCCAGATCGCGCGCGGCCTTGCCGGTGTCTTGGGCGAACGCGACCGAAGGCAGTGCAGAGACCGCCACCGATGCAGCCAGCGATCCGGCCGTCGATCCCAGCCAACGCCGCCGTGTCAGCCCGCTCATTTCAGCGCCCCCGCTGCGCGTTCGGCACGCCGGCGCAGGTAGTCGAAGTTGATGGTGTATTGCTCGGTGCGCGTGATGTTGTGGTGCAGGCGCTCGATGCTCTCGGGCGCGAAGACCTCGCCCACGCCGCCGCTGGACTGCGCCAGCAACTGGATCTTGCAGGCCTCTTCCAGCAGCAGCGCCAGCACGGTGGCTTCTTCGATGCAAGCCCCCACCACCGCCACGCCGTGGTTGCGCAGCAGCACGGCCTTGTGCGGGCCCAGGGCCTGCGCCACGCCCAGTCCCATGTCCTGGGTTCGGATCAGGTCGATGGTGTCGGTGAAGTAGGGAACGCCGTCAGAAAAAGCCACGCCAGGCTGGCTGATCGGCAACACCGGCCGCCCCGTGGCTGACAACGCCACCGCGTGCGTCGGGTGGGTGTGGATGACGCTCATCACGTCGGACCTGGCCTTGTAGATCTCGCTGTGGATGAAGACCTCACTGTGGCGCCGGCCGCCGCCGCCGACCTTCTCACCGTCCAGGTTGCAGACCACGATGTTTTCCAGCGTGATCTCGTCCAGCCCGCGGCTGTGCGGCTTCATCAGGAAATGCGTCGGGTCGCCGGGCACGCGCAGCGAAACGTGGCCGCGTGTCAGGTCGCCCTGGTCGGCGGCGTCCAGGATCAGCCCGGCCGCGATCAGCTTTTCGCGGGCTTCGAGTTCGGTCATCACTGGCAGTGCATTCATGTCGTTTCCTCGGCCGTCATCCGAACTGGGCGTTCAGGCTGGCCTTCGTAGATCTGCACCAACTCTTGCGCAATGGGCGCGTACTTGGCGTGGGTGCGCAGCATGAAGGCCGCGAAGCCGTCGCTGTTGTGGTGCTTCTTGCCTTCGGTGGGCAATTCAATGCGGCCGCGCGTGGCGTCGCGCAACACACCCATCGGGTCTTGCCCTTGCTGCACCTTTTTCATTTCGCGCTTGAGGGTGCGGCGGTACAGGGCCACGCCTTTGTCGGACGCGCCCAGGTGTTCCAGTGTGCGGTCGGCGATCGCACCTTGCGTCACCCAGGCCATCATGTCCTGGCCGTCGATGTTGTCGACGATGAAGTCGCCGTTGGCGTCCAGGTAGGGCACGTCGTAGGTGTGTACTTTCGCCAGCAGACTGGCCGGCACTTGCGCCCCTGCGGGAGGCAAGTAGGCGTTGTACCAAATGTGCAGCGTGTGGGTGTCGTCCACCGGCACGCGCATCTGGAAGGAGTGGTAACGCGCCTGAGGGTCACCGTTGCCCACGGCCAGGATGTTGGGGAAGACGATGGGGTGGCCGATGCGCCAGTCGTCGCTGTCTTCGCTGTGCCCGGCCAGCAAACGGTGCTTGGTGATGCCGAACTCGAACTCGCGGAAATCGATCTTCAGGTGGGGCGTGCTGATGGCCACCTTCACACCTTCCTGCTCGCGCTGGAATTCGTACTGGTGGCCGTGCAGCCATTCGGTGTGCACCGGGTCCAGCGAGTTCTCCATGATCTGCAGCCAATTCACCGGCAGCACCACGCGGCCCATGATGCGGATGGCGCCTTCGGCGACGAAGCCTTCGAAGAGCGGCAGCACCGGCAGCGGCTGCTCGGGCGTGACCGGGCCCATGTAGGCAAAGAGCACGCCGCCCAGTTCCTGCACCGGGTAGGCCACGGTGCCCGTGCTGGCGCGGAAGGCCGGGTTGTCGGCCTCGAAGGGCTGGTGCAGGCAAGCGCCGGCCACGCTGAATTCCCATCCGTGATACGGGCAGCGTATGCCGCGCGCTGTGGGGATCCCGTGAAGGAACGAAGCCCTGCGGTGCGGGCACTGCTCGGCGATCAAGCCCAGCCCACCGCTGCGGTCGCGGAACAGGATCAGGTCTTCACCCAGCAGGCGCACGCGCTGTGTCCACGCGTCGGCCAGGTCCACGGCGGCTGCGAACGGTTGCCAGTAACGGCGCATCAGTTCGCCCATCGGCGTGCCGGGGCTGACCTGGGTCAGCAAGGCGTTTTGTTCTGCGCTTTCCATCGTCTTTCCTGTTGGTCTCGCGTTCCAAATAAAGGAACGGCGGTCCGAATAGAGAGACTGCGATGGTGGTGTTCACGGTGCGAGTTGTCAACGCGGGCGCGCTGGGGGCAAACCCGCGCGATACTGACCGCCCCTGCACCCACCCCATTCACCGCGTGGCAAAGACCGGCCGCAATCACCCCTGCCCTTGCGGCAGCCAGCGCAAATACAAGCTCTGCCACGGCGCGGTGGCCATCGTGGCGGCAGCGCCAACGCCCGCGCCTGTGCCTGTGCCTGTGCCTGTGCCTGTGGAAGTGCAAGCCATGCCGGCGCGCGAGTGCGGCCCCTGCACGGCCTGCTGCGAAGGCTGGGCCGAGGGCGAGATCCGCGGCCACCGCATGCACCCTGGTCGACCTTGCCACTTTCTGGCCGGCGGCCCCGGCGGTAGCTGCAGCATCTACGCTGAGCGCCCGCAATCGCCCTGCCGAAATTTCGTCTGCGGCTGGCTGGCGCAGGGCAGCCCCTTCCCCGAATCTTTCCGCCCCGACCTGACGGGCGTGATCATCGTGCCGATGCGGTGGCGCGACGGCCCCTGCTACGTGTTGCTGCCCGCCGGCCGCGACCCCAACCCCGACATGCTGGACTGGATGAAGGCCTACGCAAGGCACAGTGGCGCGCCCTTCTACTACGCGATCCAGGGCGAACGCCTGGGCTACGGCCCGGTGACTTTCCAGCAAGAGATGCTGGACAAGGTGCAGCGCGGCCTGCCCTTGTGGTGAGCGCAGAGCGCGGGCCGACGCGGCTGTGCCGGCCCGCTTGACGTGTCACTTCGCGTCTTGCTTCGCGTCTTGCTTCGCGTCTTACTTGACGGCTTCCTTGGCCGCAGCCTTGGACGCATTGGCCGCCTTCTTGGCCTTGGCCTTGTGAACCTTGGCCTTGACCTTGTGCACCGTCTTTTCCGGCTGGCTGCTGGTGGCGGCCTTGGCGCTCTCCACGCCTTGCTTGGCGGTCTCTGCGGTGGCCTTGCCGGCTTCCTTGGCTGCGGTACCGGCTTGGGCGTGCGCGCCCACGGCGGCCACGGCGAGGGCCAGTGCGATCAGTGCGTTCTTCATGTTGTCTTTCTCTGTGGTGGGCCGGCTGCAGGAATCGCAGGGCCTCAGTGCGATTGTCAGGCCTCGTTGCGCGCACCACCTCGCGCGCCACCGTCCCAGCGTTGCGTGCCCGGCACGTCCAGGTCGAACAAATCCAGCGCGCGGCCTACAGTCTGGTCGACGATGTCTTGCACCGTCGCCGGCCGGCTGTAGAAGGCCGGCACCGGCGGCATGATCAGCGCGCCGTTCTGCGTGGCCTGCGCCATCAGCGCGATGTGACCGGCGTGCAAGGGCGTTTCGCGCAGCAGCAGCACCACGCGCCGCCGCTCCTTGAGGCACACGTCGGCCGCGCGCACCACCAATTCGTCGTTGTAGCAGTGGGCAATGCCGCTCAGCGTCTTGATCGAACAGGGCGCGACCAGCATGCCCAAGGTCTTGAAGGAGCCCGACGACACGGTGGCGCCGATGTCCTTGGCGCTGTGCACGCAGTCGGCCAAGGCACGCACCTGCGCGGCGCTGAAGTCAGTTTCTTCGACCAGCGTGCGCGCGCCGGAAGCGGTCAGGATCAAATGCGTTTCGATGCCGCCCATCGCGCGCAAGAGTTGCAAGGCGCGAACGCCGTAGACCGCGCCCGAGGCGCCGGTGATGGCGACGATCAGACGGCGGGGCGTCGCTGTGGCGGTTGGTGTGGCGGTTGGCGTGGCGGTCGTGGCGTTCATCGTTCGGGTGTCCGGGGAGCAGCGCAAGGCGCCGCAGTGACCTTACGCGAGTTCAGCGAAGTCAGACGGCAACGCAGGCATCGAAGCCGGCTTGCAGCGCTGCCGCGTCGAGCCGCCGCCCGATGAAGACCAGCCGGCTGCTGCGCACCTCATCAGCCCGCCAGGCCCGCTGGCTGTCGCCTTCCAGGATCATGTGCACCGCTTGAAAGACCATGCGCCGCGCGTCGCCGGCCACGTCGATGATGCCCTTGGCACGCAGGATGTCGGCGCCTTGCACGGCCACCAAGTCGGTCAACCAGGCCTGCACCCGCGCAGCGTCCATCGGCTGCGTGGACGTGAGCGACACGCTGGTGATGCCGCTGTCGTGGACATGATTCGACGTGTCCTCGGGCACACCCTGGCCGTGGTCGTGTTCGGGGCCATGTTCGTGGCCGCAATGTTCGTCGTGCACATGCCCCAGGGCGCCACGGGCCGGCTGCAGGAAGGCCGGCTCCAGCGCCACGATGCGCGCCAGGTCGAAGCCGCCGCAACCCAGCACGGTGTCCAGCACCGCGCCGCTGCGCAAGGCGCGCTGGATGGGTGCCAGGGGGTTCAACCGGCGCAGTTGGCGTTCGACCGTTTGCAACTCGGCTTCGGTCGCCAGGTCGGTCTTGTTCAACACGATGTGGTCGGCGAAGGCGACTTGCTCAGCCGCTTCGCGGCTGTCGGCCAGCTGCTCGGTGATGTGCCGTGCATCGACCAGCGTGGTGATGGCGTCGAGCCGCAATTGCGTACGCAACTTGGCATCGACGAAGAAGGTCTGCGCAACAGGCCCGGGGTCGGCCAGTCCGGTGGTTTCGACGATCACCGCATCGAAGGTGCCGGGCCGCGCCAGCAAGCCGTGCAAGGTGCGGATCAAGTCGCCGCGCACGGTGCAGCAGATGCAGCCGTTGTTCATCTCGAACAACTCTTCATTGCTGTGGGTGACCAGTTCCGCGTCGATGCCGATCTCGCCGAACTCGTTGACGATGACGGCGTAACGATGGCCGTGGTCGCCGCTGAGGATGCGGTTCAGCAGCGTGGTCTTGCCGGCACCCAGGTAGCCGGTCAGCACCGTGACCGGGATGCGGGTGTCAGCCCATGAGTCACTCACTTGGCGCGTCGATTTTTTCAACTACATCCAGGGCATCAACGACGCGTGTATGACGTTGGGTACCCCGGCATTGCCCACCGAGCGGATCGCCAGATCGGTGTCCTTCAAACCGAAGCGGTGCGTGGTCACCTTCTCCAGCGGGAAGCGCTTCGAAGCCAGCTGCGCCAGCGCCATTTCGCAGGCCCGGTAGCTGTGACCGCGCGCGCTTTTCAGCGTGATCCACTTCAGCGTCATCTTGGCCAACGGGAAGTTCGGGAAGTCGCCCATCTCGCCCTGCACCACCATCAGGCCACCCTTGCGCTTGAGCGCCTCGATGCCCAGCAGGATGGGTACTGTGCCGGCGCCGGCGGTGCAGTCCAGCACCACGTCCACACCCCGCCCGCCGGTGAGTTGGCGGATGCGCGCCAGCGGGTCTTCTTTCTGCACGTCGATGACGTGATCGGCGCCCAGCAGCTTGGCCACTTCCAGACGCGCCGCGTCTTTCGACGTGCCGGTCACGATGATCATGCTGGCGCCAGCCTGTTTGCAGATCACCGTCTGCGACAGGCCCTGCTGGCCCGGCCCCTGAATCAGCACGATGTCGTCGTACTTCACACCGCCGTCGAACAGCGACCACTCCACGCCGTTGGCCATCGGCGTGACCAGCCCCGCGAGCTCGGGCGACACGCCCGCCGGCACCTTGTGCACGATGCAGTTCCACGGCAGAAAAACGTATTGCGCGAAACCGCCCCACAGGTGCGGTGCCTTCTCGGTGGACGTGTAGCCAAAGCGCAGGCCGTCGGGGTTGTTGCGCCAGTCGGTGGCCTCGCAGTGGCGGTACTCGCCGCGGTGGCACCACTCACATTTCATGCAGCCGACATAGTGCTCCACGAAGACCAGATCGCCTTCCTTGAAACCCTTCTTGCGCGTGAATTCGCGGCCGGCTTTGGCGATGGTGCCGATGTTCTCGTGGCCCATGATCACGGGCGCACCCTTCAGCGGATCCTTGTACATCTTGACGTCGGTGCCGCAGATGCCGGCCACTTCCATCTTCAGCAGCGCGCAGTCTTCCGGCACCTCGGGCATGTCGTATTCGCGGATCTCGATCTTGCTCGGGCCAGTCTTCACCGCAGCCAATACTTTTTCCATCTCAGTCTCCAGATCTCGTGGATTTTTTCGAATCGGGGCGTGCGCTCAGAGCGCTTCGCCGGCCTTCAGCACGCCAGCCGCCACCAAGGCGGCTTCCAGCCACTTCGGACGTATCGGCCCGCCGCCTGTGATGTCGGCGATGCGCTGGCGTTCGTCGGCCACTTTGGCGGCCGCCAACGGCAGCAGCGAGGCGACTTTTTCGCGTTCGATGACGACCACACCGTCGGCGTCGCCGACGATCAGGTCACCTGGGTTGACCGCAGCGCCACCGCAGCCGATGGGCCAGTTGATGCGGCCCGGCACGTTCTTCGTCGGGCCGTTCGGGTTCGCGCCGACGGCCCACACCGGGAAGCCCAGTGCGATCAGCTCTTCGGTGTCGCGGATGGACGCGTCCAGCACCGCGCCGGCGAAGCCCAGTTGCTTGCAGGCGGTGAGCATGATGCTGCCCATCAGCGCAGCACTGCGGTCGGCCTTGCCATCGATGACCAGCACGTCGCCGGGTTTCGCCATCGCCATGGCGGCGTGGATCATCAGGTTGTCGCCGGGCCGCACTTCGATGGTGAAGGCGGGGCCGCAGACGCGCATGAGAGGGCTGAGTGGCGCGATGCGGCCGTCCATCGTGCCGCGCCGGCCGGCCACGTCGGCCAGGATAGACGCGGCGTAGGCTGAGGCCTGCTGCACCAGGGCCGCGTCGACGCGGCTAAAGTCGCGGCGGATGTCGTTCAGGTCGGTGTTCATGATTCGCTTTCGGGGTCAGGCCGCAACGGCCGCCAGGAACTGCAGCAGCCGTGCCGGCGCTGTTGTGGCCGTCTGCTCGGCGGGCAGTGCATCCCAGTATTCGGCGCGCGGCAGGCACTCTTCCAGGTAGCGCGCGGCCGAGGTGGCGTGCGAGGCATCGCGTCCCGGTACAACCAGCGTGGGGATGTCCAGTTGCAGCATTTGCTCGGGTTCGGCACCCGGCGCGGTGTCGCGGTCCAGCAGCGCGCGGGCCATGCCGCCGATGGTCAGTTTGTAGCGCTCGACATCCTGCGCCACGTGGGCTGCAGCGAAGGCCGTGTCACGCCGCAACACGCTCACCCACGGCCCGCCGCGCGGGTCTTCGCCGAAGCTCCGCGTGCCGCCCAAGGCCAAGGCCAACACGGCTTCCAGACCGTGCTGCTGCACGTAGGCCAGGTGCTGCGCGAAACGCAGTTGGCCGCTGATGCGGTACTTGGCACCACCCACCGGCCAGTAGAGCAGCATGCTGCGCGTGGTCTCGGGGTAGGCGGCGGCGAAGGCGACCACAGGCGCGCAGCCCATGCAGCCGCCCATCAGGTGGGCGCGCGCTATGCCCAGGTGGTCCAACAGGCCCTTGCCCTGGGCCGCGTAATGCGCCCAGGTGATGCGTTCGACGCGCCCGCCGCTCTGCCCCGTTTCGCGGCGGTCGAACAAGATGCACTGGTGGTTCGCGGTCAAGGCCGCCAGCATTTGCGTCTTGCCGTACACGCCCAGCGACGACCACTTCTCCAGCGTCGCGTCAAAGCCGCCGGGCGAGAACATCAGCAGCGGCGCACCGCTGCCGACCACCTCGTAGCGGGTGGCGATGCCGTTGATGTTGACGGTCGGCATGTCAGGCGGCCTTGATCGGTATGCCACCCTTGATCTGGCGGCCGGCGCGCACGTCGTCCACCAGCGCGGTGATGGCGTCCAGCGCCGTCCGGGCGGCGTAAGCGTAGGTCTCGGGCGGCTGGTCGATGGTGGCCGCCGCGTAACCCAGGGCCGCATTCGCCATGCGCATGCGGCCGTCCAGCCAGGGGCCGCCGCCCAGCCCGCCCATGACCGGAACCTTCACCGCCGCCACCACCGCCGGGCCGGCCACCGGGCCGCTGTGCGTGAAGTCCAGCAGCGCGGCACCAGCGGCTTCCAGGCGCTGCGCTTCGGCCACCAATTGCGCGGTCAAGGTGGGCGGCAATTGCACGCCCACCTGCAGCGTGTTCTTGTAGTCGATACCGTGCTTCAGCGCCGTTTGCGGCGTAATGCCGAACTGCGCAAAAACCGGAATGCCGGCGCGCGTGATGGCGGCCACGGCCTCAGGAAATTCGGCTGCACCGTCGAGCTTGACCATGTCCACGCCGGCTTCCTTGACGAAGCGGATAGCGGCGCGCAAGGCGGCTTCAGGGCCTTCTTGCAGCGGACCAAAGGGAAAGTCCACGCTGACCAGCGCGCGCTTCACGCCGCGCCGCACGGCCTTGGTGACGATGAGCATTTCTTCCATCGTCACTTCCAGCGGGTTGGCGTGGCCCCACAGGTTGATGCCCACGGTGTCGCCGACGCTGACGATGTCCACGCCAGCGCGGTCGACGATCTGCGCCATCTGCCAGTCCCAGGCCACCACGCCGACGATCTTCTTGCCGTCGCGCTTCATGCGCTGCAGCGCGGACACGGTCATGGGTGTGGCGGATGAGGCGCTGGACATGTGGGTTCCTGAGGTTGCTGCGGGTTCACGCCACAAGGGCGTGGGTGCTGGGCGCGAAGAGCGCTTCCAGCGTCGGGGCGCGGTCGATGATTCCCTGCTCGACCGCCGACGACAGCGCGGTTTCCAGCATGCGGTGGTTGGGGGCAATGCCGTAGGGCAGCGGGTCGGAACCGGTCACTCCCATCACACGCAGGTGCATCTGGTCCATCGCCGTCATCGGCGACACGCGGTCACGGCGCAGCTGTTCCACATAGAGCCGCTTGCTTTCGGCAAAGGCCTCGAACACCGCGCGGGCCACGCCGGGGTGGGCGGCCAGCACCTCGTCCTTCACCACCACCAGGTGGTTGATGGGGTAGTGGCCGTGATCGCGCAGCGCATCCAGACCGGCCTGCGCGGCATGGGGGATCAGCGGCTTCACATGTTGCGCGTCCACTTCGATGCCGATGGCGCCGGCGAGTTCGCCGCTGACCACCATGTCGGCCATGCGGCGGCCTTTCTCGATGGCTTGCACATAGCCCGGCGTGCGGTACTCGGCCACGTGCTCATCGCCCGACAGCACCCAGGTGATCTTGGTCAGGTCCACGCCGTATTGGTGCTGCAACACGCTGCGCGCCCACAGGCCGGTGGTCACGGTCCAGCCGCGGTTCACGCCCACCTTGCGGCCTTCCAGATCTTTAGGGTGCTGGATGCCGAGTTCGGTGTTGACCAAAATAGCGCCGTGGTGGAAAGCGCGCACCAGAAAGATGGGCAGCGCGGTGAAACGCTTGCCGTGGGCGCGGGCGCAGACGTAGGTGGTCAGCGCCATTTCACTGACATCGAATTCCAGCCCGCGCACCATGCGCCGAAAGCCGTCGATCAGCACCGGCACGTCTTCGAACGCGAGCTCGAACCCTTGAGTTTTCACGCGGCCATCTTTCAGCGCTGCGTTGTTGCCCTGCGTGCGCGTGACGGTCTTCAGCAGCGGTACGCCCATGTGCCCCTCATCCCTGGTGTGTTTTATTTGTGTTTTGTTTTCAGCGCACGGGCTTCAGCAGCAGTCACCCGCCCAATCAGGCGGCACCGCCAGCGCGTCGCGCATCCACCAGGGCGGCAGGTCGTCGGGGCTGACTTGCTGCACTGGCTTGAAGACCTTGTGGTGGTGGCGCACGGCCTCGTCCGACTGGCTCAGCCAGAAGGCGATCACCGTTTCCAGCGGCGGGCAGCCGGGCAGCGCGCAGGCCAGTTCGCTGACCATCACCACGGCTTCGGGCGCCAGCCGAAAGCGTTCGCGCACCCAGGCTTCCACCTGCGCCACGGCCTGCGCGTGCTGGGGGTCTTGCGGCAGCGAGCCGAACATTGCGCGCTGCCCGCTCCGCGTGGCGGTGTGGCATCTAGACCGAGGACTGGCGCGTGCCGGGCACAGCCCGCAGCGCGTCGCGCGCAGCGTCCTTGAAGGGCTGGTCGCGCTTCAACAACACCGCTGCTGAACGCACCTTCTGGTGCTCCGGGTCGGTGCCCGGCGGCGGCGTGCCGTTGTCGGCCAGTGCCTTGGCGGCCTTCATCAAACGCTGCCGCATCATGATGATGCCGTTGTCGGTGCCGACCAGGTTTTCCTTGGTGCGGTCCTGGATGGAGCCCATGCTTTCCTGCAGCGACGCGTCTTGCATGCCGATGCCTTCGATGCCGCTGTACTGGGTGCCCGCCTTTTGCGCGGCGCGGTCCATCAGGTAGTCGTTGGACTTGTTCTGCAGCGGGATGTAAGTACCCGGCACGTAGCGAACGTGAACGCCCTTGCCATCCTTCATGGCCTGCAGTTCTTCTTCGTGCAGCGGCCGTGCCGGGTGGTAGTCGAAGCTCCAGGCCCAGTTGTTGTGGTCGTCGATGGGCACCCAGAAATGGCCGTGCAGCGGGTGGTCGCCACGCGGCGGCACCTGTGTGAAGCAGGGCATGATCCAGGGCGTGATGCGCCAGTAGTACTGGTCGTCCTCGGCATTGCGGCGCGCGCCGACAAACAGGCCGCCGTCAGCCTGGGCCACGTCGAACACCGGCTTCTTGTCCGCGACGTTGTACTGGTTGCCCTTGGCACCCTTGAACAGCGGGTCGGCGTTCAGCGCACCGCTGTGCAGGAAGCTGACGTGGCTGCTGTCGATGCCGCCTTCCAGCGCCTGCAGCCAATTGCATTCCTGCAGGCGCTTGCTGGTGTAGCTCTGGTTGGCCGGCACGGTGGCGAATTCGAATTCGGGCGGCGGTGGCTGGAAATCGGGCGGGCCCATGTAGATCCACAAAACGCCGCCTCGTTCGATCAGCGGGTAGCCCTTCAGCTTCACGCGGTCGCAGTAGCCGCTTTCGGCGGGCTCGCTGGGCACGTCCACACACTGGCCGGTGACATCGTATTTCCAGCCGTGGTAAGGGCAGCGCAAGCCGCTTTCTTCATTGCGGCCGAACCACAGTGAAACGCCCCGGTGGGCGCAGAACTCGTCGATGGCGCCCAGCCTGCCTTGCGTGTCGCGAAAGGCAATCAGCTTTTCAGACAGCAGCTGCAGCTTGACCGGTGCGCAATCGGGCTCGGGCAGTTCTTCTGCCAACAGCGCCGGCAACCAGTAACGGCGAAAGAGATTGCCCATCGGCGTGCCGGGGCCCGTCTGGGTCACGAGGTCGTTCTGTTCTCTTTTCAGCATGGCTGCCCCTGGGCTTTGTCTGTTCCTAATAGAAGAACAGTGTTCCTTTATTCAAAACGACGATATCATCCGGTCTCGTCAATTGTCAATTGGAGCTTGGGGCATGACAGGACCCTGTGAACGCATCGCCTTGTGCCGGCCAGACGCCGTGGAAGCCGGTCAGGCCATCCGCATCGAGAAGGGCAAACTGACCCTGGCGGTGTTCAATCTGGATGGCGAGTACTTCGTCACCGACGACCTGTGTACCCACGGCCCGGGCTCGCTGTCTGAAGGCTGCGTCGAAGGCGACACGGTGGAATGCGACTTCCACAACGGCGCCTTCAACATCCGCACCGGCGCTGTCGTGACGCCGCCTTGCATGGTCCCGATCAAGACCTACCGCACCGTCATCGACGCCGACGGCTTCGTCTCGATCGAAGTCTGAAGTTGCGGCTACTTCGGCTGGTTGCTCAGTGCGTTCACGGCCGGCGCCCAACGGGCAATTTCGGCCGCCATGAAGCGCGTGAAGCCGGCCGCGTCGTAGTCGCCCGACTCCATGCTTTCGGCCGTCATCGCGGCGCGCACGGGTTGGCTCTGCAGGCCGCGGCGGATCTCGCCGTTCAGCTTCTCCACCACCGCGGGCGGCATGCCGGCCGGGCCCGACACCGAGAACCAGGTCGTGCCCGTCAGCTGCGGGTAACCCAGTTCGGCCAGCGTGGGCGTGTTCGGGTAGGCCGCCACGCGCTTGGCTGAAGACACCGCCAGCAGGCGCAGCTTGCCGGTGTCCACGTGGGCGTTGGACGAACTGAGCGTCATGAAGGCCGCCGGGATCTGGTTGCCCAGCAAATCGGCCACCGCAGGGCCCGCGCCCTTGTAGGCGATGTGCACCATGTTCAGCTTGTTGGCCTGGCGAAAGAGTTCGCCCGTCAGGTGCCCGTGTGTGCCCTGCCCCGGCGAGCCCCAGCTCAGTCCCTTGGGGCTGGCGTTGACGTAGTCGATGAAGCCCTTCACGTCCTTCACGGGCAGTTCGGCGTTGACCACCATGGCCAAGGGCGGGCCGCCCAACAGCGCGATGTGGCTGAAGTCCTTCATCGGGTCGATGCTGCCCGGTGTCTGGGCCGGCGCGATGACGTGCGAACCGATGCCCGAGATCACCAGCGTGTAGCCGTCGGGCGCGGAGCGGGCCACTTCCTTCGACCCGATCAAGCCGCCCGCGCCGCCCTTGTTTTCCACCACCACGGTCTGCTTCAGTGCATCTTGCAGATGGCGGGCGATGAGCCGGCCCAGCGTGTCGCTGCTGCCGCCCGCCGCGTAGGGCACGACCAGGCGGATGGACTTGGCGGGCCAGTCGCCTTGTGCCCGCGCCGTCAGAGGCAGCCAGGGCAGCAGCGTCGAAGCCAGGCCGATCTGCAGGGTTCGGCGGCGGGTGGCGGGCAGGAAAGATTCAGGGTGCGTCATACGGCGGGGATGCAGTTGGAATGGGCAAGAGGGAGAAGCAGAAGCGGAAGCGGAGGTGTACGCCGCTCAAGCTTGCGCGGGCGCGGTTTTCAGCGCGGCCAGCACGCGATCGGGCGTGAAAGGCACACGGCGCAAGCGGCGGCCAGTGGCGTCAAACAGCGCATTGGCCAGCGCGCCGGCCACCGGTCGTGTGGACGGTTCACCCGCGCCGTAGGTGCGGCTACCCTGGTTGCCGACCAGCACCACGTCGATGCGGTCGGGCACCTCGGTCATGTCGAGGATGGGGTAGGTCAGCCAGTCCACGCTGTGCACGCGCTCGGCGTCGAAGCGCACTTCCTCGTGGCGCGTGCGGCTCAGCGACATCAGGATGTTGGACTCGATGACCCGCTCCAGGCTCAGCGGGTTGATGACCAGGCCGCAGTCGTGCGCAACGACGAAGCGCGTGGCCCGCCACTGCCCGGTGGCGCGTTCGACTTCAACCTCGACCACGATAGCCACCACCGCGCCGTTGCGCGGTGCGTAGGCGATGCCGCGACCGCGCAGGGTGGCACCGTTGCCGTTGGCAGGGTTGGGCCCGACGCGCGGCTGCCACTGCGCGCGCTCGGCCACCGCGCGCACCACGGCCGCGTGGCGCACGTCGCCCAGGTGCTGCAGGCGGAAGGCCACCGGATCCAGGCCTGCGGCCAGAGCCAGCTCGTCGATGAAGCTCTCGCTGGCGAAGGTGGTGGCCATGCCGTCGGGGTCGCGCAGGTGGGCGGTGCGCAGGCCGGTGCTGAGCGAGGCGCGCCAGTCGATCAACTCAGCGCTGACCCGCGCGTGGTCGAAGCGGTAGCTGTCGGCCGACACCTGGTACAGGTCTTCGCTATTCGTCACACCATTGCCGATCAGTTGCGAGGCCAGCGTGTCGCCGTAGCGCTGCGTGCCCGAAGGCCGCGTGCGGCCCGAATAGCCGCGCGAGTGGTAGTCGAATGCGACGACGCGGCCGGCAGCGTCCAGCCCCCCTTTCAAGCGGAAGACGCCGGGCGGGCCCTTCGGGTCCCAGGCGGTGGCGTCGCTGCGGGCGTACTGCAGGCGCACCGGGCGGCCGACGGCCAGCGCGACGATGACCGCGTCCACGGCCGCGTCGTCAGCGTCGTTCATGCCGTAGGAACCGGGGCCGGGCATCCAGATCACGCGCACATCGGTGGCCGGTCGGCCCAGCAATTCAGACACGGTCTTGCGCAGCGGGTAAGGCTTCTGCCCGCCCATCCACACCGTCACACCGCTGGCTTCCACCTGCGCCAAGGCGCAGGCCGGGCCCATGCAGGCGTGGGACTGGAAGGGGTACTCGTAAGCCGCTTCGATGCGCTGCGGCGCGGCCTGCAGCGCGGCATCGACGTCGCCGTTGCTGCGGTCCACCTTGCGGCCTTTGGCAGGCGCGGTGCGCAGGGTTTCGTAAAGCGCGTCGTAGTCTTTCGAGAAGCGAAACTTGGGCGTCGACCATTCGATCTGCACGCTGCGCGCGGCCTGCACGGCCTGCTCTTCGCGTTCGGCCACCACGGCTACGAAGTTGCCTTGCTGCACCAGGCGGATGAAACCCGGCGTGGCCGGCAGCGCCTTGATGCCGATGAAGCTGGCGCCGGCCGTCGGCGGGCGCAGCACGCGGGCGTGGACCATGGCAGGCAGGCGGTGATCGACCAGGTAGCGGTACTCGGCGCGCACCTTGGGCGGGATGTCGCTGCGCGGCAGCGGTTTGCCGACCACGCGGTAGTTCGCCGGGTCTTTGGGCCGGGCCTTGGCGTCGTAGGCCAGCTCAAAACGGCCGCCGCGCAGCAGGTCGGCGTAGCTGACCGAGCGGGTTGGGTCGGCCAGGGAACGGACCACGCCGTCGCGCACCTCCAGTTGCGCCACCGGCAGGGCCAGCCGCTCGGCCGCTCTGGCCAGCAGGAAGGCGCGCGCCTGGGCACCGGCGGCCCGCAACGCAGCGCCACCGTCGGTGATGCCGTTGCTGGAGCCCGTGCCCCGTTGGTCGGGCGTGGTGGCGGTGTCACCCATGCGGATGGTGACTTGCGCGTAGGCCACGTCGAGCTCGTCGGCCACGATCTGCGCGAAGGCGGTCGGTATGCCCAGCCCGGCGTCGATCTTGCCCACCGATGCCAACACGCGGCCATCGGCATCTATCGCCAGCCAGGTGTCCAGCCGGTCGCGCGGTTCGCCATCGCCCACCATGTCGACGTCTGCTGCTTGCACCGAAGCCGGCACCGCCAGCGTCACCAGCAGGCCGGTGCCGGCGGCCAGGAAGCCGCGGCGGTCGAGTTGGGATGCACCCGGTGTGATCGCGGTCATGCCAGCACCTTGGGACCGCCGACCTCGGCTTCGCGGGCCTTGGCCTCGCGGATGACCCGTGCCGCCCGCTTCACGGCGCGCAGCACGCTGACCTGGGTGCCGCAGCGGCACTTCAGGCCCGACAAGCCCTGGCGCAATTCCGTGTCGGTGGCCTGCGGTTTTTCGGCCAACAGGGCGGCAGCAGTCATGATCCAGCCGTTGATGCAGTAGCCACACTGCGCGGCCTGCTCGTCGATGAAAGCCTGCTGCACCGGGTGCAGCACCGTCGGGTCGCTGATGCCCTGCGACTGCCGCCAGCGCGCCGCCAGCCCGTCCAGCGTGGTCACGTCGCGGCCTTGCGCCACGGTCAGTGGCGTGACGCAAGAACGCGTCGCGCGGCCGTCCACGTGCACGGTGCAGGCGCCGCACTGCGCCAGGCCACAACCAAAGCGCGGGCCGTGCTGGTCCAGTTCATTGCGCAACACGTAAAGCAAAGGCGTCTGCGCCTCGGCGTCTGAACGGGCAGGCTGGCCGTTCAACCGCCAGCGTATCGGCTGGGCCATGTTTTCAGTCTCCAGTGGTAGGCAGGCTCTCGGTCGGCGCCCTGGCCGCAGGGGGCGCGGCGGTGGACTGTCGTAGAGATTCCAGCGCCCGTCAACCATAGAAGACCGTCGTTCTGCATAAAGGAACAACTGGAAGGCCAGCACGCATCTGCACGGGCGTCTGTTCGGCCGGTAACGGTGCCGCCAACAAGACCTGAAGTCCAATCCGGTTGACTTGAATGTGAGCGCAGGCTCTCATCGAAAGTCCCTTATTTCGGTACGTTGCTTGTGCTTTGCGTATCTTCAGCTTCAGTCATCAGCACTCTCGCCCCGAGAGTGCTAATATTTGTTGAACCGATTTCTCCTGAAGGAGTCAGTAACACCATGAACGCTGTCACCATCTCTGCCCTGTCTGTCCGCGACCCTTGGTCGCTGGTGCCCTCTTTGGGCAACTTGGACGCCTATGTGTCCGCCGTCAACCGCATGCCCATGCTGACGGCGGTCGAAGAAGCCAACCTGGCCCGCGCGCTGCGCGACCACGGCGATGTGCAGGCCGCCGGCCGCATGGTGCTGTCGCACCTGCGTCTGGTGGTGTCCATCTCGCGCCAGTACCTGGGCTACGGCCTGCCGCAAGGCGACCTAATTCAGGAAGGCAACGTCGGCCTGATGAAGGCCGTCAAGCGCTTTGACCCTGAACAGGGCGTGCGTCTGGTCAGTTACGCCATGCACTGGATCAAGGCCGAGATCCACGAGTACATCCTGAAAAACTGGCGCATGGTGAAGGTAGCGACCACCAAGGCCCAGCGCAAGCTGTTCTTCAACCTGCGGTCGATGAAGCAGGGCATGAAGAGCGACGCGCTGGATGCCGACACCCACCGCAACACCCTCACGCCCAGCGAAGTGGCCAAGATGGCCAGTGACTTGAACGTCAAGCCCGACGAGGTCATCGAGATGGAGATGCGCCTGTCGGGTGGCGACGTGGCGATGGAGTCGCAAAACGACGACGGCGAAGAGGCCTACGCGCCCATCGCCTACTTGGCCGACGACAGCAACGAACCGACGCACCGCATCGAGGCCGGTCATCGCGACTGGCTGTCGGGCGACGGCATCGCGTTGGCGCTGGAAGCGTTGGACGAGCGCAGCCGGCGCATCGTGGAAGAGCGTTGGCTGAAGGTCAACGACGACAGTTCGGGCGGCATGACGCTGCACGACCTGGCCGCCGTCTACGGCGTCAGCGCCGAGCGCATCCGCCAGATCGAAGTGGCGGCGATGAAGAAAATGCGCAAGGCGCTGGAAACCGCCTGAAGGCGGCGCACGACAGAACAGCGGCCCTGCGGGGCCGCTGCGCATTTCAGCGTTGTGCGAGCAGCAGTTTCAGGTCGTGCGTGAGCGCTTCAGCACCGCTGCCGTAGCGGGTGAACAGGCGGATACGGCCCTGGGTGTCGAAGATGTAGCTGCCGGCGGTGTGGTCCATCGTGTAGCTTTCAGGCGTCTTGCCCGGCACCTTGGCGTAGAAGACCTTGAACTGCTTGGCCGCTGCCTGCGTTTCTTCGGCCGTGCCGCGCAGGGCCACGAAGTCGGGGCTGAAGTTGGTGACGTAGGCCTTCAACACGGCCGCCGTGTCGCGCTCGGGGTCCACCGTCACGAAGATGCCCTGCACGCGGTCACCGTCAGTGCCTAGCGCCTTCTTCACCTGGGCCAGTTCCAGCATGGTGGTCGGACAGACGTCCGGGCACTGCGTGAAGCCGAAGAAGACGA
>JBBQAI010000203.1:0-4046 GCA_038316205.1 Burkholderiales bacterium
TGGCGCGCCAGGTCGAAACGCTGGGCCAGCCCGGTGACCTGCTGTTGCTGATCGACAGCGACGGCAACCATCCCGCGCTGCTGGCCGCCGCGCTGGCCGCGCAAGCCCAGGACATGACCGTGATCGCGTTGACTGGCCGCAGCGGCGGCGCGTTGCGCGGCCTGCTGCATGAAACCGATGTGCTGGTGGCTGTGCCGCACGACCGCCGGGTGCGGGTGCTGGAGGCGCACCTGCTGGTGTTGCATTGCCTGTGCGACGCGATCGATCTGCAATTGTTGGGTGAACAGGATTCCCTATGAACTTCCGCACGACTTGCCGACTGACTTTTTCCGCTGCACCCCGCCTGGCCGCACTGGCCGCTGCGGCCGTGATCGGCTCGACCTTGCTGGGCGGCTGCGCCGTGTTGCTGGGTGGCGCGGTGGTGGGCGGTGCACTGTCCTACAGCGACCGCCGCACCTCGGGCACGCAACTGGAGGATGAGGCGATCGAGCTCAAGGCCGTCAGCCGGGTCAACGCGGCCCTGTCTGAGCGTGGCCATGTCAACATCACCAGCTACAACCGCAGCGTGCTGATCACCGGCGAGGTGCCGACCGATGCCGACCGCCTGCTGGTCGAGCAGACCGTTGCCCGGGTCGAGAACGTGCGCGCCACGACCAATGAGCTGATGGTGGGTTTCAGCAGCTCGCTGGGCACCCGCAGCAACGACACCATCCTGACCAGCAAGGTCAAGGCGACGTTCATCGATACCAAGGACCTGCAGTCCAACGCGCTCAAGGTCGTGACCGAGCGCAGCGTGGTCTACCTGCTGGGCCAGGTCACCGAGCGCGAGGCCGGCCGGGCCGCCGACGTGGCGCGCGGCGTGGGCGGCGTGGCCAAGGTGGTGCGGGTGTTCGAGGTGATCAGCGAGGCCGAGCTGGCCAACCTGCTGCCCAAGTAGTCGCTGGTTTGGGTTGGGCCGGGCCTGATCCGCCCCGCTCGACGCCTTGCCCGGCTATTTCAGCCGACGCAACAGGCTGGACGTGTCCCAGCGGCCACCGCCCTGGGCCTGCACATCGGCATAGAACTGGTCCACCAGCGCGGTGACCGGCAGCTTGGCGCCGTTGCGCCGGGCCTCGTCCAGCACCAGGCCCAGGTCTTTGCGCATCCAGTCCACCGCAAAGCCGAAGTCGAACTTGTCAGTCACCATCGTGCCGCCGCGGTTGTCCATCTGCCAGCTCTGGGCTGCGCCCTTGCCGATGACTTCCAGCACCTGCGCCATGTCCAGGCCAGCCTTCTGGCCAAAGGCGATGCCTTCGGACAGCGCCTGCACCAGGCCGGCGATGCAGACCTGGTTGACCATCTTGGCGAGTTGACCGGCGCCGCTGTCGCCGACCCGTGTCACGGCCTTGGCAAACGCCATCGCCACCGGTCGTATCGCGTCGAACGGTGCCGCGTCGCCGCCGCACATCACCGTCAGCGCGCCGTTGACCGCCCCGGCCTGGCCACCCGAGACGGGGGCATCGACAAATTGCAGGCCCAGCACCTGGGCGGCGCCGTACAGCGCACGCGCCACTTCGGCCGATGCGGTGGTGTGGTCGACAAACACCGAACCGGGCGCCATGCCGGCCAGCGCACCGTCGGGGGTCCGCTGGCCGCTGCCCAGGTCCGCGCCCAGCACCACAGCGCGCAGGTCGTCGTCGTTGCCAACGCAGGCGAAGACAATCTCGGCGCCTGCCGCGGCCTCGCGCGGCGTGGCTGCAGCCGTGCCGCCGTATGCCGCGGCCCAGGCCTGGGCCTTGGCGGCGGTACGGTTGTAGACGGTGACGCTGTGGCCGGCCCGCGCCAGGTGGCCGGCCATCGGATAGCCCATCACGCCCAGGCCCAGAAAGGCGACGCGCCGCGGTGTTGTCGAGTCGTAGGTTTTCATGCTGCCGAGTTTATCGGCGCAGCACCCGGCCCGCCCGCTGCCGTGCGGGCCACCGTCACATGATCGTCAGGTGTTCGGTGCCGGCTGAAAAGTCCTTGTTGCGGGCCCGGTGGCTGTGCAGCTTGATCTGCAGCCGCAGGTCGTTGACCGAGTCGGCGTTGCGCAGCGCGTCCTCGTAGGTGACCTCGTTACATTCATAGAGGTCGAACAGCGCCTGGTCGAAGGTCTGCATGCCCTGCTCGCGCGAGCGCTTCATCAGGTCCTTCATCTCTGCCACCTCGCCCTTGAAGATCAGGTCGGCGATCAGCGGGCTGTTCAGCAGCACCTCGACCGCCGCGATGCGGCCCTTGCCCTCCTCGCGCGGCAGCAGGCGTTGTGAGACGATGGCCTTGAGGTTGAGCGACAGGTCCATCAGCAGCTGCTGGCGCCGCTCCTCCGGGAACAGGTTGACGATGCGGTCCAGCGCCTGGTTGGCGCTGTTGGCATGCAGCGTGGTGATGCACAGGTGGCCGGTTTCGGCAAAGGCCACGGCATGGTCCATCGTTTCGCGGTCGCGGATCTCGCCCATCAGGATCACGTCGGGCGCCTGGCGCAGGGTGTTCTTGAGCGCAGCACCCCAGCCGTCGGTGTCGATGCCGACCTCGCGCTGGGTGACGATGCAGTTCTTGTGCGCATGCACGTACTCGACCGGGTCTTCGATCGTGATGATGTGGCCGAAGCTGTTCTCGTTGCGGTGGTCGACCATCGCCGCCAGCGTGGTGCTCTTGCCCGAGCCGGTGGCGCCGACCACGATGACCAGGCCGCGCTGGGTCATCGCGATCTCTTTCATCACCGGCGGCAAGCCCAGCGCGTCGATCGTCGGCAAGCTGCGCGGGATGGTGCGCATCACCAGGCCGACATGGCCCTGCTGCATGAAGGCGTTGACCCGGAACCGGCCGACGCCCGATGGCGCGATTGCAAAATTGCACTCCTTGGTGCGCTCGAACTCGCTGGCCTGGCGCTCGTTCATGACCGAGCGCGCCAGTGCCAGCGTGTGCTGGCCGGTCAGCGGCTGGGGCGAGACCCGGGTGACCTTGCCGTCGACCTTGATCGCCGGCGGAAAGTCGGCGGTCAGGAACAGGTCCGAGCCGTTCCTGGCGGCCATCAGCCGCAGCAGGTCGTTGATGAACTTGGAAGCCTGTTCGCGTTCCATGGTGCGGTTCTCCCTGTTGCCAGGCAATTGTGGCGCAGTGCGGCGCGGCGCGGAGCCGGCCCCGGGTGCCAGACTCAGCCGGGGAAATTCTCCGGGATCTTGGCCTTGGACCGGGCCTCGGCCGGGGTGATCATGTTGCGGCGCACCAGGTCGGTCAGGTTCTGGTCCAGCGTCTGCATGCCCACGTTCTGGCCGGTCTGGATCGCCGAGTACATCTGCGCCACCTTGTTCTCGCGGATCAGGTTGCGAATGGCCGGGTTGCCGATCATGATCTCGTGGGCTGCGATGCGGCCGCTGCCGTCCTTCAGCTTGCACAGCGATTGCGAGATCACCGCCACCAGCGATTCGGACAGCATCGCCCGCACCATTTCTTTCTCGGCCGCCGGGAACACATCGACCACCCGGTCGACCGTCTTGGCCGCGCTGCTGGTGTGCAGCGTGCCGAACACCAGGTGGCCGGTCTCGGCCGCGGTCAGTGCCAAGCGGATCGTCTCCAAGTCGCGCATCTCGCCCACCAGCACCGCATCCGGGTCCTCGCGCAGGGCCGAGCGCAGCGCGTTGGCAAAGCTCAGGGTGTGCGGGCCGACCTCGCGCTGGTTGATCAGGCACTTCTTGCTCTCGTGCACAAACTCGATCGGGTCTTCGACCGTCAGCACATGGCCGTATTCGGTCTCGTTCAGGTGGTTGACCATGGCCGCCAGCGTGGTGCTCTTGCCCGAGCCGGTCGGCCCGGTGACCAGCACCATGCCACGCGGGCGCAGCGCCAGGTCGCCGAAGATCTTGGGTGCGTTGAGCTGCTCGAGTGACAGGATCTTGCTCGGGATGGTGCGGAACACCGCGCCCGCGCCACGGTTCTGGTTGAAGGCGTTGACCCGGAAGCGCGACAGCCCCTGGATCTCGAACGAGAAGTCGCATTCCAGCGTGTCTTCGTAGTGCTTGCGCTGGGCG
>JBBQAI010000173.1:0-6659 GCA_038316205.1 Burkholderiales bacterium
CCCCCGTTGTGCTGTTCTGCTGCCTCACCGCATGCCGCGGCGCCAGGCAGGGCCGGCCGCCACGCCCATGCCCATGCCGTTGCGGGCCGGGCCTTACTTCTTGGCGTAGTCTTCCAGGGGCTTGTCGGTCGGGTTCGCCCAGGCCGCCTTGGTCAGCTCAGAAGCCGGCAGGCCGACCTTGGTGTTGGTGGGCGGGATGGGTTGCATGAACCACTTGTCGTACAGCTTCGCGACTTCACCGCTCTTGGCCATGGCCTTGATGCTGTCGTCCACCGCCTTCTTGAAGGCCGGGTCGTCCTTGCGCATCATGATGCCGATGGGTTCGACACTGAGCACTTCACCGACGATCTTGAAATCGGCCGGGTTCTTCGCCTTCGAGATCAGGCCGGCCAGGATCTGGCCGTCCATCACGAACGCATCGGCGCGGCCGCCTTCGAGCAGCAGGAAGCTGTCGGCGTGGTCCTTGCCGAACAGCTCCTTGAAGTCGACACCCGTGCCGCGCTCGTGCTTGCGCAGCAGCTGGACCGAGGTGGTACCGGTGGTGGTGGCCACCGTCTTGTTCGCGAGTTGGGCGATGTTGGTGATGCCCGAATTGGCCTTCACCGCGATGCGCACTTCCTCGACATAAAGCGTCGGCGCGAAGGCCACGTCTTTCTGGCGCGTGGCGTTGTTGGTGGTCGAACCGCACTCGAGGTCGACGGTGCCGTTCTGCACCAGCGGAATGCGGTTCTGCGACGTCACCGGCTGGTACTTGATGTCGAGCTTGGCCATGCCAAGCTGCTTCTGCACGTCGGCCAGAACTTTCTGGCACACGTCGTAGTGAAAGCCGGTGTACTTGCCGTCGCCCAGCGTGTAGGCCAGCGCCCCGGAAGACTCGCGTACCCCCATCGTCACGCTGCCCGACTCCTTGATCTTCTTCAACGTGTCTTCGGCGTGAGCGCCACCAAACGCCACGGCCATGCATGACACCAACAACAACTTCTTCATGTCTTTTCCTTCGGGAGTTAGTGAAGATTCGATCGACGAAATTCTAGGGGGCCGGGCCCACAGGGAACACCACGGACATGCCCGCATGCGGTGCGACCCGGCAGGTCTCGTGCCACCCATGGCACCGGATCGGGCCTGGCGCAAAACGCCGCGAACTTTAGGGTGGCGCCTGAGATGCCGCCAATGCTGATTCTCTGCGCCGATATGCACTTCCTGCATATCGGCTCAGGGCTAACCCGAAGCCACGCCGGGATGAGAGAGAAACTCCCACAGCGCCAGTGCGCCCGGCTTGCTGTGACGCGCCATCTCGGGGCGCTCGCGGTAGATGCGAATGTCCATCGTCAACTCGTGCGCTCCTGCCGCTGCGGCGCGCACGAGCCGCTTGCTCTTCAATTCCTTCTTCACCGAACTGGCCGGCAGAAAAGCCAGGCCATGGCCTTCGACGGCCATCGCCTTCAGGCCTTCGGCCATGTCGGTCTCGTAGATTGGGTCGAGGTGCAAAGGCTCGGCCGACAGCTTGGTGATCTGCTCGACCAGGCGTCCGAGGTAAGCGCCTTCGGCATAGCTCAGGAACGGCACGCCGCGGCCGGAAGGGCCGGGCAGGCGGAACAGCGGCTGGCCCACCGCATCGGCCTTGGCGTAAGCCACCAGCGTTTCGTGGCCGAGGCTGAGCATCTCGTAGCGGTCAGGGTTCAGCTGCAGCGGCTGGGACGGGTGGTGATAGGCCATCAGCAGGTCGCAACTGCCTTCGGTGAGGTGCAACACCGCGTCGTGCACATTCAGCGCGATGAGCCGCGTCTTCAAGCCGGCGAAGCGCTTGCGCAAGTCCATCACCCAGTGCGGGAAAAAAGTGAAGGCGAGCGAATGCGGCACGGCGAACTCGATCATGTCGTGCCCGGCCGCCTTGTGGCCACGCATCATGTTGCGAGCGGTTTGCAGGGAGC
Organism: Burkholderiales bacterium; assembly: GCA_038316205.1. Taxonomy (GTDB): domain Bacteria; phylum Pseudomonadota; class Gammaproteobacteria; order Burkholderiales; family Burkholderiaceae_C; genus Rubrivivax. The sequence continues at coordinate 1,932 of JBBQAI010000173.1, forward strand.
CCAGGATGTCGAGCGCCTGCGAGTGCAGGGTTTCGCCGGCTGGCGTCAGGCGTGTGGGGTACGAAGACCGGTCGACCAGATCGATTCCGGCCCAGGCCTCCAACGACTGGATGCGGCGCGAGAACGCCGGCTGCGTGACATGACGCAACTGCGCTGAACGCGAGAAGCTGCGCGTTTCGGCGAGGCTGACAAAGTCTTCGAACCACTTGGTTTCCACGCTGGGAAGTGTACCCAGGCGAAATCAAGGATCGCCGTGCAGCAAAGCGAAAGGGGCCGAAGCCCCTTCTACTCGCGGTCTAGTGAAATTCAGGCGCGACTACGGCGCGACATCCAGCCGACCAGCCCCAGCCCCGCCAACATCAGCGCGTAAGTCTCTGGCTCGGGAACGCCCGGTATATCGCAAGGCGGTTGGTTCGGGCCGCCGCACGTGTCGACCCGGCCGGCGAAGTCGACCGACAGGTCTTCGATAGCTTGGTGGTTTCCCCCCAGGGTGATGCTGTCAATGAACGAGCCGGTCGTGCCATCCCATTTCGAAATCCTATTGTTGAAAATATCAGAAACATAGAAATTGGTTCCGTCGAAGGCGATACCGGTACCGTTGCCGTGTCCGTTGGTGTTGATGAACGCCGCTTGGAGAAGGCTTCCATTCAGATCATAAACATCGTATTGGTTGCCGCCTGCGCGCGCGTAGCCCCCGTCGTACCGGTTTGCGATGAGCTTCCCGTTGAAGTATTCAAGGCCATCATAGTAGCCTTCCGAACCTGTCAGCGAGACCGTCTTGAGCAGGCTGCCATCGGCCGCCGAGACCAAGTACGCATTGTTCGTTCCTGAGTAATCCCCGACCCAGAAGTTCGTACCGTCGTAAGAAATGGCCTGCAACCCCGACGATCCGGCAATGGAAAAGGCGATGCCTGTATCGACGTTGTCGCTGACACGCCGTGTGTAGATGCTGCTGCTGTTCGCGACCGTGTAATAGATGGTGTTACCTACGACGACGACCCCACGCCCATTGCCCTTGTCCTGCGTGTACGTCGAAACCTGGGTTCCGTCGAGCTTGAACGACGCCATGTCGCTGCCCGCAGAGTTTGCATAAAGAAGCTGCGCGTTGGCGCCACCGAACACTGCGCCGCAAGCGAACACAAGGCAAGCTTGCTTGAACACATTGAAAGTCTTCATGTCATTCCACCCTTAAGTTGTTCGCCGGGAAGTCCCCGACAGTCTGACCACGACTAGACGTCGTGCAAGCACCGCTCATCTGGATGAACTGCCCGCTGAATTGGACACTCCCCTTGAGCCACGCGATTGAGCGCTAATCCGGGTTGCAAACCGGTACTAACCTCAACCCTGGAGAAGAGTCTCCATTGACGCGCGAGCTGCGATAACCCCCTATTCGAGGGGTTTCTTTCAGACTAGGGGGTTAGGGTTGACATTTCATTCTGACCTTTTCCCCGGAAAACGTATCCCTTGCTGAGTGATTCAATGCAAGCAAGGAGAACGGAAATGACGAAGACAACGAGAGCGCGGTACACGCTTGAATTCAAGCTGGAGGCGGTGCGATTGGTTGAGGCAGGCCAGAGCATTGCGGCGGCGGCCAGGACGCTGGGCCTGATGGATCAGACGCTGCTCAACTGGGTCAAGGCCAAGAAGCTTGGCAAGCTCAAGGGAGCTGACAGCAAGCCCGTGAGCGCCGAGCAGATGGAGATCAGTCGTCTGCGGGCCGAGCTGGCGCGCGTGAAGATGGAGCGCGACATCTTGGGAAAAGCGACAGCCGCTTGCGGCGTGTGCTGAGCCTGGATCAGAGTGAAGTACGCCTTCATCAATCGCCAACGGCGGGTGTGACCAATCTCGGTGCAATGCCGGGTGCTGCAGGCCAGCGTGGCGGGTTACCACGCGCACTTCGTTCGCCGTGCCAGCGATGCCCACCGCCGCCATCTGAGCGACGACGCGCTGCTGGTGTACATCAAGGCCATCCACGCCGAGACGCACGGCGGCTACGGCTGGTTACGCACCTGGAAGGAACTGCTGGCCAGGGGCATCCGCGTGGGCAAGCAGCGGGTGCGAAAGCTCATGCAGCTGCACGGCATACGCGCTAAGGGCAAGCGCCGCTTCAAGGTCACCACCGACAGCAGCCACAGCCTGCCCATCGCGCCTAACCTGCTTGATCGGCAGTTCGCGGTTGCCGAGCCTGACAAGGTCTGGGCGGGCGACATCACGTACATCGCCACCGACGAGGGCTGGTTGGTCGTGGCCGTGGTGATCGACCTGTTCAGCCGCCAAGTGGTGGGGTGGAGCCTGCGGGAGGACATGACGCGGAACATCGTCATCGACGCGCTGCGCATGGCGTGGTTCAAGCGCCACCCGAGCAAGCAGGCCGGGCTGATCTTCCACAGCGATCGTGGTAGCCAATACGCCAGCCCCGCTTGACATAGGAGCGTCAACGCCTGCAGCGAGACGCTATTCGGGTCACTGAAGGTAGAGCGACTGCACGGGCAGCGCTTCAAGACCCGGCGCCAGGCCATGGACGAAGTCGTCGCCTGGATGCTCTGGTACAACCGAACCCGACTGCACTCGACGCTGGCCTACTTCAGCCCGATGCGGTTCAAAGAAAACTGGTTGGCCAATTAACCCCGGCAAGCCAGCGCATGAGAGCGGCTATGGGATACGGATTCCAGGGGCAAGGTCGTTCACCTGTACGGTGTCAGCTTGCTGCAGTGCCCACATCTGAGAGTAGCGACCGCCGTGGACAAGCAATTCCGCGTGAGTTCCCCGCTCGAGAACGCGTCCCGCAGCCATCACCAGAATCTGATGGGCATCGACCACGGTCGAAAGCCGGTGCGCGATGACCAGCGCCGTCTTGTTGCGCGCCGCGCTCTGCAGTTCGGCCTGGATCGCCCGTTCGTTGGCGGAATCGAGCGCTGATGTCGCCTCGTCGAAGATCAGCACGGGTGGGTTCTTCAACAGCGTGCGCGCGATGGCCACGCGCTGCTTCTCACCACCCGACAATTTCAACCCGCGTTCGCCGACCATCGTGTCATAGCCCTTCGGCGTTGACGCGATGAACGCGTGTATGTGCGCCGCCGCCGCCGCCGCTTCGACCTCGCTGCGGCTGGCGCCGGTGCGACCGTAGGCGATGTTGTATTCGACCGTGTCGTTGAACAGCACCGTGTCTTGCGGCACGATGCCGATGGCCTGACGCAGGCTCAGTTGGGTGACGTTCCGGATGTCTTGTCCGTCGATCGAGATGCGGCCGGCGTTCACGTCGTAGAAGCGGAACAGCAACCGCGCCAGCGTGCTCTTGCCCGAACCCGACGGGCCGACCACCGCCACCGTCTTGCCGGCCGGGATCTCGAAGCTGATGTCGTGCAGGATGACCCGGTCGGCGTCGTAGCCGAAGCGAACATTCTCGAACCGCACGGCGCCACCGTGCGAATTTTTCGCGATCACCAGAGGAAGCGCACCCGGTGCATCGGCGATCTCGCGATTCTGGCCGAGCAGCGCGAACATCTTTTCCATGTCGATCATCGACTGCTTGATCTCACGGTAGATCACGCCCAGAAAGTTCAGTGGAATGTAGAGCTGGATCATCAAGGCGTTGACGAGCACCAGATCGCCCAGCGTCATCGTGCCGGCCACCACGCCGAGCGTCGCGCGCCACACCAGCATCGTGACCGCCACCGCGATGATCAGACTCTGCCCGAGGTTGAGCACCGACAGCGAGGTCTGCGACTTGATCGCCGCTGTTTCCAGGCGCTGCAGGTTGTCGTCGTAGCGCGCCTGCTCGAACCGTTCGTTGGAAAAGTACTTGACGGTCTCGTAGTTGATCAGCGCGTCCACGGCGCGCGTGTTGGCCTTCGAGTCCTGCTCGTTCATGGCACGCCGGAAGTGGGTGCGCCACTCCGTGACGGTGACGGTGAACGCGATGTAGATCACCAGCGCACCGAAGGTGATGGCGGCGAACCAGCCGTCGAACTTGGCCGAGAGCAACGCGATGACCAGCGCGATCTCGACCAGCGTGGGCAGGATGTTGTAGATCGTGTAGCTCAGCAGCGACTGGATCGAGCGTGACCCGCGTTCGATGTCGCGTGACACGCCACCCGTCTGCCGCTCGAGATGGAAGCGCAGGCTCAGCGCCAGCAGGTGCTCGAAGGCTTCCAGCGACACCCGCCGGGCAATGCGCGCGGCCACCGGGTAGAACAGGAACTCGCGCAGTTCGATGAACAGCGTGATCGACAGACGCAAGGCGCCGTAGGCCACCAGCAAGGCTACCGGCACGGCGAGCGCCACGCGCGGGTCACCCGGCTTCAGGTCGAGCGCGTCCACCAGTTGCTTGAGCACCAGCGGCACACCGACGTTGGCCAGCTTCGCAGCGACCAGGAAAGACAGCGCGACCAGCACACGCCAGCGCCATTGCCACACGTAGGGCAGGAGCTTCTTCAGCGTGGACCAGTCGGAGCGGGCCGGTGGCGTTGACACCCCGGGCAGGGGCGGCGCAGCAAGGGAGGAAGGTCGCATCGGTTGAGTGGAACGCCCGGCGACCGGGCGCGTCGTGAAAGGTGAAAGAATGCCTGGATCAACAAGAACAGGTGGCGCAATATGCCCGAGATTTCAAGTGCGTCGCCGGCAGCTGCCGATGCAAGCGATGCCGAGCCGGGCGCCCTTGCACCGCTGCAACTGCCCGATGACCGCCAACTCGTGATGCGGGTGATGCCGATGCCGAGCGATGTGAAC
>JBBQAI010000090.1:0-17780 GCA_038316205.1 Burkholderiales bacterium
TTGAAGGCCCGCCGCCACCGACCGATGTTCATGGTCGACCTGGCCGTGCCGCGCGATATCGAACCCGAGGTGGCGCAGGTATCCGACGTTTACCTCTACACCGTCGACGACCTGTCTTCCCTGGTGCAGACGGCCGGTGAAAAACGCCAGGCTGCGGTGCACCAGGCTGAAGCCATCATCGACGCCGGCGTGCAAAGCTTTGCGCACTGGATGGACCAGCGCGCCGCCGTGCCGCTGATCCAGGCGCTGAACCGCCAGGCCGACGACTGGGGTGCGGTGGAACTGGCCCGCGCCCGCAAGGCGCTGGCCCGCGGCGAGCCCGCAGAGAAGGTGCTGGAAGCGATGGCCCGCGGCATCACGCACAAGATGCTGCACGGCACGCTGGCCGAGTTGCACGCGGCCGAAGGCGATGAACGCCAGCACCTGGCCGACACGGTATCGCGCCTTTTTTTGCGCTCGGCCTCACGCCTTCCCGGCGGCGAGGGCCGTTAGCTGACGCACAGCAAACCGCCGCGCCACCCGCGCGGTGGAGGGCCGCTTTCCCCATGTCCATGAACCCCACCCTGCGCGACCGCTTTGAACGCCTGGCCCTGCGCCTGACTGAACTGGACGCCACGCTGTCCGATCCGCAAGTCGCCGCCGACATCAAGCGTTGGCGGGCGCTGTCGCGCGAGCAGGCCCAGGTCAGCGGCGTTGTCACGCGCTATGCCCGCTACCAACAGCGTGAATCCGACTTGGCAGCAGCGCTGGAGATGGCCAGCAGCGAGGCCGACCCCGACATGGCCGCGATGGCGCAGGACGAGATCGCCAGCGCCGGCGCCGACATGGCCAGGCTGCAAGCCGAGTTGCAGACCGCGCTGATCCCGAAAGACCCCGACGACGAGCGACCGGCCTTTCTGGAAATCCGCGCCGGCAGCGGCGGCGACGAATCGGCCCTGTTCGCTGGCGACATGGCGCGCATGTACCTCCGCTTCTGCGAACGCCAGGGTTGGCGCACCGAGGTGCTCAGCCAGAGCGACAGCGATCTGGGTGGCTACAAGGAACTGGTGCTGCGCATCGAAGGCGACGGCGCGAATCCGGGTGTTTATGGCCAGTTGCGTTTCGAAAGCGGCGGTCACCGCGTGCAGCGCGTGCCCAGCACCGAGAGCCAGGGTCGCATCCACAGCAGTGCCTGTACCGTCGCCGTGATGCCCGAACCCGACGAGGCCGAAGAAGTCACGCTGAACCCCGCCGACCTGCGCATCGACACCTTCCGTGCCAGCGGCGCCGGCGGCCAGCACATCAACAAGACCGACAGCGCGATCCGCATCACGCACCTGCCAACAGGCCTGGTGGCCGAGTGCCAGGACGACCGCAGCCAGCACCGCAACAAGGCCAAGGCCATGGTGGTGTTGCAGGCGCGGCTGCACGAGAAGGAACGCAGCGCGCGCGCTGCGAAAGAGGCCGCGACGCGCAAAGGTTTGATTGGCAGTGGCGACAGCAGCGACCGCATCCGCACCTACAACTTTCCGCAGGGCCGGCTGACCGACCACCGCATCAACCTGACGCTGTACAAGTTGGCGCAGATCATGGACGGCGACCTGGGCGATGTGGTCAGCGCGCTTCAGGCAGCGCGGGCCAGCGAACAGTTGGAACAGCTGGAAGCGGGCGGCCGCTGACGCGCCATGCGCATCGCTGAACTGCTGACCTTCGCGCGCCAGGCTGGCGTCGAACGTCTGGACGCGCAACTGCTGGTCAGCCACCTGCTGAACAGGCCGCGCGTATGGCTGCTGGCCCACGACGACCACGCGCTCAGCGACACCCAAACCTGCTTGCTGCAACAGCAACTTCAGCAACGCGCAGCGGGTGTGCCGCTGGCGTATCTGGTGGGCGAGCGCGAGTTCTGCGGGCTGGCGCTGCAGGTCACACCCGACGTGCTGGTGCCCCGACCCGAAACCGAGTTGCTGGTGGAGTGGGCGCTGGAGCGCCTGACCACCGCGCCTGAAGACAGCGTAGTCGATCTGGGCACCGGCAGCGGCGCGATGGCGCTGGCCATCAAGCTGCGGCGCGCGAGCGCAGCCGTCACCGCCAGCGACGCCAGCGACGCAGCGCTGCAAGTGGCGCAGGCCAACGGCGCACGCCATAGCCTGGCCGTCGAATGGCTTCAGGGCGACTGGTGGGCGCCGTTGCACGGCCGCCGCTACGGCCTGGCCGTGTCCAACCCACCCTATGTGGCCGGCGACGACCCACACCTGGTCGCACTGGCCCACGAACCGCGCGGCGCGCTGACGCCCGAGGGCGACGGCCTGGCGGCGCTGCGGCGCATCGTGCAGGAAGCGCCCGACCACCTGCTGCCCGGCGCCTGGCTGCTGCTGGAACACGGCCATGACCAGGCCGACGCGGTGCAGGCGCTGCTGACCACTCGGGGATTTGTCGAAGCACAGACGCGCCGGGATCTGTCCGGGCTGCCCCGCTGCACAGGCGCGGCCTGGCGTCCAACTCTGGTCCACTGAAACCTGACCCAAAGCACACCGACCCAGGCGAAAAACAGCGCGCAGAACAACGGCAGAAAATCGGTCACCAGGGGGATGCAGTGTGGCGGCTCGCGGCGCATCATGGCTCAGCTATTGCACACCAAGGGGCCACCATGAAACACCGGATGTTCTGCCTGAGTTTGTCGGGTGTTTTGATGGCCTTTCAGGCCTGCGCAGCCGATGGCCTGCTGGCCCCAACGGCCGATACCGTCTGGCCGCAGTGGCAGGTGCGGATCGGCCTGCAAACCGGCACTGTGTCGCCCTTGTCGCTGAGCACGGCCTTCGGCGGCATCCGCGTGGGTCTGGGCCAAGCCAGCGCCGCTTGGCAGAACGGCTTGGCGTTGACAGCCGGTCTGGACTTGGTCGCCGACAGGCTCGGCCCCGTCACCAACCGCGCAGTCTTCGGCTACGAGGGCAACGACGGTGTTCAGCGCGAAGCACGCGACCCTCGTGACCTGCGCCTTTCGCCCCTGCTGCAACTGGGCGTGCGCTACACCTTCTAGACCCCACGGCCTGGGAACGGTGCCGGCCTGCCGCATACTCGCCGCCTGCTGATCTTGAGAAGGACATGTCCCATGAGCGACGTGCAACAACGCATCGACGAACTGGTCAAGGGCAACCGCGTGGTGCTCTTCATGAAGGGCACGGCCCAATTCCCGCAGTGCGGCTTTTCCGGCCGCGCCATCCAGGTGATGAAGGCCTGCGGTGTCAACGACCTGAAGACCTTCAACGTCTTCGACGACGACGACGTGCGCCAGGGCATCAAGGACTACGCCCAGTGGCCTACCATCCCTCAGCTCTACGTCAACGGCGAATTCGTCGGCGGCTCGGACATCATGATGGAGATGTACGAGTCCGGCGAACTGCAGCAGTTGCTCGCGCCGACCAACTGAACGGCGGGGCCGGCCGCCCTCTCAGGCGGTCGGTACGTCCCAGACACGCCGCGCGCCCAGCACGGCGTTCGGATATTCGGGCCTGCCGCGGCTACCGTTGTAACGGCCGAGCGCCATGAACACGTCACCGCGCTCTCGGTCGAGGTAGTGGCGCAGGATGGTGCAGCCGAAGCGCAGATTGGTCTGCAGGTGGAAGAGGCGACGGTCGTTGCCGCTGCCGTTGCCGATCAGGCGCGCCCAGAAGGGCATCACCTGCATGTAACCCCGGGCACCGGCGCTGCTGATCGCGTACTTGCGGAAGCCGCTCTCGACCTGGATCAGGCCCAGCACCAACGCCGTTTCCAGCCCCGCTCGGCGGCTCTCGTACCAGACCGCTTCCAGAAACTCGATCCGTGTGTGGTTCTCGGTATGGCGCTTCTTCAGCCGTTCGCTGGCGGCACCCAGCCAGCGCAAATAGGCCAGGCGCTCTTCTACCTTGTCGAAGCGTGGCCGAGGCGGCGCCTCCTCGGCCACCGCCGCCACCAGGGCAGAACGCACCGCGTCGGCGAGCGGTTCTTCCACCTGCGCACCCGCCCAGGTCGTGCGCGTCCACAGGGCCAGCGGCCCGCTAGCGACGGTGGCCCCGAATGACCCGAACAACAGCCTACGGCGCGCCAGCGTCATGCGGCCCGCGTCATGCCGCCAAGCGGGCCTTCAGCGTGGCCACCACGTCGGCCAGCGGCAGCAGCGTGGCGGCGGCCTCACGCCGGCCTTGCAGCTCGACCGTGCCGGCCTTCAGGCCTCGGTCGGACAGCACCACGCGCTGCGGCACGCCGATCAATTCCCAATCAGCGAACATCGCGCCCGGGCGCTCGCCGCGGTCGTCCAGCACCACGTCGATGCCCAGCGCTGCCAGTTCGTCGTGCAACTGGTCGGCGGCGGCCTGCACCTCGGCGTTGCGGTCGTAACCGATCGGGCAAACCACGACGCTGAACGGTGCCATCGCGGCGGGCCAGATCATGCCGCGCTCGTCGTGGTTCTGTTCGATGGCCGCACCCAACAGACGCGTCACGCCGATGCCGTAACAGCCCATTTCGAAAGGCTGCGGCTTGCCGTTCTCGTCGAGAAAGTTGGCCTTCATCGGCAGGCTGTACTTCTTCGTGCCCAGGTAGAACACGTGACCCACTTCGATGCCGCGCTGGATGGCCAGCACGCCCAAGCCATCGGGCGAAGGGTCCCCCGCCACGACGTTTCGGATGTCGGCCACCATGTCAGGCTCGGGCAAGTCGCGGCCCCAGTTGACGCCGGTCAAGTGGAAGTCGGCCACGTTGGCACCGCAGACGAAGTCGCTCATGGCAGCCACCGTGCGGTCTGCCACCACTTTCACGGGCTTCTTCAAGCCGATCGGCCCCAGGTAGCCGGGCTTGCAGCCGAAGTGATCTTCGATCTCGGAGACGGTCGCGAAGCGGAAAGAATCCTTCAAGCCCTCGACCTTGCCCGCCTTGATCTCGTTCAGGCTGTGGTCGCCGCGCACCAGCAGCAGCCAGACCGTTGTCTTGGTGATGTCGCCGCCTTCGTTCTTGACGTCGGTGGCCAGCACCAGCGATTTGACCGTCCGGGTCAGCGGCAGGCCGAGCAGCGCCGCCACGTCTTCGCAGGTGGCTTTTCCGGGCGTCGGCGTCTGTGCCAATGCTTGTGCGGACGCCACGCGTTGAGCGATCAGCGACACGGCTTCGGCCAGTTCGATGTTGGCCGCGTAGTCGCTGGTCGGGCAGTACACGATGGCGTCTTCGCCGGTGTCGGCGATGACCTGGAATTCGTGCGAAGCGTCGCCACCGATGGCGCCGGTGTCGGCCGCCACGGCGCGGTATTGCAACCCAAAGCGATCGAAGATGCGCTTGTAGGCGTCGAACATGGCCTGGTAGCTTTTCAGCGCCGAGGCTTTGTCGCGGTCGAAGGAATAGGCGTCCTTCATCGTGAATTCGCGCCCGCGCATCAGGCCGAAACGCGGCCGGCGCTCGTCGCGAAACTTGGTCTGGATGTGATAAAAATTTCGCGGCAGTTGCTTGTAGCTGCGCAACTCCTGCCGGGCGATGTCGGTGATGACTTCTTCGCTGGTCGGCTGGATGACAAAATCGCGGTCGTGGCGGTCTTTGATGCGCAGCAGCTCCGGTCCGTAAGCCTGGAAGCGGCCGGTCTCTTGCCACAGCTCGGCAGGCTGCACAACCGGCATCAGCAGTTCAACGGCACCGGCTCGGTTCATCTCCTCGCGGATGATGGCTTCAACCTTGCGGATGACGCGCAAGCCCAGCGGCATGTAGTTGTAGATGCCGGCGCCGAGGCGCTTGATGAAGCCGGCGCGCATCATCAGCTGATGGCTGGCGACTTCGGCTTCGGCGGGCGCTTCTTTGAGCGTCGAGATGAATGTGGCAGAGGCTTTCATGGGGTCCGGTGAGCACACGGTGCCGGTGCCGGATGATGGGCCTGCGGCAGACCCTGTTCAGCGTCTGGCAACCCCCGCCAAGTGCCCGCAACGTGCCTGCGGGTTAGCGAGAATTCGCGCGCTGCACAGTGCCGGTGCAATAATGAAATCAGTCACAAATTTGGGGTTTGATTATGCTCGACCGGGAAGGCTTCAGGCCCAACGTCGGCATCGTCCTGCTCAACTCGCGCAATCAGGTTTTCTGGGGCAAGCGGCTGCGCACGCACTCGTGGCAGTTTCCGCAAGGCGGCATCAACCACGGCGAGTCGCCCGAGCAGGCGATGTTCCGAGAGCTCCACGAAGAAGTGGGGCTTCTGCCCGACCACGTTCAGATCGTGGCCCGCACGCGCGACTGGTTGCGCTACGAGGTGCCCGACCATTTCATCCGCAAAGATGCGCGCGGCCACTACCGGGGCCAGAAGCAGATCTGGTTTTTGCTGCGCTTGGTCGGCCGCGACAGCGACATGAACCTGCGCGCCACCGACCACCCCGAATTCGATGCCTGGCGTTGGAACGAGTACTGGGTGCCGCTGGAACTGGTCATCGAATTCAAGCGCAACGTCTACGAAATGGCGCTGACCGAACTGGCGCGCTTTCTGCCGCGCGCCAACCCGCACAACCGCTACCTGCGTGCGGGTTTGCGCATGCACCGCTACGAAGACGAAGCACAGTTCCTGGACGTCATGCCCGACGGCAGCAACTCCACGCCTGACAGCACCGCATGCGCGACGCCAGGCGCTACATCAAAACCAGATTGGTCCGGTGGATGAGCTCGGGCTCGTTGGCGTAGCCCAGCAGCGCTTCGATCTGTGACGAGGCCTTGCGCGCGATGAGCCGGGCTTCGGCCGCCGAGTAGTTGGCCAGGCCGCGCGCCACTTCAACGCCGGCTGCCGTACGCACAGCAATCACGTCACCTCGGATGAACTCGCCCTGTACCTCGTGCACGCCGATGGGCAACAGGCTCTTGCCTTCGTCGCGCAACTTGGCCACGGCACCATCGTCCACAGCGACCGAACCGCGCAGTTGCAGGTGGTCCACCATCCATTGCTTGCGTGCGGCCAGCTTGGGCGTGCCGGCCATCAGGGCTGTGCCGATGGACTCGCCAGCGGCCAAACGCAGCAGTACATCGGGCTCACGGCCCCAGGCGATGACGGTGCTGGTGCCGCTGCCAGCGGCCCGTTTGGCGGCCAATATTTTGGTCAGCATGCCGCCACGTCCGATGTTGGAACCGGCGCCGCCGGCCATCGCTTCAAGTGCCAGGTCACCGGCCGTCGCTTCGGTAATGAAGCGCGCGTTTGGATCCTTGCGAGGGTCGGCCGAATACAAACCGCGCTGGTCGGTCAGGATCACGTAGGCGTCGGCATCCACCAGATTGGCCACCAGAGCGCCCAGGGTGTCGTTGTCGCCGAACTTGATCTCGTCGTTGACGACGGTGTCGTTCTCGTTGATCACCGGAATGACCTTCAGCGCCAGCAGCGTCAGCAGTGTCGAGCGCGCATTGAGATAGCGCTCGCGATCGGCCAGGTCGGCGTGCGTCAGCAGCACCTGTGCGCTGGCCATGCCGTGCTCTGACAGGCGTGATGCGTACATCTGCACCAGACCCATCTGCCCGACGGCCGCGGCGGCCTGCAATTCGTGCAATTCCTTCGGTCGCTGCGTCCAACCCAGTCGCTTCATGCCTTCGGCGATGGCGCCGCTCGACACCATCACCACTTCGCGGCCTTGTCGTGCCAGTTCGGCCAATTGCCGCGACCATTTGCCGATGGCCTCGGCATCGACGCCACGGCCTTCGTTGGTGACCAGACTGGAACCAACCTTCACCACGATGCGGCGAGCGCCCAGCAGCACGCTACTCATCGGTGGTGGCAGGCGCCTCGAAGCGTTGATCGGGCAGCTTGTCGACGCGCTGGTCCTTGGCCACATGCGTGTAAATGCTTTCGATCAGCGGCTGCAAGCCATCGCGCGCCAGCGCCGAGATCGAGAACACCGGGCCCTTGTAGCGCAGGCGCTTCACGTAGTCCTTGACGCGCTGTTCGCGTTCGGCCTCGGGCACCATGTCCAGCTTGTTGAAGACCAACCAGCGCGGCTTGGCGTGCAGCTTGGGATCGTACTTTTTCAACTCGCTGACGATGGCCTTGGCCTGCTGGACCGGATCGATGCCCTCATCAAACGGCGCCGCGTCGACGATGTGCAGCAGCAAGCGGGTGCGCTGCAAATGGCGCAGGAATTGGTGGCCCAGGCCAGCGCCTTCGGAAGCGCCTTCGATCAGGCCCGGAATATCGGCCACCACGAAACTGCGTTCAGGACCGACACGCACGACGCCCAGATTCGGCGCCAAAGTCGTGAAGGGATAGTCGGCGATCTTCGGGCGCGCGTTCGAGATGGCGGTGATCAGCGTCGACTTGCCGGCGTTGGGCATGCCCAGCAAACCCACATCGGCCAGCACGCGCAATTCCAGCTTCAGCTTCTTGGCTTCACCGGGCCAGCCCGGCGTCTTCTGGCGCGGCGAGCGGTTGGTGGCGGTCTTGTAGTGCAGGTTGCCGAAACCACCGTCGCCACCCTGGGCCAGGATCACGCGCTGGCCGTGCTCGAGCAGTTCCACCAGCACGTCGCCGGTCTCGAAGTCCGAGATGATGGTGCCCACCGGCATGCGCAACACGATGTCGTCAGACGCGGCACCGAACTGGTCCGAGCCGCGGCCCTGCTCGCCGTTGCGCGCCTCGTGACGGCGAGCGTAGCGGTAGTCGATGAGGGTGTTGATGTTGCGGTCGGCCAGGGCAAAAACACTTCCGCCGCGACCACCGTTGCCGCCGTTGGGGCCGCCGAAAGGGATGAACTTTTCGCGCCGGAAGCTCACGCAGCCTGCGCCGCCATCTCCGGCCGAGATGTCGATGGTGGCTTCGTCGACGAATTTCATGGTGTGGGGCAGCTAACGTTGAATGCTAGCGGTGTTCAGGCAGCACGGGACATGCCGGCCAGGAATGAAAAAGCCCCGGCACGCCGGGGCTCTGCTGGGGAGCAAAGAACCGATCAGACCGGTGTGACGAACACGGTCTGGCGGTTCAGAGCACCCTTGATCGCGAAGGAAACCGCGCCATCGACCAGCGCGAACAAGGTGTGATCCTTGCCCATGCCGACGCCAACACCGGCGTGAAACTTGGTTCCGCGCTGACGGACGATGATCGACCCGGCAGAGATCTTCTCGCCACCGAAAGCCTTGACGCCGAGCATCTTCGGCTGCGAATCGCGGCCGTTGCGGGTTGAGCCGCCGCCCTTTTTCTGTGCCATGGTGCTTGCTCCTTAGCCGTTGATCGAGCCGATTTGCAGCTCGGTGAAGCATTGGCGGTGGCCGCCATGCTTCTGGTAATGCTTGCGGCGGCGCATCTTGAAAATGCGCACCTTGTCGTGCTTGCCCTGCGACAGCACGGTGGCTGTCACGGTTGCACCCGCGACCCAGGGGGTCCCAACCTTCAGATCCGCACCGCTACCCACGGCCAAAACCTGATCGATCACGACTTCCTGACCCACGTCCGCAGCTATCTGTTCTACCTTGATCTTTTCGCCGGCTGCAACTTTGTATTGCTTGCCACCGGTTTTTATGACCGCGTACATGTGTGAGACCTTTCAAATGATCTCCGCACCGGACTGCAGACCGGACCCTGATCGCAAATTACGTCGAAATCAGGGTCTGTCTCTGGCCCGACAACTTCCGGAAGGAAGCCTTGCCGCAACGAAATGTGCAAGCAGCGCAGAGCCTTTGAATATAGCACGTGAAGAACCGCGACGAGGGTTTTCGCACGCCAAGCGTCGCCGCTTCCTATAATCAGGAATCTCATTCCCCACGTGCCCTGTGCTCGACACCCCCGCCACACCGACAACCTCCGATGACCCGATGGACGCCGCGATGCGCCAGGTCGATGCGGTCATACGCGCCCGACTCAGCTCGCGCGTGAGCTTGATCGACCAGATTTCGTCCTACATCGTCGGCGCTGGCGGCAAACGCATCCGACCCAGGCTGGTGCTACTTTTCGCTGAAGCACTGGGCTTCGAAGGCCCTGAGCGCTATGAGTTGGCGGCCATCGTCGAATTCATCCACACCGCCACCCTGCTGCACGACGACGTGGTCGACGAGTCGGCCCTGCGGCGCGGCCGCGCCACCGCCAATGCGGCATTCGGCAATGCCGCCAGCGTGCTGGTGGGCGACTTTCTTTACTCGCGCGCCTTCCAGATGATGGTGTCGGTGAACCGCATGCGCGTGCTGGAAGTCCTGGCCGACGCCACCAACGTGATCGCCGAGGGCGAAGTCCTGCAGCTCATGAACATGCACGACCCGGATCTGGCGGTGGAAGACTACCTGCGCGTGATCCGTTTCAAAACCGCCAAGCTCTTCGAGGCCAGCGCGCGTCTGGGCGCAGTGCTGGCCGGTGCCGACCGCGAATTGGAAGAATCCTGCGCCGATTTCGGTCGCTCGCTGGGCACGGCCTTCCAGCTGGTTGACGACCTGCTGGACTACGAAGGCAACAGCGACGAGCTGGGCAAGAACGTGGGCGACGATCTGCGCGAAGGCAAGCCCACACTGCCGCTGCTGGTGGCGATGGAGCGTGCCAGCGCAGCCGACCGCGCGCTGATCCGCCATGCGATCGAACACGGCGAATTGCAGAAGCTGCCCGAGATTCTGGCCATTGTCCGCGCCACTGGCGCTCTCGACGCCACGCGGGAAGCGGCGGAGTGCGAGGCCGACAAAGCGCGTGCCGTTTTGAGGTCCCTGCCCGAATCGAGGGCACGAAGCGCTCTGCTAGACTTATGTCTTCGCTCGATACACCGTTCTTCTTGAAACAGAACGTCTGATCGACGCGAGTTCTTGGCGCGTACAGACCGCTTCCAAGGAAATCGGGGTGTAGCTTAGCCTGGTAGAGCGCTACGTTCGGGACGTAGAGGCCGGAGGTTCGAATCCTCTCACCCCGACCAGGTTTGCAGCCACGCTTTTGGCCCGTTGCACGACGAACCGCGCCGTTCATCCCGTCTCGTCGCTCCGCAGCCTGCCGTTTACACCCCGATGAGGATCGGCGATGATCCGCGCGATATGCAGACGCTGAACAGAAGCTGATGGCCACAGAGACCCTGGTTGAACCGCCGCAGTCTTTTCTTTCCGGCGTGGCCCGTGTGCTCGTCAACGCGGGCAAGCTAAGCGCGAAAACGGCCGAAGAACTGACCAAAATCGCGCGCGACCGCAAGGGCAGCTTTGTATCTGCCGTGATCAGCGCCGGCGCCGTGAAACCCGACGATCTGGCCCACACGCTGTCGGCCGCGCTGGCCCTGCCCCTGATCGACCTGAACGCCATCGACCTGCAGAAGTTGCCGCGCAACATCGTCGAGCAGAAGATTGCCAGCCAGTACCAGCTCATCGTGCTGGGCAAGCGCGGAAACCGCCTGTTCATCGGTGCGGCCGACCCCACCGACCAGGAAGCGGTCGAGCGCATCAAGTTCGCCACGCAGTTGACGCCAGAGTGGGTCATCGTCGAGTACGACAAGCTGATGCGCCAACTCGAAGGCCAGGGAAGCACGGCGAACGAGGTGATCGAGACGCTGGCCAGCGCCGATTTCGACTTCGACGTCACTGATGAAGATTCGGCTGCTGCTGCCGAGGCCGCTGAAGTCACCACCGAAGTCGAAGACGCGCCCGTCGTGCGCTTCCTGCAGAAAATGCTGATCGACGCGATCAACATGCGGGCCTCTGACCTGCACTTCGAGCCCTACGAATACAGCTACCGCGTGCGCTTTCGCATCGACGGCGAACTGCGTGAAATCACGCAGCCTCCAGTGGCCATCAAGGAAAAGCTGGCCTCGCGCATCAAGGTCATCTCGCGCATGGACATCGCTGAAAAGCGCGTCCCGCAAGACGGCCGCATGAAGCTGAAGTTCGGCACCAAGGCCATCGACTTCCGGGTCTCTACGCTGCCCACGCTGTTCGGCGAAAAGGTCGTGATCCGTATCCTCGACCCGTCCAGCGCCAAGCTGGGCATCGAGGCGCTGGGCTACGAGAAGATCGAGAAAGACCGCTTGATGCATTGCATCGGCCGGCCTTACGGAATGATTCTGGTCACGGGCCCGACGGGTAGCGGCAAGACTGTGACGCTGTACACCTGCCTGAACATCCTGAACCAGCCGGGCGTCAACATCGCCACCGTCGAAGACCCGGCTGAAATCAACTTGCCCGGCATCAACCAGGTCAACGTCAACGACCGCGCCGGGCTGACCTTCGCGGCCGCGCTGAAGTCTTTTCTGCGGCAGGACCCGGACATCATCATGGTCGGCGAAATTCGCGACCTCGAAACCGCCGACATCGCCATCAAGGCCGCGCAGACCGGCCACATGGTGATGAGCACGCTGCACACCAACGATGCGCCGACCACGCTGACCCGTTTGCTGAACATGGGCGTGGCGCCCTTCAACATCGCGTCCAGCGTGCTGCTCATCACCGCGCAGCGCCTGGCGCGCAAGCTCTGCGAGAACTGCAAGAAGCCTGCGGAATACCCCCGTGATTCGATGCTCAAGGCCGGGTTCAAGCCCGAAGATCTGGATGGCAACTGGAAGCCTTATCGGGCAGTGGGCTGCTCGGCGTGCAGCAACGGCTACAAGGGCCGGGTTGGCGTTTACCAAGTGATGCCCATCACCGAGGCGATACAACGCATCATCCTCACCGAAGGGTCGGCGCTGGACATCGCCAAGCAGGCCGAAATCGAAGGCGTGCGTGACCTGCGGCAGTCGGGCCTGATCAAGGTCAGAGCCGGGGTCACGACACTGGAAGAAATCATCACCGTCACCAACGAGTAGGCACGCAGTTGGCCCGTCAAGCACCGGCCTGGCGTTCCCCACTAACCGTTCAGAGCAGACCCGCACACACATGGCCACCGCAGCACTCGCCAAACCATCCAAGGAAATCATCTTCGAATGGGAAGGCAAGGACCGTAACGGAAAGATCGTTCGCGGCGAGATGCGCGCCGGCGGCGAAGCGGTGGTCAATGCCAGCCTGCGTCGCCAAGGCATCCTGGTCAGCCGGGTGAAGAAGCGCCGCTCCAGCGGCGGCCGCTCGATCAAGCAAAAAGACATCGCCATTTTCACGCGGCAACTGGCCACGATGATGAAAGCCGGCGTGCCGCTGCTGCAGTCCTTCGACATCGTCGCGCGCGGCAGCACCAACCCGCGCATGACCAAGCTGCTGAACGACATCCGGGGCGATGTCGAAACCGGCACCAGCCTGTCGTCGGCCTTTCGCAAACACCCGTTGCACTTCGACGCGCTGTACTGCAACCTCGTTGAAGCCGGCGAGGCCGGCGGTATCCTGGAGGCCTTGCTCGACCGCTTGGCCATCTACCAGGAAAAGACGATGGCCATCAAGAGCAAGATCAAGTCGGCGCTGATGTACCCGGTGGCCGTGATGGTGGTTGCCTTCGTCGTTTTGACCGTCATCATGATCTTCGTGATCCCGGCCTTCGAGGACGTTTTCAAGTCCTTTGGCGGTGAACTGCCGACACCCACGCTGATCGTCATCGCCATGTCGAAATTCTTCGTAGCCTGGTGGTGGGCCATCTTCGGCCTGCTGGGCGGCGGCATCTACTTCTTTCTGGAAAGCTGGAAACGGTCGGAAAAGATGCAGATGACGATGGACCGCATCCTGCTGAAGATTCCGATCTTCGGCGACCTCATCAACAAGTCGGTGATCGCACGCTGGACTCGCACGCTGTCCACCATGTTCGCGGCCGGTGTGCCGCTGGTCGAAGCGCTCGATTCGGTGGGTGGTGCTTCGGGCAATATGGTCTATGCCCTGGCAACCGAACAGATCCAGCGCGACGTGTCCACCGGCTCGGCGTTGACGACCTCGATGACCACCACCGGCGTCTTCCCGACGATGGTCTTGCAGATGTCGGCCATCGGCGAAGAGTCGGGTTCGCTCGACCACATGCTGGGCAAGGCGGCCGAGTTCTACGAGGACGAAGTCGACGAGATGGTCAAGGGCCTTTCCAGCCTGATGGAGCCTTTCATCATCGTGATCCTGGGTGTGCTCATCGGCGGCATCGTGGTCTCGATGTACCTGCCAATCTTCAAGTTGGGCGCGGTGGTCTAGCGTGGCCGGCTGGCCGGGCTCGTGGCTTTCTGGCCTGCCGCTGGACGTGCTGCTGTCGCCTGCGTTGCTGGCGTTACTGGGCTTGATGGTCGGCAGCTTCCTCAACGTCGTGGTGCACCGCCTGCCGCTGATGCTGGAACGCCAGTGGTGGAGCGACGTGGCGGCGCAGTTGTCCGACAGCGACTCCTATGTCCGCGTCTTCGGCCTCAAGGCACCGCCGCAATTGATGCAGACCGCCGGCCCCATCGACAAGGCACTGGGTGCGCTGCACCCTCTGGGCTTGTCCAAGCCGGCTTCACGCTGCCCGTCGTGCGGCCACAAGATCCGCTGGTTCGAGAACATCCCGCTCGTCAGTTGGCTGGTGCTGAAGGGCCGCTGCTCGGCCTGCGGCATGGGCATCGGCATGCGCTACCCGCTGGTTGAACTGGGTACTGCGGTGCTGTTCGCGGCGCTTGCCTGGCGCATCGGACCGCAGCCGGTGGTCTTGCTGTGGTGCGCGATGGTCGCCGCATTGCTGGCGTTGGCGCTGATCGACTGGGACACTACGGTACTGCCCGACAGCATGACGCTGCCTTTGCTGTGGGCTGGCCTGACCGCTGCCGCGTTGGGCTGGTTGCCCGGCTTGCCGCTGTCGCAGGCGGTCGGCGGTGCCGCTGCAGGCTATCTGTCGTTGTGGTCGGTTTTCTGGTTGTTCAAGCTCGCCACAGGCAAGGACGGCATGGGCTACGGCGACTTCAAATTGCTAGCCGCCCTGGGCGCCTGGCTGGGCTGGCAGGCGGTGCTGCCCATCGTGCTGATGGCCTCGATGATCGGCGCCGTCGTCGGCCTGGCGATGAAGGCCACCGGCTCGCTGCGCGAAGGCCGCTTCGTGCCCTTTGGCCCTTTCCTGGCCGGCGGTGGTTTGGTCGTCATGCTGGCCGGCCTGCCGACCGTGCTGGGGTGGATAGGCTGGGCATGAGTGGGGGAGCCCCCGGTCGGCTGCGGCTCGGCCTGACCGGCGGCATCGGCAGCGGCAAGAGCACGGTCGCCCACATGCTGGTGGCCTGCGGCGCCCATCTCGTCGACACCGACGCCATCGCGCGTTCGCTGACCCTGCCCGGCGGCGCTGCGATGCCGGTACTGGCCGTGCACTTCGGGCCCCAGGTGGTGGGTGCCGACGGCGGGCTGGATCGCGAAGCCATGCGGCGGATGGTCTTTACCGACGCAGCGATCAAGGCCCAGCTTGAAGCCATCCTGCACCCCTTGATCGGCAGCGAGGCGCTGCGCCAGGCTGCGCTCAACCCGGAACGTCCTGTTGTCTTCGACGTGCCGCTTCTGGCCGAAGCGCAAGGCCTGCGACCGTGGCGGGCGCGGGTGCACCGCGTGCTGGTGGTGGACTGCAGCGTCGAGACCCAAATTGCCCGGGTGCTGACACGCCCGGGTTGGACGGCCGAGGCCGCACAGCGCGTCATCGCGCAGCAGGCCACACGGGCGGCTCGGCGCGGCGTGGCCGACGCCGTCATCGCCAACGAAGGCCTGACGCTGGCGCAACTGGAAGCCGAAGTCCGCGCACTATGGGCCTTGTGGACCGCGACCACGACCCTAAAGTTCGCCATCGCGAAAGGCGCAAGCCCCGCGGGCTGAGCCAGGGGCTGTGGAACAATCCACACGCTTCCACGCCCCTCCGTCTGTCGCCTGAAACACGAGCCCGCCTTGGTCCTTTACGAGTACCCGTTCAACGAAGGCATACGCACGATGCTGCGGCTTGAACACCTGTTCGACCGCCTCGGCCAACTGGTCGCCCGTGACGCTCCGGTCGACCACCATTTCGCGCTGGCGACCATCTTCGAGATCATGGACGTCGCCTCGCGTGCCGACCTCAAGAGCGACCTGCTGAAAGAGTTGGAACGCCACCGCGGCCAGCTGCACGGCTATCGTGGCCACCCCAGCATTTCAGAAGATGCGCTGAACGCGATGATTGCCCGCATCGACCACGCCTTCAACGGCCTGAACCAGTTGCCCGGCAAGGCCGGCCAGGTGCTGGCCAGCAACGACTGGCTGATGAGCATCCGCAGCCGCATCAACATTCCCGGCGGCACCTGCGAATTCGACCTGCCCGCCTACTACGCCTGGCAGCAGCACGACCCAGAAAAGCGCCGCAGCGACCTGCAAGGCTGGATGCTCACGCTGACGCCGTTGGCAGAGGCCCTGCAGGTGCTGCTGGGCCTGCTGCGCGACAGCGGCGCTCCGCAGCGCGTGGTGGCCATTGGCGGCCAGTACCAGCAGAGCCTGGCCGCCGGCAAGGTTTACCAGTTGCTGCGCGTGCGCATCGCTGCCGACACTGGCCTGGTGCCCGAAATCACCGGCCACCGTTTGATGGTTTCGGTGCGCTTCATGCGCCCCGACCCTGAAGGCCGGCTGCGCAATGCAGGCGTGGACACGGCCTTTGACCTGGCGCTGTGTGCATGAGTGATCCCGCGCCCCCAGTGCGCAAGGTGCCCTGCCCGAGTTGCAAGGGCCCGTCGCTGTTCGGCCCTGGCAACCCCTGGCGCCCCTTTTGCAGCCAACGCTGCCGCAGCGCCGATCTGGGCGCTTGGGCCAGTGAGCAGTTCCGCGTGCCGGCCCAAGCGCCGACCGAAGACGAGAGTCGGCCGCCGGAGAATTGACCCCGGACCGCACCGAGCGGCCCCAAGTTCTGGCCTCCCACAGATTCCCTGTGGCCAGCCCCCTTGAACTGTCACCAAGCGTCCCTATAATCTTTCTGCTAGCACTCGCATGCGTTGAGTGCTAACGATCGGCAAGGGGCTCAAGCTCCGCCGATCACCGCATGTCAGCGAGGACTGACTTCTTCAGTTTCCCGCGCACTGCCTACCTAGACCCTTAAGGAGATTTTATGAAACTTCGTCCGTTGCACGATCGCGTGATCGTCAAGCGCCTGGAACAGGAAACCAAGACCGCCTCCGGCATCTTCATCCCCGACAACGCCGCCGAAAAGCCGGACCAAGGCGAAGTGCTGGCCGTGGGCCCGGGCAAGCGCACCGACAAGGGTGACTTCGTGGTCCCCAACGTCAAGGTCGGTGACCGCGTTCTGTTCGGCAAGTACAGCGGCCAGACCGTCAAGGTCGATGGCGACGAACTGCTCGTGATGCGCGAAGAAGACCTCTTCGCCGTCGTCGAAAAGTAATCCGCACACATAACTCGAATTCGGAGAAATACACATGGCTGCAAAAGACGTGATTTTTGGCGCTGACGCGCGCCTGCGCATGGTCGAGGGTGTGAACATCCTGGCCAACGCCGTCAAGGTGACCCTGGGCCCCAAGGGCCGCAACGTGGTCCTCGAGCGCTCTTTCGGCGCCCCCACCGTCACCAAGGACGGTGTCTCGGTGGCCAAGGAAATCGAGCTGAAGGACAAGCTGCAGAACATGGGCGCGCAGATGGTCAAGGAAGTTGCTTCCAAGACCAGCGACCTGGCCGGTGACGGCACCACGACCGCGACGGTTCTGGCGCAGTCGATCGTTCGCGAAGGCATGAAGTACGTCGCCGCCGGCATGAACCCGATGGACCTGAAGCGCGGCATCGACAAGGCTGTTTCGGCCCTGGTCGCCGAGCTGAAGAAGGCCAGCAAGCCCACGACGACGAACAAGGAAATCAGCCAGGTCGGCTCGATCTCCGCCAACTCTGACCACAGCATCGGCGAGATCATCGCCAAGGCCATGGACAAGGTCGGCAAGGAAGGCGTCATCACCGTCGAAGACGGCAAGAGCCTGGACAACGAACTCGACATCGTCGAAGGCATGCAGTTCGACCGC
>JBBQAI010000197.1:0-4501 GCA_038316205.1 Burkholderiales bacterium
AGAACACCTCGCGGAACTTGGGGTTGCGGGCCAGCACGATGCGCGAACTGCGTTTCCAGCTTTTCAGCACAAACGGACCGGTGCCGACGGGGTGTTCGCCGACCTTGTCGCCATAGAACTCGACCACCTCGCGGGCCAGCGCGGCAGCCACATTGGGGTCGGTCATTTCGGTCAGCAGGAAGCGCGGGCTGGTGCGCGCCACCTTGACCTGGAAGGTGTAGCGGTCGAGTGCTTTCAAACCCTCGACCGGCGTGTCGTAGTTGAAGGGCTTCTTCTCGGCCATCAGCTTCTTGCGCAATTCGGTCAGGCCCAGCACCTGGGCGTTTTCCAGGCGGTAGAGGTTGGGGCTTTTCCACTTCGGGTCGTAGTGGCGCTTCAGGCTGTAGACGTAGTCCTCGGCCACCAGTTCGCGCTTCTTGCCTTTGAAGGCCGGGTCATCGGCGAAATAGATGCCGGGCTTGAGCTTGAAGGTGAAGGTCTTGAAGTCTTCAGAGACCTCGGGCATGGCCACCAGGGTGTTGGGGCGCATGCGCGCCGGCTTGGCCAGGAACTCGAATTCCAGCGGCGCGTCGAACATGCCGGCGACCACGGTGTTCGAATACAGGTCGCTGATCTGCGCCGGGTCGAAAGTGCTCTCGGCGATCAGGAAGGCGTAGCGCAGCACCTTCTTCGGCACCGAGTTTGACATCGATGCCGGGGTCTCGGGGGCGGCCTGGGCCGGTGCGCCGCAGGTCAGAGCCAGGACCAGGCTGGTGGCCCAAGTCCCGACCCAGGCCCGCAAAGTGGATGTGTTCATGGGGCTGCAGGGTGGCATGAAAGCTGCTGAGTCTAGAGGCCTTGCAAGCCCTGCGCCGCCCGTGATCCCCCGCATCCAAGCGGGGAAACCACGGCCCGTCGCAGCCGGTAGCGGACCCTAAACTCGCGCATCCAAAAATCATGCCAAACCGATGCTTGCCTACCTGATACGCCGCCTCTGGCAAATGATCCCCACGCTGGCCGGCGTGGTGCTGTTGGTCTTCGTGCTCTTCAAGTATTTCGGCGGCGACCCCGCTGAGGTGCTGGGCGGCTTGAACGCCAGCAAGGAACAGGTGGCGGCCATCCGCACGCAGCTGGGTCTGGACGAGCCGGTGTGGGTGCAGCTGTGGATCTTCGTCAAGCAGATCCTGACCTTCAACTGGGGCAAGAGCTGGGCCACGAATGAAGCGGTGAGCAACCTCTTCGCCACCCGCCTGCCGGCCACGCTGACGGTGATGCTGCCCATCCTGATCCTGGACGTGGTCCTGGCCATGCCCATCGCCATGTGGGTGGCCTACAAGCGCGGCAGCCTGACCGACCGGCTCATCATGGTGGCCACCACGTTGGCGCTGTCGATCAGCTTCCTGGTCTACGTCATCGTCGGCCAGTATGTCTTCGGCTTCCAGCTGGGCTGGTTCCCGGTGCAGGGCTGGAGCGACAGCACCTGGACCAACCTGACCGTCTACGCGCCGCTGCCGGTGCTGCTGGCGGTGATGGTGGGCATCGCGCCGCAGACGCGGCTCTACCGCAGCTTTTTGCTCGACGAACTGGGCCAGGACTACGTGCGCACCGCACGCGCCAAGGGCATGACCGAGGGCACCGTGCTCTTCAAGCACGTGTTGCGCAACGCGATGATTCCCATCCTCACCAACATCGGCTTGCAGTTGCCCGGCATCTTTGTCGGCAGCTTCCTCATCGAGGTCTTCTTCTCGATACCCGGCCTGGGCCGCGAGGTGCTGCTGGCGGTGAACCGCAGCGACTTCCCGGTGATCCAGGCGGTGACCATCTACCTGGCCTTTCTGACGATGTTGATCAACCTGCTGACCGACCTGGCCTACAAGGTTGCCGACCCGCGCGTGGTCTTGAAGTAACGGGAAAGAGAACCACCGATGAACACCGCCGTGTTGAGTGCAGATGGTGCAGTAGCCGACGCGCTGCAAAAAAGTGAAGGTGTCTGGCACGCCGCCTGGCGCCGCTTCAAGAGCGACCGCGTGGGGCTGGTTTCGCTGATCGTGGTGGTGGCGTATTTGCTGCTGATCATTGCGTCCAGCCTGGGCCTGGTGGCCAAAGGCTGGCAGACCGAAGTGGGTGTGCCAGACGCACCGCCCAGCTTCATGGGCCCGGCTGCAGCGCAAGTGGCCGGTGTGATCGAAGCCCCGAAAGGCCCGAACGTGGACTTGAGCGACATCGACCCGCTGGCCCCGCGTTATGCCGAATGGGCCGAGCGCGCCAAGCAGTTCCAGACCACAGAAACGGTGAAGGCAACGACCCTGCCCTTCGGCGGCGACCGCCTGGGCCGCGACGTGCTCAGCAAGACCATCAAGGGCACCGAGATCTCGGTCTTCGTCGGCGTGGCCGCGGCCTTGGTGGCGGCTGCCATCGGCACGCTGCTGGGCGCCTTTGGCGGCTACTTCGGCGGCAAGATCGGCGACGCGCTGGAATGGCTCTACAACGTGTTCGAAAGCATCCCCAACATCCTGCTGATCTTCGCCTTCGCGGCAGTGGCCGGGCGCGGTGTACAGAGCGTCGTCGTCATCCTGGCCTTCACCGGCTGGACCGGCATGTACCGCCAGGTGCGCGCCGAATTCATCAAGCACAGCAGCCGCGAATACGTGCGCAGCGCCGAGGCCATCGGCGCCAGCACCATGAGCCGCATGTTCAAGCACATCCTGCCCAACGTCAGCCACGTGGTGCTGGTGCGCATGGGTCTGTTGGTGGTGGGCTTCATCAAGGCCGAAGTGATCTTGAGCTACCTCGGCCTGGGGGTGCGCGTGGACCAGGTCAGCTGGGGCACGATGCTGGCCGAAGCGCAGGCCGAACTGATCCTGGGCCACTGGTGGCAACTGGTGGCGGCCACGGTCTTCATGGCGGTTTTCGTCACCGCTTTCTCGTTGATGGCCGACGCGCTGCGTGATGCGCTCGACCCCAAGTTGCGCGGTCTGGAGTAAGCCATGTTGTTGTCGATCCAAGACCTCAAAGTAGCCTTCCGCATGGGCAAGGGCGCGCGCGCTGAAGCGGTCAAAGGTGTCAGTTTCGACATCCCCGAGAACACCACCATCGCGTTGGTGGGTGAATCGGGTTCGGGCAAGAGCGTCACCGCCATGAGCGTGCTGAACCTGCTGCCCGACAACGCCGAACGCACCGGCAAGATCCTGTGGCGCGGCAGCGATTTGCTGCAAGCGAAACTGCCCGAACTGCAGGCCATGCGCGGCAAGGAAATCGCCTGCGTGTTTCAAGACCCGATGAGTTCGCTGAACCCGGTCTTCAACGTCGGCCAGCAGTTGTGCGAGCCGCTGATGAAGCACATGGGCCTTGGCCGCAGCGCGGCGCTGAAACGCGCTGAAGAACTGATGGGCGAAGTCGGCATCCCCGAGCCCAAGCGGCGCCTGGGCAGCTACCCGCACGAAATGAGCGGCGGCCAGCAGCAGCGCGTGATGATCGCGATGGCGCTGGCCTGTGAGCCCAAGTTGCTGATCGCCGACGAGCCGACCACGGCGCTGGACGTGACCATCCAGCGGCAAATTCTGGAACTGCTGGGCAAGCTGAAGACCAGCCACCAGATGAGCGTGCTCTTCATCAGCCACGACCTGGGCCTGGTGGGTGAAATCGCCGACCGCGTGGTGGTGATGCGCAACGGCGTGATCCGCGAACAAGGCCCCGTGGCGCAGATTTTCGAAGCGCCGAAAGACAGCTACACCAAGGCCCTGCTGGCCTGCCGGCCGAGCCTGGAAGGCAACCCGCGCCGGCTGATGGTCATCGACGACCACATTGCCGGCCGCGATGCAGCCAACAACTTCAAGGCCAAGGACCCCAACGCGCCCGTGGTGCTGGAAGTGAAGGCGCTGGCCAAGAGCTTCTGGCTGCGCCAGGGCGTGTTCGGCAAGCGCGAATTCAAGGCCGTGCAGAACGTCAACTTCAAGCTGAAAAAGGGCCACACGCTGGGCGTGGTGGGCGAATCGGGATCCGGCAAAACCACGATGGGCTTGACGCTGTTGCGCCTGCACGAACCCACCGGCGGCGAGGTCATCTTCGACGGCCAGAACCTGCTGAAGCTGAACGACAAGCAACGCCAGGTGATGCGCCGCCGCATCCAGATCGTTTTCCAGAACCCCTACGCCAGCCTGAACCCGCGCTTCACCATCGGGCAGACGCTGCTGGAGCCGATGGTCATCCACGGCATCGGCAAAGACACGGCCGAACGCGAACAGCGCGCCCGCGCGCTGCTGGAAAAAGTCGGCCTCGACGGCCGCGCCTTCGGCAAGTACCCGCTCGAATTCAGCGGCGGCCAGCGCCAGCGCGTGGCCATCGCCCGCTGCCTCACGCTCAACCCCGAGATCCTGGTGCTCGACGAAGCCGTCAGCGCCCTGGACGTGAGCGTGCAGGCCCAGGTGCTGAACCTGCTGAAAGACCTGCAGGACGAATTCGGCCTGAGCTACGTCTTCATCAGCCACGACCTCGCCGTGGTGCGCTTCATCAGCGACGAAGT
>JBBQAI010000041.1:0-33533 GCA_038316205.1 Burkholderiales bacterium
GGAGATGGTCCAGACGATGTCGTAGCTGCCGGTCGTGTCGTAGAGCTTGCCGCCCAGCCACACGCCCAGGAAGGAGCCGATCTGGTGGCTGAGGAAGACGAAGCCGCCCAGCATGGACATGTACTGCACGCCGAAGATCTGCGCCACGATGGCATTGGTAGGCGGCACGGTGCTCAGCCAGAGAAAGCCCATCGTCGCGGCGAAGATGTAAACGCTCAGCGGCGTGATCGGCAGGTTGATGAAAACCGTGATGACCACGGCACGCAGCGCGTAAATGGTGGCCAGGATGTGGCGCTTGGCCATGCGCTGGCCCAGGCTGCCGGCGATGTAGGTGCCGAAGACGTTGAACAGGCCGATCAGCATCAGCGCGCCCGTTGCCACCTCGGGCCCCAGGCCTTTGTCTTTCAGGAAGCTGGGCATGTGCACGCCGATGAACACCACCTGGAAGCCGCAGACGAAATAGCCGGCCATCAACAGGCGGAAGCTGGGGTAGCCGAAGGCCTCGCGCAGCGCCGCGCCGATGCTCTGTTGGACGCCAGTGGTTGCGGCTGCCACCGGCTCTTTCAGCCCGCGCGCCAGCGGCACGATGGCCAGCGCCAGGAAGCCCAGCACGAAGAGCGCGTTCTGCCAGCCCCAGTGGCCGATCAGGCCGTTTTCCACCGGCACCATCAGGAACTGGCCGAAGGAGCCGGCGGCCGCCGCGACGCCCATCGCCCAGGAACGCTTCGCCGGGTCCACCTGCCGCGCGATGACGCCGTAGACCACCGCATAGGTGGTGCCCGACTGCGCCAGACCCAGCAAGATGCCCGCGCTGCCCATGAAGGCCAGGCCGCTGCTGGACAGGCCCATCAGCACCAGGCCGCTGGCGTAGAGCAGGCTGCCCACGATGAGCACGCGGTAGGCGCCGTAGCGGTCGGCCAGCATGCCGGCGAAGGGGCCGGCCAGGCCCCAGGCCAGGTTCTGCACGGCCAGCGCAAAGGCGAAGGTTTCGCGTGTCCAGCCTCGGTCGGTGATGACGGGCTGCAGCCACAGGCCGAAGCCGTGGCGTATGCCCATGCTGAGGGTGACGATCATCGCGCCGCAGATCAGCACCTGCCTCATCGACAAGCGGGTGGGATCTGATGCTGGACCCGACGGCGCCGGCGGCATGGAAGCTGCATTCATACGGCGATTGTCCCGGAAAACGCTGCAGCTTCACGCCCGGGAGGTGGCTACAGTGGCCCTGCAGGGATGCGGTTGAAACAGGAGTTCGCGATGAAGGTTCTGGTGCTGGGCGGTGGCGTGATCGGCGTGGCTTCGGCCTACTACCTGGCGAAGGCCGGCCATGCGGTAACGGTGGTGGACCGGCAGAGCGGCCCGGCGTTGGAAACCAGTTTCGGCAACGCCGGTGAAGTCAGCCCCGGCTACAGCGCGCCTTGGGCCGGACCGGGCGTGCCCATCAAGGCCATCAAGTGGATGTTGATGCAGCACAGCCCGCTGGTCATCTGGCCGATGTTCGACCCGGCGATGTGGCGCTGGGGCGTGATGATGCTGGCCAATTGCACCGCGAAAGCCTACGCGCTGAACAAGAGCCGCATGGTGCCAATTGCCGAGTACAGCCGCGATTGTTTGAAGGCGCTGCGGGCCGAAACCGGCATCGCCTACGACGACCGCGCGCAGGGCACGCTGCAACTCTTTCGCACGCAACAGCAGCTCGACAGCATCGGTGGCGACGTGGCCGTGCTGAAGCAATACGGCGTGCCTTTCGAGGTGCTGGACCGCGCCGGTTTCACCGCTGTCGAGCCGGCGCTGAAACTGACCCAAGACAAATTCGTTGGCGCGCTGCGCCTGCCGAACGACGAGACCGGCGACTGCCATTTGTTCAGCCAGCGTCTGGCCGAAATGGCCGCCGCCTTGGGCGTGACATTCAGATGGAACACGCGCATTGAAAGCCTGCAGGTGGGCGGTGGTGCCATCACCGGCGTTTTCACCGATGCCGGCCTGCTGACCGCCGACAAGGTGGTGGTCGCGCTGGGCAGCCACTCGCCGGGCTTGCTGGCGCCGGCGGGCGTGCGCATCCCCGTCTACCCGGTCAAGGGCTACAGCATCACCGTGCCCATCACCGACGCCAGTGGTGCGCCCGAAAGCACGGTGATGGACGAAACGCACAAGGTCGCGGTGACGCGGCTGGGCGACCGCATCCGCGTGGGCGGCACGGCCGAATTGGCCGGCTTCAGCCTGAATTTGCGCGAAGCGCGGCGGGACACCTTGAACCACGTCGTCACCGACTTGTTCCCGCGCGGCGGCGATGTCAGCAAGGCCAGTTTCTGGTGCGGCCTGCGCCCGATGACGCCCGACGGCACGCCCATCGTCGGCACCACGCCCGTGCAGAACCTGCTGCTGGCCACGGGCCACGGCACGCTGGGCTGGACCATGGCGGCCGGCACCGGCCGGGTGATTGCCGATCTGGTATCGGGCAAGGCGCCGGACATCGACATCGCCGGCTTGAACATGGCCCGGTACAACTGAAAGAAAATCGCGGTCACATGGCCACCAGCAAACCGAATACCGCCGGCAGTTACGGCGAAGCCTCCATCCGCGTCCTCAAGGGCCTGGAGCCCGTCAAGCAGCGGCCGGGGATGTACACCCGCACCGACAACCCGCTGCACATCGTTCAGGAAGTCATCGACAACGCGGCCGACGAAGCGCTGGCGGGCTACGGCAAGAAGGTGGCCGTCACGCTGCACGGCGACGGCTCGGTCAGCATCGACGACGACGGCCGTGGCATCCCTTTCGGCCTGCACCCGGAAGAGCAGGTGGCGGTGGTCGAGATCGTCTTCACGCGCCTGCATGCTGGCGGCAAATTCGACAAGGGCGCGGGCGGCGCCTACAGCTTCAGCGGCGGCCTGCACGGCGTGGGTGTCAGCGTGACGAATGCGCTGTCGCGCCGCCTGCACGTGACGGTGTGGCGCGAAGGGCAAGTCGCCACGCTGGCCTTCGGCGGCGGCGATGTGACCGAGCCACTGCAATTGCGCAAGGCCAGCAGTGGCGAACGCAAACACGGCACCAGCGTGCGCGTCTGGCCCGACCCCAAATACTTCGAAAGCCCCGAGTTACCGCGCGCCGAGTTGATGCATTTGCTGCGCAGCAAGGCCGTGCTGATGCCCGGCGTGATCGTCACCTGCACCGTCGAAAAGCCGGGTGACAAGCCACCGGAAACCACCACCTGGCAATACGAAAAGGGCTTGCGTGATTACCTGATGCAGAGCCTGCCGGCCGACCCGCTGATCCCGCTGTTCGAGGGCGAACAATTCGCCACCGCCGGTGAGACGGAAAACTTTGCCGAAGGCGAGGGCGCGAGCTGGTGCGTGGCCTTCACCGACGAAGGCGGGCTGCTGCGCGAGAGCTATGTGAACCTGATCCCGACGGTGGCCGGCGGTACGCATGAATCGGGCTTGAAGGACGGTTTGTTCGGCGCCATCAAAGGTTTCATCGACCTGCACGCGCTGCTGCCCAAGGGCGTGAAGCTGATGCCCGACGACGTGTTTTCGCGCGCCAGTTTCGTGCTGTCGGCCAAGGTGCTGGACCCGCAGTTCCAGGGCCAGATCAAGGAAAGACTGAACAGCCGCGACGCGCTGCGCCTGGTGTCCGGCTACGTACGGCCGGCGCTGGAGCTGTGGCTGAACCAGCATGTGGACCTGGGCCGGAAGCTGGCCGAGCTGGTCATCCGCCAGGCCCAGACGCGCCAGCGTGCTTCGCAAAAAGTCGAGAAACGCAAAGGCGGCGGCGTGGCCGTGCTGCCCGGCAAGTTGACCGATTGCGAGAGCCGCGACCTCAACCTCAACGAGGTTTTTCTGGTGGAAGGCGATAGCGCTGGCGGCAGCGCCAAGATGGGCCGCAACAAGGAAACTCAAGCCGTGCTGCCGTTGCGCGGCAAGGTGCTGAACACCTGGGAAGTGGACCGCGACCGCCTCTTCGGCAACACCGAGATCCATGACATTGCGGTGGCCGTGGGCGTGGACCCGCACGGCCCGAATGACACGGTGGACTTCAGCGGCCTGCGCTATGGCAAGGTCTGCATCTTGAGTGACGCCGATGTCGACGGTTCACACATCCAGGTGCTGCTGCTGACGCTGTTCTTCCGTCACTTTCCCCAGTTGGTGGCGCGCGGCCACGTGCACATCGCGCGGCCGCCGCTGTACCGCATCGACGCACCCGCGCGCGGCAAGCGGCCGGCGGCCAAGCTTTATGCGCTGGACGAGGGCGAGCGCGAAGCCACGCTCGACAAACTGCGCAAAGAAGGCGCGCGGGAAGGTAGCTGGTCCATCAGCCGCTTCAAGGGCCTGGGTGAGATGAACGCCGACCAGCTGTGGGAAACCACGCTGAACCCCGAGACACGCCGCCTGTTGCCGGTGAACTGGGACGGTCGGGGTTTTGACGCCACCGGCGTGGCCTTGAGCAAGCTGATGGGCAAAGGCGAAGCGCAAGCGCGCCGCGACTTGATGGAACTGCATGGGGACGAAGTCGAAGTGGATGTTTGATTTGAGCCCCCAAGCTCACTGGCGTTCGCTACCCCCCGAGGGGGCCGTCCGCCTACGGCCCGGCGAAGCCGGTTCCGTGGCGGGAAGCTGGGTCAACGCCTGCAAGTCAGGCGGCCTTCCAGAAGATGTAGTCGGCCTGGTAGTTGACGACCTGCTTCTGGCCGGCGTTGCCGTATGAGCAGGACATGGCCGGGGCGGTGCCGCCCTGGGTGGCCACGCGCTGGATGTGGCTGATGCCGGTCATCGCGCCCATGCCGTCCTTGCCACCCATGGCAGGATCGGCCCTGACCAGCTGCATCGGGATGTTGCCCATGCCGGCCGGGGCCACAGCCAATTGCGCGCCGGTGATCTTCGAGCCGTCCATCGCTTCCCAGGTGGCGGGCGGGCCGTAGTACTTGCCGACGGCGTTCCCCATGCGGTTCTTCAGCACGGCGTTCGGGCCGACGAAGACCCATTCGAATTCGCCGGCCATGGCGGCCTTGGCCTTGCACTCGTAGGTGATCTCGCCGCTGCCGACGGTTTCCAGCGCCACCGTGTGGCCGGCGGGCACTTGCACGGCGGCAGGCAAGCTGTCTTGCATGAATTTGGGTGCGTCCGCCATCGGTGCCATCGGCGCCATGTCGGCGCAAGCCGAGAGGGCCGCAACGGCAACCAGGCAGAACGCAGAGACAGGGGCGTAGGCGGGGGTACGGAGGGATGTTTTCACGGGTGTTCCTCGGGGTTGGGAATGAGAAGAATGCTGGGCATCCGGTCTTACGCACCCTGTCCATTTTTGGATGCACAGATTCCCCCACCGCAGCGGCCCAGGAGTAGCCATGCAGACCACGATGATGGATGTCCCGCTTTCGCTGAACCACCTGTTGGAGCGGGCCGGCACGGTCTTCCAGCGCAGCGAAGTGGTCTCGCGTTTGCCCGACAAAAGCCTGCGCCGCCACAGCTACGGCCAGGTCTACCGCCGCACGCGTGCGTTGGCGTCGGCGCTGCAAAAGCTGGGCTTGAACAAGGGCGACCGTGTCGCCACGCTGTGCTGGAACCACCACGCCCACCTGGAGGCCTACTTCGGCATCCCGGCTTGCGGCGGCGTGATGCACACGTTGAACCTGCGCTTGTCGCCGGCTGACCTGGGCGCCATCGCCAACGATGCGGGCGACCGCTTTTTGATCGTCGACGACATCCTGCTGCCGCTGCTGAAATCGTTCTCGCATCTGTACCAGTTCGAACGCGTGATCGTCTTCCCCTTCAGCGGCGCAGCCGTGCCGGAAGTACAAGGCCCGGGCCAGGGCTACGACGACTACGAAGCCCTGCTGGCCGCTGCCGACCCTGACGGATTCGAATACGCCCCACACGCCGAAACCGACCCGGTGAGCATGTGCTACACGTCAGGCACCACCGGTAGTGCGAAGGGCGTGGTGTATTCGCACCGCAGCACCATCCTGCACACGCTGGTGGGCTGCCTGGGCGACCACTGGGCCTTCAAGAGCACCGACGTGCTGTTGCCGGTGGCGCCGATGTTCCACGCCAACAGCTGGGGCACGCCGTATGGCGCGTTGATGATGGGCGTGAAGATAGTCTTCCCCGGTCCGCACCTGCATGCCGACGATCTGCTTGACCTGATGCAGCAAGAACCGCCGACGCTGGCGCTGGGCGTGCCGACGATCTGGCTCAGCCTGATCCAGGCTTACGAGCGCGCGCTGACCGAGCAGCCCGGCCGCTGGACGCTGCCGAAGGGCCTGCGCAGCATGGTCGGCGGCGCGGCGGTGCCGGAAGCACTGGTGCGCGCCTATGCCAAGCACGGCGTGTGGCTGATGCAGGGCTGGGGCATGACCGAGACCTCGCCGCTGGCCACCGTGTCTTACCTGCGCAGCGACCTGGCCGATGCAACCGAAGACGAGCGTTTCCGCCGCGCCGCGATGGCCGGTGTGCCGGCGCCGCTGGTCGAATTCCGCATTCGAACCGAAGCGGGCGAAGACGCACCCTGGGACGGCAAGACCATGGGCGAAATCCAGGTGCGCGGGCCGTTCATCACCGCGTCTTACCACGGCGTACCGGTGGCCGAAGACAAGTTCGCCACCGACGCCGCCGGCCAGCGTTGGCTGCGCACCGGCGACGTGGGCGTGATGGACGAGCACGCCTACTTGCGCATCACCGACCGCACCAAAGACCTCATCAAGAGCGGCGGCGAGTGGATCAGCTCGGTCGATGTCGAGAACGCGCTGATGGGCCACCCGGCCATCGCCGAGGCCGCCGTCATCGCCATCCCAGACGCCAAGTGGAGCGAGCGGCCGCTGGCCTGCATCGTGCTGAAACCGGGCCGCGACGCGACCACGCCCGAACTGAACGCCCATTTGATGCGCCACGGCCTGGCCAAGTGGCAATTGCCCGAGCGCTACGAGGTCATCGACGCGATACCCCGCACCAGCACCGGCAAGTTCTGGAAGGTGAAGCTGCGCGAGCGTTTCCCGGGCTGACGGACAATCTGCCGCCGCGCGGGTCCGTCCCGTAACCCGCGCGGATTTGCCGACCCGTGAAGCCGCATGACCGACCTGTTCTCGCCCCCGCCGCCGCCGCTTGGTGATGCGGCTGAATCCCTGCCCCTGGCCGACTACGCCGAGCGCGCCTACCTCGAATACGCACTGTCAGTCGTCAAAGGCCGCGCCTTGCCCGATGTCTGCGACGGCAACAAGCCGGTGCAGCGGCGCATCCTTTACGCCATGCACCGCATGGGGCTGGCCTTCACCACCGCCGGCGGCCCCAAGCCGGTCAAGAGCGCCCGCGTCGTGGGTGACGTGCTGGGCCGCTACCACCCGCACGGCGACACCGCCGCCTACGACGCGCTGGTGCGCATGGCGCAGGGCTTTTCGCAGCGCTACCCGCTGATCGACGGCCAGGGCAACTTCGGCAGCCGCGACGGCGACGGCGCGGCGGCCATGCGCTACACCGAAGCGCGCTTGAGCCCGATCGCGCGGCTGATGCTGGACGAGATCGACGAAGGCACGGTCGATTTCCAGCCCAACTACGACGGCAGCACCGAAGAGCCTCGGCAGTTGCCGGCGCGCCTTCCGTTCGTTCTCTTGAACGGCGCCAGCGGCATCGCCGTCGGCCTGGCCACCGAGATCCCCAGCCACAACCTGCGTGAAGTGGCCGCCGCCGCCATCGCGCTGCTGAAGAACGAAGCGCTCAGCGACGACGGGCTGTACGCGCTGCTGCCCGCGCCCGATTTCCCCGGTGGCGGGCAGATCATCAGCCCGGCCGCCGACATCCGCGCGGCCTATGCCGACGGGCGCGGCAGCATCAAGGTGCGGGCGCGCTGGATCATCGAAGACCTGGCGCGCGGGCAGTGGCAACTGGTCGTCACCGAACTGCCGCCGGGCACCAGTTCCCAAAAGGTGCTGGAAGAGATCGACGAGCTGACCAACCCCAAGGTCAAGACCGGCAAGAAGGCGCTGGCGCCTGAGCAGTTGCAGTTGAAACAGTCCGTGTTGGCGGTGCTGGACGCGGTGCGCGACGAGAGCAACAAAGACGCAGCCGTGCGCCTGGTCTTCGAGCCGAAAAGCCGCACCGTCGAGCAGCAGGACCTGATCACCACGCTGCTGGCGCACACCAGCCTGGAAGGCAGCGTGCCGATGAATTTGACGATGGTCGGCCTGGACGGCCGCCCGGTGCAGAAGGGCCTGCGGCGCATGCTGACCGAGTGGCTGGCCTTCCGCCAGATGACGGTGGACCGCCGCACGCGCCACCGCCTGGCCAAGGTGCTGGAGCGCATCCACGTGCTGGAAGGTCGGCAGATCGTGCTGCTGAACATCGACGAGGTGATCCGCATCATCCGCGCGGCCGACGAGCCCAAGCCGGCCTTGATTGAACGCTTCAACTTGAGCGACCGGCAGGCCGAGGACATCCTGGAAATCCGCCTGCGCCAACTGGCGCGGTTGGAGGCCATCAAGATCGAGCAAGAGCTGAAAGAACTGCGCGAACAGCAAGGCAAGCTCGAAGAAATACTCGGCAGCCCGGCGGCGCTGAAGCGCGTGCTGGTGCGCGAAATCGAGGCCGACGCCAAGACCCACGGCGACGCGCGGCGCACCCTGATCCAGGAAGAGAAAAAGGCCGGCGCCGAAATCAAGGTCGTGGACGAGCCCGTCACCGTGGTGGTCAGCACCAAGGGCTGGGTGCGCGCGCTGAAAGGCCACGAGGTGGACCCCGCCGCGCTGACCTTCAAACCCGGTGACACGCTGTACGCCGCTTACGCCTGCCGCAGCGTCGACACGCTGCTGGTCTTCGGCACGGCCTGCAACGACAAGGGCCGCGTCTACAGCGTGGCCGCTGCGCTGCTGCCCGGCGGGCGCGGTGACGGCGTGCCCATCACGAGCCTCATCGACCTGGAAACCGGCAGCCAGATTGCCCACTATTTCGCAGGCGCGCCTGAAACGCGCCTGCTGCTGGCCAACAGCGGCGGCTACGGCCTGCTGGCCCAGGTGGCCGACATGGTGGGCCGCAACCGTGGCGGCAAGGCTTTCCTGACGCTGGACGCCAGCGACCGCGTGCTGCCGCCGGTGCGGGTGCTGCCCACGCACACCCAGGTGGCCTGTCTGGCCGGCGACGGCCGTTTGCTGGTTTACGGCCTGGACGAGCTGAAGCTGCAGCCCGGCGGCGGCAAGGGCCTGACGCTGATGGACGTGGACGCGGCCGCGCCGCTGCTGTCGGTGGCCACGCTGGCCGGCAGCCTGACGGTGCAGGGCAGCGGCCGGGGCGGCAAGCTGAAGGACGAAGTGCTCAAGGGCGCCGGCCTGGCCGAACACGTCGGCAAACGCGCTCGCAAGGGGCGCAAGGTGGACGGCTTGATCAAGGTCTTGCGCGTGCTGGCAGCCTGACCCGCCGGGTTGCGCCGCAGGGGTCACCAAAGGCCGCCCCGCCACGCGCGGGCCCCGGCCGTGACTTGCGCCGCAGTGGTCCGGGCCCCGCAGCCAAGGGGGTCAAGGGCTCTCTGTGACTTATCGCCGGAGGCCGCCGAGCACACTGCCCTGCATGGGAAAGCGCATACGTTTGCGCCCCGAAACGCAGAGGCAGACATGAAGCAATTGATCAACCGATGTGCCCTGACCCTGACGGCCTTGGCCGGCTTGGGCCTGTCGGACCGCCGTCGCCTCCGCCACCCCGTGACTTCTGCCACGCCACCGGCGGCGGCGTGACTGCCCCCGGGGGACCACTGCACGACAGCGTGCGGTTGGTCCGGTGACCCCACCGAAATGCACTTCATCCTCTAGTTAGTCCGTCTGAAAGGTTCAACATGATCTCCACCCACTTCCACCGCGCCGCCCTGGGCCTGGCCCTGCTCGCAGGCGCCCACGCCGCGCAAGCGGCCAATGTCTCGCTCAACAGCTGGACCTTCGGCAGCGGCAACAGCGTCAACGCGCTGTCCCCGGCCTACAACGGCGCAGCCGGCGGCTTCTCGGGCACCCTCGACGGTGCTGGCGTGATGACCTACTGCGTCGAGCTGACGCAGCATTTCAACTGGAACACGCCTTACAGCAATTTCACCGACGAGACGGCGACGGACTACTTCAGCGCCAGCAGCGACAAGGCGCTGAAGCTGGCCAAGTTGGTCAGTTACGCCTTCTACGACACCGTGGTTCACGTCAGCAATGCCGCCCAGTCGACGTCGCTGCAACTGGCCATCTGGAACGTGGTCTACGACAGCGACTACACGCTGTCTTCAGGCACCTTCGTCGACACCAGCGGCTACGCCAGCTACGCCAGCACCTTGCTGAACGCCTCGCAAAGCTTCAGCAACACAGCCAACGTCTGGGTGCTGGCTTCGCCAACCCAGCAAGACCAGCTGCACTGGAGCAAGGTCATCGCCGGACGGCCCAGCAACGCCGACGGCGTGGTGCCGGAACCCGGTTCCCTGGCCCTGGTGCTGGTGGCGCTGGGTGCAGCCGGACTGACGGGCGCGGCGGTGCGTCGCAGGGGCTGAATGCACCGGCTCCCGCCGGTTCAGCGGCGACGGTTGCGGCCGCGCGCCAATAGCTGCGCGGCCATCAACGCCGCCAGCAGCGTGAACAGCGCCAGGCTGTAGAACTCGTAGGGCACGCCGAAGAGCTTGACGGCCGCGTCGGCGCAACTGGCGTAGGCCGCAAAAACCTCGGGCCAGCGTTCTGACAAGCCGCTGCCCTGCACGATTTTGTCGGCCAGGGTCTGCGCACAAGAGCTGCTGGATGCGGCCACGAAGTGCTGCCAAAGCGCGGCCGCGATGCCGCAGCCCGACAGCAACAGGGCCAGTCCGGCCGAGGCTTTGCGCAGCACCGGCAGGCGGATCAACAAGCCCGGCAGCGCAGCCAGCGCGATGGCCACGAAGATGGCCCGTTGCAACACGCACCACGGGCAAGGCTGCATGTCCAGCCGGTACTGCGTGTAGAGCGCCGCGCCCACGGCGGCCAGCGGCAGCAGCACCGCTGCTGCAAAGGGCCAGGCGGCCGGCCGGGTCATTCGACTTCGGCGATCAGCTCGATCTCGACGCAGGCGCCCATCGGCAACTGCGCCACGCCGAAAGCGCTGCGCGCGTGCGCGCCGACCTCGCTGCCCAGCACGGCCACCAGCAGTTCGCTGCAGCCGTTGGTGACCAGGTGGTGCTCGGTGTATGTCGGTGCGCTGTTGACCAGGCTCAGCACCTTGACGATGCGCTTGACCTTGTTCAGGTCGCCGTCGACAGCCGCTTGCAGCGTGCCCAGCAGGTCGATCGCCACGGCGCGCGCGGCGCTCTTGCCGACTTCGGTAGCGGTGTCGGTGCCCAGCTGTCCGACCCAGGCCTTGCCATCTTGCTTGGCGATGTGGCCCGACAGGAAAACCAACTGGCCGGTGCGCCTGTAGGGCACATAGGCCGCAGCCGGCGTGGACAGGGGCGGCAGCGTGATGCCGAGGGCCAGGAGGCGGTCTGCGATGCTCATTCAGGGGGCCTTCCGAAGGGGGTGCCGCAGGTGCTGCAGCGAGGCGGCGCGATCCTACACTGGCCCGCATGAAAACCAGGGTCGGGCCAGCGGCACGGACTGCGCGGCTGGGCGGTCTGGCGGTGGGCTGGCTGCTGGGCGTGGCTCTGCAATTGCGGCAGGCTGAATTGGACCCCGTGCCGCCGATGCTGGCGTTGGCCGCCGCCGCGCTGTTGGTGGGGCTTGTCGCCTGGCGGGGGCGCGCCCGTTGGCCTGCTGTCTTGACCCTGGCGCTGGCGGCTGCTGCGCTGGGTTTTGCCAGCACCAGCCTGCGTGCAAGCTGGCGTCTGGACGACGCGCTGCTGCCCGCGCTGGAAGGGCCTGACATCGAGGTGACGGGTGTCATCGCCGAGATGCCGCGCCTGGGCGCGCAGGGCCCGCGTTTCGTGCTGGACACCGAGAGCGCCAGCCTGGCCGGCAAGCCCGTGCGCGTGCCGCAGCGCCTGTCGCTGGGCTGGTACCGCAGCGCCGACGACGAGACCGTGCTGGCCGCGCCCGGCGAAGACCTGCGCGCCGGCCAGCGCTGGCGTTTCACGGTGCGCCTGCGCGCGCCGCACGGCACGCTGAACCCGCACGGTTTCGATGTCGAGCTGTGGCTGTTCGAGCAAGGCATCGCCGGCACCGGCAGCGTGCGTGCGCGACCCGAAACGCCGGCGCTGAAGCTGGCCGAAGCGGTTGCCCATCCGGTCGAACGACTGCGCCAGACGGTGCGTGACGCCATCCTGGCGCGCGTCGCCGACCCGGCAGCGGCCGGCGTGCTGGCGGCGCTGGCCATCGGCGACCAGGCGGCCATCGACAGGCCCGGCTGGGACTTGTTCCGCATCACCGGCGTTGCACACCTGATGTCGATTTCAGGTTTGCACATCACCCTTTTCGCCTGGCTGGTGGGCGGCCTGATCCGCAGGCTGTGGCGCCTGCAGCCGCGCTGGACACTGGCCTGCCCGGCGCCCACGGCTGCACATTGGGGCGGCTGGGCGGCCGCCGCCGGTTACGCGCTGCTGGCCGGCTGGGGTGTGCCGGCCCAGCGCACGGTGTGGATGATCGGCGTGGTGGTGCTGCTGCGCACGCGGGGCCTGCGCTGGCCTTTGCATGCGGTGCTGCTGGGGGCGGCTGTTGCGGTCACGGCCTTCGATCCCTGGGCGCTGCTGCAACCCGGCTTCTGGCTGTCTTTCGGCGCGGTGGCGTTGCTGGTGGCCAGCGAACCGGTGCAGGGCCAGACTCCGCCCGTCGTTGCCGGTTGGCGCGCGCGGCTGGCGCTGGGTGTGCGCAACGGCCTGCGCTCGCAGACGGTGGCCACCATCGGCCTGGCGCCGCTGAGCCTGGCCTTCTTTCAGCAAATCTCGCTGGTGGGCTACGCGGCCAACCTGGTCGCCATTCCGCTGGTGACCTTGCTGATCACGCCGCTGACGCTGCTGGGTGTGCTGCTGCCACCGCTGTGGGCGGTCGCGGCCGGGTTGGTGCAGGGGCTGTCGGTCTACCTGCAGTGGTTGGCCAGCGCGCCGGCGGTGGTGTGGTCGGCTGCAGCGGCGCCGCCGTGGGCTGTCGCGGCGGGCTGGTTGGCGGCGCTTCTGCTGGTGCTGCCCCTGCCGTGGCGTCTGCGGCTGTTGGCGTTGCCGCTGGTGCTGCCGGTGCTGCTGCCGTATGTCCAACGGCCCGACGATGGCCAGTTCGAGCTGGTGGCCGCTGACATCGGCCAGGGCACGGCGGTGCTGGTGCGCACGCGCGGCCATTTGCTGCTCTTCGACACCGGACCGCAGACCTCGCCCGACGTGGACGCCGGCAGTCGTGTGCTGGTGCCGCTGCTGCGAGCGCGCGGTGAAGCGCGCATCGACATGCTGATGCTCAGCCACCGCGACCTGGACCATGTCGGTGGCGCGGCGGCCGTGCTGGGCGCGGTGCCGGTGGTTGCGATGTCGTCGTCGCTCACCGCCGACCACCCGCTGCTGGCCACGGCTCAGAGCCGGGGCGTGCCGCACAGCTTGTGCACCGCCGGGCAAAGCTGGGACTGGGACGGCGTGCACTTTGCCGTGCTGCAGCCGGTGGCCGAAGACCACAGCCGCAACCTCAAGCCCAACGCGCTGAGTTGCGTGCTGCGCGTGCAGGCGCCAGGCGGCCGCAGTGCGCTGCTGACCGGCGACATCGAAGCCCCGCAGGAAGCCGCCGTGCTGCAACGGCTGGGTGCTGCAGCCCTGCAGAGCGACGTGTTGCTGGTGCCCCACCACGGCAGCCGCACTTCATCGACGCCCGCCTTCCTGGACGCCGTGGCGCCTGATGTGGCTGTGGTGCAGGCTGCCTACCGCAGCCGCTACGGCCACCCGGCGCCCGATGTGATGCAGCGTTACGCCGACCGCGGCATCGCCATCGTGCGCAGTGACCGCTGCGGCGCGTGGACCTGGCCGGCGGGCGCAGCAGCAGGCAGCGCGGCCTTCTGCGAGCGCTGGGCGGCCCGGCGTTACTGGCATCATCGAGTGGAGGGGGCCCCGCTGGCCGGCGCCCCTTAGCGAAAGGTGGCCCGCCGCTTGCAAGTCATCCGCATCGACCGCCCCCAAGGTCCCAGGAGCCAGAGCCCGTGTCCATCCATGTCGCGCTGAACCACGTCACGCACTACAAGTACGACCGCCGCGTTGCCCTCGGCCCGCAAGTCGTCCGTCTGCGCCCCGCACCGCACTGCCGCACGCGCATCCTGAGTTATTCGCTGCGCATCGAACCGGCCGATCACTTCATCAACTGGCAGCAAGATCCCTTCGCCAATTACCTGGCGCGGCTGGTCTTCAACGAAGAGGCGCGGGAATTCAAGATCACGGTGGACCTGGTGGCCGAGATGGCGGTGCTCAACCCCTTCGACTTCTTCCTCGAACCCGAAGCCGAAGAATTCCCCTTCGCCTACAGCGAAGAAAGCGCCCGCGACCTGGTGCCTTATCTGGTCAAGGAACCGCTCACCGGGCGCTTCAAGGCCTTCGTCGAAAGCATCCCGCTGGAGCCGATGCGCACCATCGACTTCATGGTCGGCATCAACCAGC
This sequence comes from Burkholderiales bacterium, assembly GCA_038316205.1. Lineage (GTDB taxonomy): Bacteria > Pseudomonadota > Gammaproteobacteria > Burkholderiales > Burkholderiaceae_C > Rubrivivax. Next base: position 14,518 of record JBBQAI010000041.1, read on the forward strand.
GGCTGCAGCGTGAAATCAGCTACCTGATCCGCATGGAGCCGGGCGTGCAGACGCCCGAGGTCACGCTGACCAACGGCAGTGGTTCCTGCCGTGACACGGGATGGCTGATGGTGCAGACGCTGCGCCACCTGGGCTTGGCCGCGCGCTTCGTCTCGGGCTATTTGATTCAGCTCAAGCCCGACGTGAAATCGCTCGACGGCCCGTCGGGCGCCGAGACCGATTTTACGGACCTGCACGCCTGGTGCGAGGTCTACCTGCCGGGTGCCGGCTGGATCGGTTTCGACCCCACGTCGGGCCTGCTGGCCGGCGAAGGGCACATCCCGGTGGCCTGCACGCCCGAACCCAGTTCGGCCGCGCCGATCAGCGGCGCCGTGGACGAGTGCGAGGTGGCGTTCGAACACCACATGGCGGTGACGCGCATCTACGAATCGCCGCGCGTCACGCTGCCCTACACCGACGAGCAATGGCGCGCCATCGTCAACCTCGGTCATGCCGTTGACGGCAAGCTGAAGGCGCAGGACGTGCGCTTGACCATGGGCGGCGAGCCCACCTTCGTGGCCGTGGCCGACCGCGACGAGCCCGAATGGAACACCGACGCGCTGGGCCCCACCAAGCGCGGTCTGGCCACCGAGCTGGTGCACCGCCTGATGGCGCAGTACGGCCAGGGCGGCTTCCTGCACTTCGGCCAAGGCAAGTGGTACCCCGGTGAGCAGTTGCCGCGTTGGGCGTTGACCATCGGCTGGCTGGCCGATGGCCAGCCGATCTGGAGCGACCCGACGCTGTTCGCGGACGAACGCGATCACCACACGTACACCGCAGCCGACGCGCAAAACTTCACCCACACGCTGACCCGCCGCCTGGGCCTGGACCCGAAGTTCGTGCTTCCCGGTTTCGAGGACACCTGGTACTACCTGTGGCGCGAACGCCGCCTGCCGGTCAACGTCGATCCCTTCGACGCCCGGCTCGACGACGAACTGGAACGCGCCCGCCTGCGCCGCGTCTTCACGCAGGGGCTGGACGCGCCGGTCGGCTATCTGCTGCCGCTGAAACGCGAATGGCAGATCGACAAGAACGGGAAACAGGCCCCAGTGCCCGGCTCCACCGGCCCAGCCTGGATGACCGGCCCCTGGTTCCTGCGCGAAGAGCGCCTGTACCTGATGCCCGGCGATTCGCCGATGGGCCTGCGCCTGCCACTGGACGCACAGGCCTGGGCGGCCAAGGACGACCGCCCGCAGTTGCTGACGCAAGACCCGTATGCCCCCTTGTCGCCACTGCCCTCGCCAGCCGCGCTGCGCATGCAGCAGGCCGCTCGAAGCAGCATGACGAGCGACAGGCCAATGGCCGACGCCGGCATGGCGCCTGACCCAGTCTCGGCGCCCGGCGTCAACCGCATGGCCGGCACCGCCCATGAACCCGAATACGCCTTCCAGCGCGACCCGCTGGCCGTGCCGGGGCGCTTCGAATCGGCGGGTGAACTGATCCGCACTGCGCTGTGCGTGGAAGTGCGCGACCCGCAGCGCGCCAACGGTCCCAAAGCTGAAAAAGCGGCCGAAAAAGCCGCCGCGAAGAAGAATCTCGGCAAGAGCGGTGTGCTCTACATCTTCATGCCACCGCTGAAGTTCCTGGAGGACTACCTGGAACTGCTGGCCGCCATCGAAGCCACGGCCGCCGAGCTGAAGGTCAAGATCGTCATCGAAGGCTACGGCCCGCCGCGCGACCCGCGCTTGAAGCAGTTGTCGGTGACGCCCGACCCGGGCGTCATCGAGGTCAACATCCACCCGGCCAGCAACTGGACGGACCTGGTCGATCACACCGAATTCCTCTATGACGCGGCCCACCAGACACGGCTTTCGGCCGAGAAGTTCATGCTCGACGGCCGCCACACCGGCACCGGCGGCGGCAACCACTTCGTGCTGGGTGGCGCCAGCACCGCCGACAGCCCTTTCCTGCGCCGGCCCGACCTGCTGGCCAGCCTGATCACCTACTGGCACAACCACCCGGCGCTGAGCTACTTGTTCAGTGGCATGTTCATCGGCCCGACCAGCCAGGCGCCGCGTTTTGACGAGGCCCGCAGCGACCAGGTTTACGAGGTCGAGATCGCGCTGAACGAACTGGAACGGGTCCTCAAGCTGCACGGTGCTGTGCAGCCCTGGGTGGTCGATCGCACGCTGCGCAACCTGCTGGTGGACGTGACCGGCAACACCCACCGCAGCGAGTTCTGTATCGACAAGCTGTACTCGCCAGACGGCCCCACCGGCCGCCTGGGCTTGCTGGAACTGCGGGCTTTCGAAATGCCGCCGCACGCCCGCATGAGCCTGGCGCAGCAACTGCTGCTGCGCGCCATGGTGGCCTGGTTCTGGAAGGAGCCCTATCGCGGCCGTGGCACGACGCGCCTGACGCGCTGGGGCACCGGCCTGCACGACCGTTTCTTGCTGCCGACGTTCGTGAAGATGGACTTCGACGACGTGCTGGGCGACCTGAACCAGGCCGGCTTTGCTTTCGACAAAGAGTGGTTCGCGCCGCACTTCGCCTTCCGCTTCCCCTTGATCGGTGAACTGGCCACCGAGGGCATCGAGCTCACGCTGCACAGCGCGCTGGAACCCTGGCACGTGCTGGGCGAAGAGGGCTCACCGGGCGGCACCGCGCGCTACGTCGATTCGTCGCTGGAGCGCCTGGAACTGAAGGTCACCGGGCTGAACGGCAACCGCCACGTCATCACCGTCAACGGCCGCGCGCTGCCCTTGCAGCCGACCGGCCGCATCGGCGAATTTGTCTGCGGCGTGCGCTACCGCGCCTGGCAGCCGCCGTCGGCGCTGCACCCGACCATCAAGGTCCACGTGCCGCTGACCTTCGACGTGGTGGACACCTGGAACCGCCGCAGCCAGGGCGGTTGTCGCTACCACGTGGCCCATCCGGGCGGGCGCGGCAGCGACACCTTCCCGGTCAATTCCTACGAGGCCGAAAGCCGCCGCCTGTCGCGCTTCTTCCGCTTCGGTCACACGCCAGGTGTGATGGACGTGAAGGCCGCCACACCCAGCCTGGAGCACCCGTTCACGATCGACCTGCGCGTGTGATGATTCGTCGGCATGCCGCAGTCCCAGTCCCAGTCCCAGTCCCAGAGCCAACTGCCTTTCGAGGCCGCGTCGGCCGTATCGACGGCGGCTGAACACACGTTGCTCAGCCGGTTCGCCGCGCCCGAGGCCGGTGTCTGGGATGAAATGCGCGCGGGCAACGGCGCGTTGCGCACTTCGTGGCGCGGTTTTGCGCGCAGCCTGCCGGTGCCGCCGGGCAATCTGGACACGGCCGAAGACCTCGACCGACGCGTGGGCCAGGTGGCCCAGTGCATCCGCCTGGACGGCGTCACGCACAACGTGTTCGGCGACCCGGGCAACGCGGCTTCGGCGTCGCGCGCCTGGTCGCTGGAATTGCTGCCGCTGTTGATTGAGGCGGCCGACTGGGCGGGCATCGAGGCCGGTGTGATGCAGCGCGCCGAACTGCTGCAACTAATGCTGGCCGACCTGTACGGCGGTGGCTCCAAAGGTCAACGTCTGCTGCACGAAGGCCTGCTGCCGCCGGCCCTGCTGCTGCGCCACCCAGGTTGGCTGCGCCCCATGGTGGGCGTGAAGCCCCCGCCGGGGCCGGGCGGCAGCGAAGGGCTGCGCCTGTTCATCGTGGCCTTCGACCTGGCGCGCGGCCCCGACGGCCGCTGGTGCCAGGTGGCGCAGCGCACGCAGGGGCCGTCGGGCTTGGGCTATGTGCTGCACAACCGGCTGGTCATTGCGCGGCAGTTTCCCGACGCCTTCCGCGACCTGCGCGTGCAGCGCATCGCCAGCAGCTACCGCCGCCTGCTGGACACGCTGGAAGCCAGCGCCCGCGAGGTGGCTCGCGGCATGGGCCACGCCACACCGCGCGTCGTGCTGCTGACGCCCGGGCCCTACAGCGAAACCTATTTCGAGCACGCCTACCTGGCGCGCTACCTGGGCCTGCCGCTGGTCGAAGGCGGCGACCTCACGGTGCGCAACGAGCGCCTGTACCTGAAGACGGTGGAAGGCCTGGAGCCCGTGCACGGCATGCTGCGCCGGTTGGACGACGACTGGTGCGACCCGGTGGAACTGCTGTCCGGCAGCAGCCTGGGCGTGCCCGGATTGCTGCAGGCCGCGCGGGCCGGCACGGTGGTGATGGCCAATGCGCTGGGGAGAGCTTTCCTCGAGTCACCGGCCATCCAGGGCTTCATGCCCGCCATCGCCCGCCGCTTGCTGGGGCAAGACCTTCTGCTACCTGCCCTGCCCACCTGGTGGTGCGGCGAGGGCGCAGCCTGGCGCAACGCCCGCAGGGATGTCGCCAACAAGATCGTGCGCAGCACCTACCCGGGCGGCGGTCGGACGTCCCAGCTTCGCGAATCGGCCGACAACGCCATCGACGACGACCCCGACGCCTGGACGCTGCAAGGCCGCTTGCGTTTCTCGCGCGCACCGATCTGGGGCTCTGGTGCCGTTGCCGCGCGCCCGGCCATGGTGCGTGTCTACGCCGTGGCCGATGGTGGCGGCCGCTGGCACGTGCTGCCCGGCGGCATGACGCGGGTGGCGCGGCGTGAAGACGGCAGCGTCAGCATGCAGCGTGGCGGCACCAGCCTGGACACCTGGGTGTTGACCGACGGGCCGGTGGACGCTTACTCGATGTTGCCCAAGCGCCTGCAGGTCGACGACATCGCGCAGCGCCACCGCCCGGTCAGCAGCCGCACTGGCGAGAACCTGTTCTGGCTGGGCCGCTACACCGAACGCCTGGAGCAACTGGTGCGCCTGGCACGGGCCACGCTGATGCTGATCGACGCCGACAACGACGCTCCGCCCGCCGTGCTGCAGGCGCTATCGGCACTGGCCGTGAAGACCGGACTGGCGCCGCTGGGCGTGCCCACCCTCGTGCAGTCGGCCACCTTGTTCGAGCGCGCCTTGCTGGCCGGCTTGTCCAACCTCGACGGCGCCAAGGGTGCGACCAGCGTTGCCTACAACCTGAACGCACTGGAACGTTCGTCGACGGCGCTGCGCGAGCGCTTGTCGTCCGAGCACTGGGGCTTGATCCGCAACATGCGCGAAGGCTTTGCCCGGGCTTTGGAAACCAGCGGCGACGAACTGCCCACGCTGACCCAGGTGCTGCCCGCGCTGGACCATTTGGCGATGCAGTTGGCGGCGGTGACGGGTGCGCAGAGCGACCGCATGACGCGCGACCACGGCTGGCGGCTGATGACCGTGGGCCGCCTGTCGGAACGCCTGATCGGTGTGGCCACCCGCATGCAGGCCTTCGTCGATGCGCAGGCGCTGGGCAGCGTGGCCGGCATCGAACTGCTGCTGGAATTGTTCGACAGCGTCATCACCTTCCGCGCCCGCTACCAGCGCCACGAAGACCTGCTGGCGCTGGCCGATTTGCTGGTGCTGGACAGCGCCAACCCGCGCGCCTTTGCCGGCGTGCTGCGCCGCTTGCGCACGGAACTGAGCAAGCTGCCCGGTGATGCCGACAGCCTGCAGCGGCTGCTGGCCTTGTTGCCGGTCGAGGGCACGGGCATGACGTTGGAATCGCTGCGCGGCGCTGACGACGGGGCCATCGCGCAAGCGCTGCGCGGGCTGTCGGCCTCGCTGGCCCAGCGCGCCTCGGCGCTGGCCGACCGCGTCGGCGAGCGCTACTTCAACTTGGCGCAAGGCGTGGACCAGCGGGTATGAGCGTGCTGTTGGAAGTGACCCACGAGACGCGCTACGGCTACAGCGCGCCGGTGTCGCTGGCTCATCATCTGGCGCATTTGCAGCCGCTGCAGGATGAACACCAACGCCTGCTGTCCTTTGATCTGAACATCGAGCCGCCGCCCGCGCAGTCGCGCGACAGCGTCGATGTGTTGGGCAATGCCGTGCGCCACTTCAGCCTGGCGCAGCCGCACCACAACCTGTGCGTGCGGGCGGTCAGCCGCTTGCGCGTGGCGCCGCGTTTTGCCGACCTGCGGCCCGAGTCTTCGCCGTCCTGGGACGCGCTGGCTGCCAGCCTGCGCTATGTCGCGCAGGCGCCATTCGAGCCGGTGGTCGAATTCGCCCTGCCTTCGCCATTTGTGCCGCGCCTGCCGGCCCTGCGCGCCTACGGCGACGGCCTGTTCCGGTCGGGCCGCCCCATTGCGGGGCTGGCCATCGAACTGATGCAACGCATCCACGCCGACTTCCGCTATGAAAGCGACAGCACGAACATCGATACGCCCTTGGCCACCGTGTTGCAGGAAAAGCGCGGCGTCTGCCAGGACTTCGCCCACCTGATGGCCGGCGTGCTGCGCATGCGCGGCGTGCCGGCGCGCTATGTCAGCGGCTACCTGCTGACGCGCGCGCCCGAAGGCGGCGCTGTGATGCAGGGTGCCGATGCCTCGCATGCCTGGGTGCAGGTGTGGTGCCCGGGCACGCCAGGTGTGCCCAACAGCGGCCCCGGCGCAGGCTGGTTGGACCTGGACCCGACCAACGACGTATTGCCCGGCAGCGGCCATGTGCGCGTGGCCGTGGGCCGTGATTTCGGCGACGTCACCCCGCTGCGCGGCGTCATCCGTGGCGGCGGACAGCCCCGGCTGTCCGTGGGTGTCACCACCCGCGCGTTCCCGCCCCAGGCAGCGGCGACGGAACGCGAGTTGCTAGCCTGACCCAACATAAAAAAGGAGCGAGCACCACCATGAGGTCGCCATACGACGAAATGAACAGCGTGACCGAAGAGGTCCGCGAGCAGTACCGCGTGTACGGGCGCTGGCTGGCCCGCCAGCCCAGTGCCAGCATGCAGGCGCGGCGCGAAGAAGCCGACATGATCTTTCGCCGTGTGGGCATCACCTTCGCGGTTTACGGCGCGAAAGACGAAGACGGCTCGGGCACCGAACGGCTGATTCCCTTCGACCTGATTCCGCGCGTCATTCCCCAGCAGGAATGGACGGCGATGGAAGCTGGCCTGGCTCAGCGCGTCACGGCGCTGAACCATTTCCTGCATGACGTCTACCACGACCAGAACATCCTGAAGGCCGGCATCGTGCCCACCGAGCAAGTGCTGAAAAACGCGCAGTTCAGGCCCGAGATGATGGGTGTGAACCTACCGGGCAACGTGTATTCGCACATCTCGGGCATCGACATCGTGCGCGCCGGCAACGCCGACGGCAGTGGCGACTACTACGTGCTGGAAGACAACCTGCGCGTGCCCAGCGGGGTCAGCTACATGCTGGAAAACCGCAAGATGATGATGCGGCTGTTCCCCGATCTGTTCGCCATGCACCGCGTGGCACCGGTGGCCCACTACCCCGACTTGCTGCTGGAAACGCTGCGCGCCGTTGCGCCCGCCGGTGTCAACGAACCCAACGTGGTGGTGCTGACCCCCGGCATGTACAACAGCGCCTACTTCGAGCACGCCTTCCTGGCCCAGCAGATGGGGGTGGAATTGGTCGAAGGGCAAGACCTGGTGGTCAAGGACGGCTTCGTCTACATGCGCACCACACAAGGCCCCAAGCGCGTGGACGTGATCTACCGCCGCGTCGACGACGACTTCCTCGACCCCAAGGCCTTCCGCCCCGACAGCACGTTGGGTTGCCCGGGCCTGCTGGAGGTTTACCGCGCCGGCAATATCGCCTTGAGCAACGCGGTGGGCACCGGCATCGCCGACGACAAGAGCATCTATCCGTATGTGCCCAAGATGATCGAGTTCTACCTGGGCGAAAAGCCCATTCTGAACAACGTGCCGACTTATTTATGCCGCGACAAGGACGACCTGCAATACGTGATGGACCACATGCACGAACTGGTGGTCAAGGAAGTCCACGGTGCGGGTGGCTACGGCATGCTGGTGGGTCCGGCTGCGACGAAGGCCGAGGTCGAGGCATTCAAGATCGTCGTCAAGGCGCGGCCTGACAACTACATCGCCCAACCCACCTTGAGCCTCAGCACCTGCCCGACTGTCGTGGAGAGTGGCATCGCGCCGCGCCACATCGACCTGCGTCCTTACGTGCTGAGTTCGGGCAAGAGCGTGCAGACCGTGCCCGGCGGCTTGACGCGTGTGGCGCTGAAGGAAGGTTCCTTGGTGGTGAATTCGTCGCAAGGCGGCGGCACCAAGGACACCTGGGTTCTTGAGGATTAAAGACGAAGATTGAAGACGAAAGACTGAGGCCGAGGACTGATCATGCTTTCAAGAACTGCCGACCACCTGTTCTGGATGGCGCGCTACATGGAGCGCGCCGAGAACACCGCGCGCATGCTGGACGTCAACTACCAAACGTCACTGTTGCCGCAAAGCGCCGACATGGCCGAGACCGGCTGGCGCGGTTTGCTGTCGATCAGTGAACTGACCGGCCCGTATTCCAAGAAGTACAACGAAGTCACGCCGCAAAGCGTCATGGACTTCATGGTCAGTGACGCCAGCAACCCCAGCAGCATCGTGGCCTGCCTGCGTGCCGCGCGCGAAAACGCCCGGGCCGTGCGCGGCGCACTGACCACCGAGGTTTGGGAAACGCAGACCCAGACCTGGCTGGAATTCAACCGCATGCTCGACGCCGACCAGGGCGAATTCCAGCGCGACCCTGGCACTTTGTTCGAGTGGGTGAAGTTCCGCAGCCACCTCAGCCGCGGCGTCACCGTGGGCACCATGCTGCAGGACGAAGCGCTGCACTTCCTGCGCATCGGCACCTTCTTGGAACGCGCCGACAACACCGCGCGGTTGCTGGACGTGAAGTTCCAGGCGCTGGCCGGTGGTGACTATTTCGGTCCGGGCTCGGCGATGGAAACCATCGAGGTGGATTTCTACCACTGGAGCGCCATCCTGCGTTCGGTCTCGGGCTTCGAGATCTACCGCAAGGTCTACCGCAACGTCATCCACCCGGCCAAGGTGGCCGAACTGCTGATCCTGCGGCCGGACATGCCGCGTTCATTGGCCGCCTGCATGAACGACGTGGTGGCCAATCTTGAAATGGTGGCCAACGAGCAGAGCAGCGAAACCCTGCGCCGCGCCGGGCGCCTGCGGTCCGACCTGCAATACGGGCGCATCGATGAAATCTTGTCGACCGGCCTGCACGCTTACCTGACCGCCTTCCTCGACCGCGTCAACGACCTGGGCGTGGGCATCAGCCGCGATTTCCTGGTGCCGATGGCGGCTTGACCGCCGTCGAGCGGACATGAAAAGGGGCCGGTTTGCACCGGCCCCTTCCCTTCAAGACGCTGCGATTTACTTGGCAGCGGCGGCCTTGGCGGCCTTGGCGGACTTCTTCTTGCCAGCCTTTTTGGCGGTCTTTTTCGCAGCAGGCGCCGCGGCTTGCACAGCCGGGGTGGCAATGGCAGCAGCGGCAACCGGCGTGGCACCGGCGGGGGTCACGGCTTTGGCCGGGGCTTGCGCGAAGCTGAAAGCGGCAGAGGTGGTCAGCAGGGCAGCGATCAGGAGGTTCTTGGTCATTTTTGTCTCACCATTCAACCGGATTCGAGAAGCTCCGAACCCGCCGAGCGACCCGACATGCGCCGGGCTTGGGCATCCAACGCCGGTGTTGTGACGGCGGTTGACGCAGTGTGAGAAGTTTTCCGCCGCACCGATCAGGTGCCAGTCTCAAGCCGAGCTTTCAGGGTCCCCTCGCCGCTTGCCGGGCCTGGGTCAGTGCTTGCGCCAAGTCGATAACCGCCATCGCGTAGTAGCTGCTCCAGTTGTAGCGGGTCACGGCGTAGAAATTCTGCGTGCCGGCCACGTAGATGGGCGCGCGCTCGCCGTTCTGCAATTCCACCAGAGCCAACGGGCCGGTGTGGGCCAGACCGGCGGCGTCCAGCAGCGCGCCGCGCGCGGTGAATTGCGCGGCGGTGAACGTGGGCAGGATGTCGGGCAGCAGCAGCGCGGCGCGGTCGGCGGCGTCCACCGGGACGTCCACCGCATATTGGGTCGCCATTCCGCGCTGCCAGCCATGCTCGGCCAGGTAATGGGCCACGCTGCCGACCACGTCGGCGCTGCTGTTCAGCAGGTCGATGTGGCCGTCGCCGTCCAGATCAACAGCCAGGCGGTTCAGGCTGCCGGGCATGAATTGCGGCAAGCCCAAAGCGCCCGCGAAAGAGCCTTTGACCGCCTGCGGATCGCTGCCTTCGCGCGCGCACAGCACGAAGAATTCTTCGAGTTCGCTGCGGAAGTAGGCGCTGCGGTCTTTGCGGCCGGGCGGGAAGCTGAAGGCCAGCGTGGCCAGTGCGTCCAGCGTGCGGAAATTGCCGGTGACACGGCCATAAAACGTCTCCACGCCGACGATGGCCACCACGATGTCGGCCGCCACGCCCCAGCGGGCTTCGGCCTGCTGCAACCAGGCCTCGTTGGTGCGCCAGAACGCCAGGCCGGCTTGTATGCGCTGCGGTTCGACGAAGCGCGCGCGGTAGGCCGCCCAGTTCTTCGCGGTGCCGGCCGGCGGCGGCATCACCAGCTTGCGCACGGCTTCGAGGCGCCGCGCCTGCGCCAGTTCCAGAGTGATCCACTCACGTGGCAACTGGCGGCGTTCGGCTACCTCGGCAGCGAAGGCCAGTACCTCGGCGCTGTTGCCATAGACGGGCTCGGCTGGTGCTTTAACCTTGGCTTTGGTTTTTGCTTTGGCGACGCCGCGGTGCTCGCGCGGGGCGGCATGCGTCGGGGCCATCCAGGCCAGCAGCAGCAATGACGCCAGCGCAAGGCGCAGGCCGGTGATCAGGGGCGAGACAGACTGTCGGAAGAAAGAAGTCATGCAAGAAGACAGGCTCGAAGGCATGCAGGAAAGCAGCCCCGATTATCGGCAGCGCTCAGGCCAGCACCAGCTTGCGCCCGAAGGGCGCGATGGCATGGGCGTGGGCCTCGGGCACGGCCCACAACACCGGCCAGCGCGGTTTGAACGCGACAGGGCCGTCGAGGTCGGTCAGCACAATGGCGATGTCGGGGTGGTGCAGGTCGGCCTCTTGCAGCAGCGGCGTGAAATCGGTGCCACCGCCGCCCTGGAATTCGATGTTGCGCAGGTCTGATTTGCCCGGCTCGAAACGCGCCACGCGGCGCACGCGGTCGTCGCCGATGACCAGCACGAGCGCGGCTTCCAGGCGCCGCGTCAGCGCTTCGACTTCGCGGGCGAAGCGGTCCATCAAGCTGTCTTCGATGGAGCCCGAAACGTCCACGATGACGACCAGCCGGGGCACCGCTTTCGTGCTGCTGTGTCCGGGCTCGAAAGGCATGCGCCGGTGTGCGCCGGCGCGGCCCTGGTTGGCGATGTAAGACCGCGACGGCCGCGACCACGACAGCTCGCGTTTCGGTGCCAGGCTGCGGGTGAGCTGCGTGCGCAGCCACTGCTCCCACGGCGTGCGGCTGCGCGGCAGGTCGGCCAGCAGGGTGCGCAGCATTGAGAAGATGCCGTCGTTGGCGTGGGCGCGCAGCAGGCGTTCGTGCCATTCGCGAGCTTGCTCGGCCTGTACTTCCGGGGCTTGTTCGGGGGTTTGCGACGTGGCGTCGCCGCTGGCGGTCATCAGGTCCACTGGCGTGCCGGCGCCCAACGCGCGGGTGCGTGAAGAACGCGGGCCGTCATCGCGCCGCCCGTTGGCGTCACTTCGGCGGTCGTCGATGGCGCGGTACAGGTGCTCGACATCCCATTCCAGCAGCGCCGCTTCAGCACCCGGGCTCAGACCCAGCGCGCTGGCCAGCAGGGCTTCCAGCGTCGGCGCGTTCGGCGGCAGTTGCAGCCAGGCCAGATGGCCCAGTGTGCTGTTGACGATGGCATCGGCGCAGGTGTTGAACAGCTGCAAGTCCACATCGGCGATACGCTGCTTCAGTTCGTCGTAGCGCTGCGGGTGGCGCAGCGCAATGTGCAGCACCGCGTGGGCCACCAGGCCGGTTTGTTGGGCCAGCGGCAGGTTGTCGAAACCGGGGTCGTAGTGCAGCGTGTAGCCGTCGGTGGCGATAGGCGACGGGCATGGCGGCGGGCATGGCGGCGGGCGTTGCTGCGCTGCACGCGCGCCGGGTTGCAAAGCCTGCCGCTGCGCACTCTGCGCTGCGCTCAGATCGACATGTTTGACCCACAGCGCCAGCCCGCCGGTGGACGGCGCGTACTCCACCATGCGCAGCACCGCGCGCGTGCCGCGGTGCTTCATCTCGCAGGGTTCAGCCACCGGCGCTGTCGCGGCGGCGCCGCTCGGCATAGCGGCCGTAAGCCGGGCTGTCGATGATGGCCAATTCCAGCCCGCTGCCCAGAGCCTTCTGCATCATCAGCTCCATCGCCAGCGTTTGCGCTTCACGAATCGGCAAGGGCACGGCGCTGTCCATGTCAGGCAGTTGCTCGACGATCTCCAACGCCCGACTGAACCGGGGCGCATCGGTGCAGGCGGCCAGCAGGCCGTAGAGCAGGCCGTAAAGGCCATCCAGCGTGCGCGGCAGCAAGGCCGTGGTCTCGGGGCCGGGTCGGGCTGCCAGCAGCTTCAGCACATCGGCGCCGGACTTCAATTCGCGCATCACACCGAAAAATTCGGCGGCGTTGGCCGCGCCGATGCGGCCCTGCACGAAGACGCGCTGCATGGCTTCGGACAAGCCCGATTTCAGCAGGTTGGAAATGTCTTCCCAGCCGCGCGGGCTGGCGCCCACCAGGTGGTCGCCGGCCAGTTGCGCCTGCGTGTCGTCCAGTCGGTCGGGGCGCACCCGCAAATAGGCCATCACTTCGGGTGCGAAGTCGCCTGCGATGGCGTGGTCGATGAAGGCGTCGATGGCCGTCTGCACGTTGAAATGGAACATGCGGTCGGCCAGCGCCGTGCCCATGTCGTGGCTGACCGCGCCGTGGAAACTGGCGTTGCCAGCGGCGATGACCTGCCAGCCGTCGGGCAGCACGTAATGGCCGACCTTGCGGTCGAGGATCAGCGAATAAGCGCTGATCTGCAGGCGCTGATCGGCCGCAGTCAGCTCATCCAGGAACAGGATGCCGGCGGGCTGGTCGGCGGTGGGCAGGAACTCGGGCGGAAACCACACCGTCTTGCCCTGCACCTCGTCGGCGTAGATGGCGCCGCGGATGTCCACCGGTTCGATGGTGGTCAGCCGCAAGTCCACCAGCGGCACGTTGAAATGGGCCGCCACCTGGCGCACCACCGACGACTTGCCGACGCCGCGCGTGCCCCACAGCATGGTGGCGCGGCGGCGCAGCACGGGGTCGGCGTACTGCTCGATCAAGGCCGCCTTGGCGGTGGCGATGGAGACGGGCGGGATGTTCAGCGGGTTCGACTGCATGGGCGATTGGGGCGGTGGCGGTGGCGGTGGCGGTGGCGATTTCAGCTCTGCTGCAGGTCCTGTACAGCTGAGGGCGACCCGCTGCCTGCACCCTCACGCCAGTGCAGGGACCGGGACGCGCGGGGCAGCGGCGGGATCTCGATGCGCGGCATCTCTCGCATGCAGAACAAGGCCACCAGCAGCAGCGGCGGCGCGTGGAAAATCAGCATGCGCAGCACCGAGTCTTCGGCCAAGTCGATGCGGGGCACGGCGGCAGCGCCCAGCAGCAGCGCGATGCCGCCGAGCAGCGGCGTGGCCCGGCGCAGTGTCACGCCCCAGCGCCGCGCAGCCCAGCGTTCGTGGAAGCGCGCCGGCGGTTCGGCCAACGTGCGCACCAGGTGTTCCACGGTGGCGCGCACGCGCGCTTCGGCGTCGCGGCTGCGCGTGGTGGTGGACACGCCGTTGCGCACCTCGTCCTTGCCGCTCAGGCGCAGCACGGCGGTCCAACCGTGCTGCACGCGTTGCAGCCGTGACCAGGGCCAGCCCAGAACGGCCAGCAGGTCGTCGGGCAACTGGATGCTGTCGCCGGTGGGCGCGTTGAGGTGGACTTCAGCGGGCACACCGGTGACGGCCGGGATGCGCACCTTGAGCGTCAGGTCGGCGATGTGGGCGGTGGCGTGGGTCAATGTCAGCCGAGGTGTCAGGTCGCTGCCGGAGGCCGTGTCGGCGCGCAGCACCAGGTGGTGGTCCAGCGCGATGGCGCAGCCGGGCACGCCGATGAACTGCACCGCCAGCGGCACGGCGGCGATGGCGTCGAGCACGCTGGCCGGGCTGTCGCCGTCGACCTGCAGGCTGGCTGGCGGGCCGTCTTTCGCGCCGTCTTGCGGTGCGTCTTTCGCGGTATCACGCAGGGTCAACACGCGGGTCAGGCGGTAACGCTGGGGGTGTGGGTTTTCGAGACACAGCGCCGCCCGTACATCGCTGCCGGCAGGACCGCCGCCGGGGTGGTCGACGGGCGCGAAAGCCAGCCGCCGCTCAGCGAGGTCGCTGGCCGCCAGATCGATCCGCAGGCCGCGCCGCGCAAAGGGCTCGGCCAGGCCGAGGATCTCGTGGTGGGTGTAGGGAATCGTCGGGAACTGCGCCATCTCGGCGCAAGATTGCCACAGATCGAGCCGATGGGCCCTCAGGCGGCCTCGCGGGCCGCCGCCCGGAAGCGCCGCCACCAGGCGCGCTGCGGCGTGGCGGCGGGGCCGGCCTGGGCGTAGCGCGCGGCGTCCAGCGCGTCCAGCGTGTCGGCCACTGCGGCCCCTCGCGGGCCCAGAGCGGCGCGCACCAGCGCCGCTCGGGCACGCGGTGCGTGGTGGGCTTGCACCGTCACGCCCAAGGTCAGCAGACGGGCCTGCACGCGCTGCTGCAGACGCTGCCAGGGGTCTTGCCGGCGGCGGTCCCACCAGGCCCAGCCGGCGCCACCCAGGGCGCCAGCGCACAGCAGCAGGGTCAGCAGCACCGCCAGGTCCTGCCAGCTCGGCGCTTCGAAGCCCAACGCCTTCATCAGGTCGAATTGCTGGCCGCGCGCGTAGCTCAGCACCCACTGGTTCCAGCGGTTGTTCAAGCCTTCCCATTGCTTGCGCAGCAGGTCGGCCAGGGCCGGGTTCATGCTGTTGATGGCGCCCGCCACCAGCCCCGGCGGCGGGCGCAGGCTGCGGCCGCGTTGCACGCGGTCGGGGGCGACGGCGGCGGTGGGGTCCACCCGGATCCAGCCGGTGCCAGCCTGCCAGATCTCGGCCCAGGCGTGGGCGTTGCGCTGGCGCACGATCCAGTAGCCGTCTTGCGGCTCCGCGTCGGTGCCCTGGTAGCCGGTGACGATGCGGGCCGGCACGCCCATCGCCCGCATGATGACGACGAAGGCGCTGGCGTAGTGCTCGCAGTAGCCCAGCTTGCGGTCGAGCCAGAACTCATCGATGGCGTCGTTGCCGGTGGTGCCCGGACCGCCATAGGCCCCCGGTTCCAGCGTGTAGGTGTAGTCGCCGGCGCGGATATAGCGCAGCACGGCGTCGGCCAGTGTGCGCGCGTCGGCCTGCTGCAGCGCGGGCTGCGCGCGCAGTTGCGCGGCCCACTGCAGGGTGCGCGGGTTGGCGCGCGGCGGCAGGTCCAGCAGGTCGCGCAGGCCGGGCACCTCGGCGCGCGGGCCGTGGCGGTGGTCCAGCCAGGCGCGGGCGGTGACGCGCAGGCGTTCGATGACCGGGCGGTCCAGTTGCCACTGCGCGTCGGGCCGCAGTGTCAGCAGCCAGCCTTCGGCCTGCGGTGCATCGGCCGGCGTGTCGGGCGTCAATTCCAGCAACGGCAGCAAGGGCAGTCGGCTGGCTTCGACGGTCATCTCGTAAGCCAGCGCTTCGCCGCGCACCTCCAGGTCCAAGCGGGGGCGTTGCGCGGCCGGAAAGTTGGGCACCAGTCGCGTCCATTCGCGGCCGTCGAAACCGCTGAGCACCGGGCCGCGGAAGTACATCTGTTCGGGCTGCGGCACGCGGCCGAAAAAGCGGATGCGCATTGCGATGGCGTCGTCTTCGGCCAGGCTGGCCACGCCGCCCAGGCGCAAGGTGCCCGACAGGCCGGTGCGGCCGGCTGCGTCCTGCGGCAGGCCCCACAGCGGGCCGATGCGCGGGAACAGCACAAACAGCAGCAGCATCAGCGGCAACCCCCACAGCGCGGCCCGTGCGGCCACCCGGCCGGCACGCCACAGCGGCGGCCGGCCGACGGTCATGTGGGCCAGCGCCAGTGCCGTCAGCAGGCCCCACACCGCCACCAGCAGCCACACGCCGGTCAACAAGGTCTGCGAGTACAAGAAGTTGGTGAGCACCAGGAAAAAGCCCAGGAAGAAGACCACCAGTGCGTCGCGACGGGCGCGCAGTTCCAGCGTCTTCAGCGCCATCAGCACGACCAGCATGGTGATCCCGGCTTCCTTGCCCAACAGCGTGTTCTCACCCCACAGCGTCAGCGCGGCGGCCAGCACCAGCACGCTGGCGATCACCCAGCGTCCGGGCAACGCGGCGCCCACCAAGGCCAGCCGGGCGCGCCACAGCAGCAAGGCCACCGTCAGGCCACCGCACCACAGCGGCAAATGCAGCAGATGCGGGGCGCTGGCCCATGCCAGCACGCTCAGGTGGAACAGGGTGTCGCGGGTGTCGCGCGGCAGGTGCTGCGCGCGCTCGCGCCAGGCTTGCAGGCCCGTCATGGCCACAGCGCCAGGCGGTCCAGCGCGGCGCGCTGGTGGGCGTCGCCCTGGCCCGGTGGCAGATCCGCACCGGGCAAGCGCAGGCCCCAGATGCGGCCTTCGCGTTCGGCCTGCAGCACCCAGGCGGCCAGGCGCGACAGGCGCAACTCGGGGTCGCCGCCGTGGGTGTCGGCCCAGTCCAGCCACAGTTCGCGCTGCACGGTACCGGCGGTTTCGCGGCTGACCAGTTCTCCGCTGCGCGCCACCTTTTTCCAGGCCACCTGGCGCATGCTGTCGCCGCGCCGCCACGGCCGCACGCCGTCCAGTTCGCTGCCGCTGCTGCGCCGGGTGGCGCGTTCGTCGGACGCCGACGTGCCGCCGCTGGGCAGGGCCGGCGGCGCGGTTTCGGGCTGCGGCCAGGCCAGCACTCGGGCGGCCGGCCGCCACACCGTCCAGGCGCGGAACAGGCCGAAAGGGAAGACCGTTTCGACCACCATCGCCGGCACCGCGTGCCAGCCGCGACGCGGCGGCGCGATGCTGACGTGGGCCGTGGTCTGGCCTTCGGCCGGCGCGTCGCTCCAGTCGAAAGCCCGCCCGTGGGCGCTGCGGTCCTCGAAGTGCAGCGCCAAGGCCAGGCGCTCGCGGCCGGGGTTGGTGATGACCACTTCCAGCAGCGCTGCTGCACCGGCGTAACCCGGGCCGGCCGGCCGCAGGTGGAGCGTCAACCCGCGCAGGTTGCCGTGCGTCATGTGCATCGACACCAGCGCCGCGCCGACCAGCAAAAAGGTCAGCGCGAAGCCCAGGTTCAACTGGTAGTTGATCGACGCCAGCATCATCACCGCCAGCGTGCCGACGAAGGTGATGCCGGCCTTGGTCGGCAGGATGTAGATGTTGCGCTGGCCCAGCACCCAGGTGTCGGTCAGGGGCAGGCGGCTTTGCCACCAGGCCCGGAACCACGCGCGGGGCGACAGCATCCCGTTCAGGGGATTGCGGTGGCCTCGACCATCGCCCGCACTTGTTCAACTGACCCACGGCCCGCACCGGCCACCGGCGTCAGGCGGTGCGCGATGGCCTGCGGCAGGATGGCCTGGATGTCGTCGGGTGCCACGTAGTCGCGCCCGGCCATCAGCGCGCGCGCTTTGGCCACGCGCAGCACGGCGATGCCGGCGCGCGGCGACAGGCCCTCGCTGAACCAGGCGCCAGAGCGCGTGGCCGCGATCAAGGCCTGCAGGTAGTCCAGCAACGGTTCTGAAGCCCGCACCGCCAGCACGGCTTGCTGCGCAGCAGCCAGGGCGGCGGGCGGCAACAGCGGCTTCAGCTGCATCGCCGCAGCGCGGCGGTCGCCGCCGGTCAGCAGTTCACGTTCGGCGGCACGGTCGGGGTAGCCCAGCGTGATGCGCAACAGGAAGCGGTCGAGCTGGCTTTCCGGCAGCGGGTAGGTGCCCAGCTGGTCGCTGGGGTTCTGCGTGCCGATGACGAAGAAGGGCTTCGGTAGCGGGCGCGTTTCGTTCTCGACCGAGACCTGCTGCTCTTCCATCGCTTCGAGCAGCGCGCTCTGCGTCTTCGGGCCAGCGCGGTTGATCTCGTCGGCCAGCAGCACCTGCACGAACACCGGGCCTTGATGGAAGACAAAGGCGTCCTTCGCGCGCTCGAACACACTCACGCCGATGAGGTCACTCGGCATCAGGTCGGCGGTGAATTGCACGCGGCGAAAATCCAGCCCCAGGCTGACCGCCAGCGCGTGGGCCAGCGTGGTCTTGCCGACGCCGGGTACGTCTTCGATCAGCAGGTGGCCGCCGGCCAGCAGGCAGGCGATGCAGTCCTCGATCTGCGGGCGTTTGCCCACGACGATCGTGCTAATCTGATCGACCAGTTGCGATAGCTGACGCGCCACGTTTGCATCCATCGCGGCACCATAACCCAACACTTAAAGACGCAATCTCCCGATGAGCACCGTGTTCTACAGCCACCCGGATTGCCGCTTGCACGACATGGGCCCCGGCCACCCTGAATGCCCGGCGCGCATGGACGCGATTGCCGACCACCTGCTGGCCACCGGTCTGGACATCGCGCTGGAATACCGTGACGCGCCGCAGGCCACGCTGGCGCAGATCAACAGGGCCCACACGTCAAACTACAGCAGCGAGATCAGCGACGTGCTGGCGCACGTGCGCGACGAAGGCCGCAGCCGCGCGCTGGACCCCGACACCATTGCCAGTCCCGGCACACTGGTCGCCGTGCTACGCGCCGCTGGTGCGGCCGTGGCGGCCACTGACGACGTGATCGAAGGCCGCGCCGAAAACGCCTTCTGCTGCGTGCGACCACCCGGCCACCACGCCACGCGTGACGAGGCGATGGGCTTTTGCTTCTTCAACAACGTGGCCATCGCCGCGCGGCACGCGCTGGACGTGCACGGCCTGCAGCGTGTGGCCATCATCGACTTCGATGTGCACCACGGCAATGGCACCGAAGACATCATTGCCGGCGACGAGCGCGTGCTGATGTGCAGCTTCTTCCAGCACCCGCTGTACCCCTACAGCGGTGCTGTGCCCAAGGGCACGAACATGGTCAACGTGCCGGTGGCGCCCTACACGCGCGG
>JBBQAI010000151.1:0-8986 GCA_038316205.1 Burkholderiales bacterium
CTGATCAGCGGCAAGGCGCTGAACGAGGTCTTCCGCGAGCGCATCTATGAGCCGCTGGGCCTGCGCGACACCGGCTTTATCGTGCCCGCCGACCAGCAGCACCGCTTGGCGGGCTACTACGCCGGCGCCGACGCGCTGCAGCCCATGAAGCCCGGTCTGACACCGCTGCGCAACCTGCCGATGCTGCAAGGCCACCTGACGGGCACCGCGCGGCAGTCCGGCGGTGGCGGCCTGGTCACCTCACTGGCCGACATGGTGGCGTTGATGCGCGGCCTGATGCCGGCCGTGCAGCCCGGTCACGTCACCGTGCTGAAGCCGGCGACCATCGCGCTGATGATGGACAACCACCTGGCAGCGGGCCTGAACATCGGCTTTGCCACCACCGGCGACATTCCCGGTCGCGGCTTCGGTCTGGGCGGCTGCGTGACGCTGCAGCCGACGCGCGCAGAGCCGGCAGGCTCGACCAGCGAATTCCAATGGGGCGGGCTGGCCGGCACGCACTGGTGGATCAACCCCAAACAAAACCTGGCCGGTCTGACGATGACGCAAAGACACATGGGTTTCTGGAACCCCTTCGCCTTCGATTTCAAGCAGCGCGTCTACGCCGCCGTGGGGGCCTGATCGGTGGCCGAACACCAGGTCTTCGTCTATGGCACGCTGAAGCAGGGCTTTCGCAACTTCCACATCAACCACGGGCAACGCCTGTCGGGTGAATACCTCACCGTGCAGCCGCACGCGCTGCTGATCGTCGGCGAATACTGGCTGCCCTGGTTGTTGCAGGAAGAGCGCGGGCAGCCGGGCCACGCCGAAGGCCACCGCGTCGTCGGCCAGATCTACACGGTGGACGACTCGGGCCTGGCCGAGATGGACAAGCTGGAGCAGATCGACGAAGCCAGCTGGTACCAACGCCAGCGCATCGCCGTGCGCGACCGCCACAACGAAGAAGCCGAGGTGCTGCAGCCCTGGGTCTACTACGGCAGCCGCGAAGGCTTGATCGCCGGCGGCATGCGCCTGGGGCCTGTCGCCGAATACACGCTGGCCCACCAGGATCTGCTGCCGCGCGCGCTGTGGCAGCTGGGTTGAGCTGTGGCCTGAGCCCGCAGGGCTTCTACAAAGGCGACTTCCTGGACGGTTGACGCCGCACCACGGCTGCGATGGCCGGCAGGGCCAGCAGCATCAGCAACCAGCTAGACGGTTCAGGCACGGCCGCCGTGGGGTTCAGGGTGAACCCGCCGCTCAAGGCGTTGCCGGCCACCGTCACCGCGTCGAACAGGCGCAGTCCGACAGCGCTTTGGCCGTCGCTGAAGGTGCCGCTGGTGAAGGTGTAGAAGCTGCCGGTGTAGTTGTTGGTCTCGAACACGCTGCCGGCCGTCGGGCCGCTGAGCGCCAGGTCGGCACCAAAGAAATTGATGGTGTTGCTGCCCATCGCAAAGAAGGCAGCGTCGGCGCCGGCAAAACGCGTGTAGCCGCCGCCAGTGACGTTGACGGCTGCGTTGCCGTAGGCGAAGACGCCGCCGTTCACCGTCAGGCTGCCGCCCAACGTGGCCTGCAGTGCGGGTTGGTTGGACGCAGCGTCGTTGCGCACGCCGCCGTTCACCGTGCCGCCAAGCAGCTTGGCCATCAGGTTGGCGCCTTCCACGCGCACGCCCCATGCAGCGCCACCACCCGACCCACCGGTGGCCGTGCCACCGGTCATCGTGAAGGCGCTGTCCTGGGCGATGTACACGGCCGCGCCCTGCACCGACTGCACCAGGCCGCCGTTGAGCGTGATGACGCTGCCGGTCCCGCCGGCGATGCCCGACTGGCCGCCCGTGGCGCGCAAGGTGCCGCCGTTGACGTCCAGCGTGCCGTTGACGATGTAGGCCACGCCGGCCACGCCGTTTTCGATGAGGCCACCGTCAACCTTGAGGCGGGCGCCGGCCGCACCGGCACCTGTGCCCGATGACGAGATGGCGCGCAGCGAGCCGCCGTTGACAACGAGGCTGGCGGTGTCGGACGCGCTGACACCGCCGCCGAAGCCGGTAGGCGAAATCTGGTTGAAGATGCCGCCCTGGATGCGCACCACGCTGTTGCTGTAGGCCGAAATGCCACCGCCGGTCTGGTCGTTGTAGCTGAACACCGCTGGGGCCACGACGTCGGCCTGCACGTTGGGCACGCGGGTGACGATGCCGTTGAAGATCGACGAAACGCCCACCACCACGGTTTGGCCGATGTAGTTGCCGTTCAGCGGGTTGCCGCCCGCAATGGTGCGGTCGCTGGTGATGTATTCGACGGCGCTGGCGGGCAGCGCCAGGGCGCCCAGCAGCGCTGCTGCGCCCACGCCGTGCAAGCCTCGTCGGGCGGGGCGGCGGCGCAACGGGGTGGGCGCAATCACCGGCGGGAAAGCCAGCGGGAAGGCAGACGCGATGCTGGGCATAGGGGGTTCTCGGTGGCGTGGGGCAGCCGTGAACGCCACAGTGCTTGCTGGTTAACGCAGGCCATAGGCCGCAGAAGGATCATGCTGGCCGCATCACGGCCGGGTCACCCCCCAATCAGGTGTCCGCGCCCCGCATCTGGGACGGCATCCATCGCTGCACCCAGAGCCGGCGCGGGAAGATTAGCTCGGCGTGCTCGGCGCCCAGCCTGAGCAAAGCCTGCATGTCCACGCCGTCGGCATGGGTCGGCAGTGGGTAGGCGCAAAGCGTCGCAGCGCCGTTGGCTTGCGTCACCCGGTGCACCAGGTTCTCGAAGGCCACCGCATCGTCGGTGCGGCCGCTCTTGAACAGCGTGGGCGCCAGGTCGCCGGCGGCACGCACGCCCTGGCACCGGCCGTCCACCGTTGCGCTCATCAGGGGCGCCAGCAGCGCTTCGGCCAGGCCCAGGTCCAGTTGGCCGTCGACCTGCATCTGCGCCAGGACCTGGTCGGTATCGACAGCCAGGTAGTCCGCGTTCGCGACATCAACACCGCGCGCCAGCAACTGGCATTCGACGGCCCGCCGGTGCGGCGCCGACAACAACGCCACGCAGCGTTCGCCGGTCTCCAGGCCCGCCGCGAAAAAGTCGGCGACCGGCTCAGCGGGGTATTCGTCTTCGTAGAAATGCGCAACGTGTCGGCACATGCGGTTCATCCTCAGCCACGTCACCGTCGCGGCACTCGATGGTTCAGATTAGCAGCGCCGCATCAGACCGAATGTCCGATACCGCACAGAAGTCACCGCGCTCGCTGGGTTACCGCGAGGTCAGGGGGGTTCAGGCGGGCAGTTCCAGCGTCACCGTCGTACCTGCCCCCAAGGTGCTGGCCACGGCCACGGTGCCAGCGTGCAGTTCTGCAATGCGCTTGACGATGGCCAAACCCAGACCCTTGCCCTCTTCGCTGGTGGCCGGGGCCACGCTGCTCCGACTTTGGTAGAGGCGGTCGAACAGGTGCGGCAGGTCGGCCGGGGCGATGCCGGCACCGGTGTCAGCCACGCTGACCTGCACGGCGCCGGCCGTACCCATGGCGTTCAGCGTGATGCGCCCGCCGGGCGGCGTGAACTTCAGCGCGTTGTCCAGCAAATTGGCCACCGCGCGTTCGAAGAGTTCGGCGTCCACCGCCGCCACCGGCGGCCCGGCGGCGGCAGCCGGCGCAGGTGCGCACTGCAGCGTCACGCCAGCGCTCGCTGCGCGGGCTGCGTAGCGCAGGGCGATGTCGTCCAGCACCTCGGCCAGGTCCAGGCGCATCGGGTGGAGTTGAAATTGCGGCTCGTCCAGCAAGGCCAGATCGCCCAGTGAACGCACCATGCCGGCCGCGTTGCGGGTGTTGCGCAGGGCCACTTCGACCAGGCGGCGGTCGCTGTCGCTGACAATGGCCCTGTTGCCCTGCCAGCGCTGTTCCAGAGTCTCCAGACAGGCCACGGTGGCGGTCAGCGGCGAACGCAAATCGTGCGACAGGTTGCTGACGCTTTCGCGGCGGAAATGGTCGAGGCGCTTGAGTTCATCCCACTGCATGCGCAGGGTGCCCAGCAGGGCCTGGAAGCCGCTGCGCAGGCGGCTGAACTCGTCGTGGGCGCGCTGCTGCGGCGGGCTGCCTGCGGCGGCCGCAGCGCGACCGATGGCTTCGGCGGCCGCTGCGCGACCGAGTGCCCCCCCATCCACGTCGGCACTGAAACCGGCCCGCGCCACGGCCGCCACCTCGTCGCTCAGCACCCGCAAGGGGCGCGTCACGTTGATGATGATCCAGGCGCCCAGCAGGGCCGTCAGCACGCACACCACGCCGACCGCAAGCAAGGCCGGGCCGGCGGCGGTGCTGCGCAGCAGGGCCAGGCGCTGGGCCGGCAGGCCGGGCTTGCGGCAGACGAGGTAGAGATAGCCATCGGCGCCGCTGGGCGCGCGGATCTGCGCGCGCTGCAGCGGCCGCGCGGCCACCACGGCGTCGGTGTCCATGTATTCGGGGTCGTCACCCATCACGTAGGCGCCGCGCTGGCCGTCACCTCTGTCGGCTGCGGCGGCTGCGGCGGCGGCCTCCTTCACTGGCGGCAGATTCACCTTGAAGCCCGGCGGCAGCACCACCTGGCCGGTGCTGGCCAGCACCGTACCCTGGGCGTCCAGCAAGTACAGCTGGCTGTCGGGCTCGAAGACCAACAGCGTGCGCAGCAGGCCGGTCAGCTCGGCCGGGCTGCGCGCCTGCTGCTCCAGCAGGTCGTCGTGCAGGGCCAGCACGCGGCCCAGAAAGGCGTCACCGCGCTGCCAGATGCTTTCATGCTCGAAACGCTGAAATGCCACCGCCACGGCCAGGATCACGCCGATGGCCGTGGCCAGGCCGGTCAACACGATCGTCAGCGCGAGCCGAAACCGAACCGTCATGTCGGGGCATCACGAAACTTGTAGCCGGCCCCGCGCACGGTGAGGATGTAGCGCGGCTGCAGCGGGTCGTGTTCAACCTTGGCGCGCAGCCGGTTGATGTGCGTGGTGACCGTGTGTTCGTAGCCTTCGTGCGAGTAGCCCCACACGGCGTCCAGCAGTTGCGCGCGGCTGAAGACCTGGCCCGGGTGGCTGGCAAAGTGCAGCAGCAAATCGAATTCCAGCGCGGTGAAGTCGAGCACGCGGCCGGCGATGCGCGCTTCGCGCCGCGCAGCGACGATTTCCAGTTCGCCATTGCGCACGGCCGCGCTGGTGACCGGTGCGGTTTGCGCCACGCGCAGCAATTCGGCCCGGCGCAACAGCGCCTTCACGCGGGCCAGCAGTTCGGCCATCGAAAAGGGTTTGGTCAGGTAGTCGTCGGCGCCCAGTTCCAGGCCCAGCACACGGTCGAGTTCGGTGCTCTTGGCGGTCAGCATCAGGATCGGTGTGGCGCGTCCGCGGGCACGCAGCGCCTTGGTCACATCCAGGCCGTCCAGCTTGGGCATCATCAAATCCAGGATCAGCAGGTCGCTGGGCGATTCCAGCTGACTGTCCAGCGCGGCCTGGCCGTCGACCACGGCGGTGACGGCATAGCCAGCGCCGCACAAGTTCAGCACGATGAGGTCGCGGATGTCGGCTTGGTCTTCGGCGACGAGGATGTGGCTGGGCATCCGCAAGTGTCGCAGCGGCGGCGGGATTCTTACAGGTCGTCCGCGTGATGCAGGCCCCGAACGGACCGCGTGTGCAGATCGATGTGATGTGGCTGTGATCTTCGGTGAGGTCGGCGCGAGGTGGGATTTGCACAGTCCATCCATCGCCACCGCCACGGAAACACCGCCATGCAAACCGTCCTGAACGCCACCCCGAACGCCGCCCACAGCGCCATCGCCCACAGCACTGCCCACAACGCCATGCCGTCCGCGGCGCTGGCCGTCAGCTGGGCCGACATGGCCGCCCAGCGCAGCTACCTGGTGGCCTACGCGCGGCGCCGTTTGATGGACCCGGCGCTGGCCGAAGACCTCGTGCACGACGTCTTCGAAGCGGTGGCCAGCGGCCGCGCGGCCTTCGGCGGGCGGGCGGCGCTGCGCAGCTGGCTGGTGGCCATCCTGAAGCACAAGATCGTCGACCTGGTGCGCCAACGCAGCGGCCACGACAGCCTGGACGCGATGGCCACCGACGACGACGGCGACGCCGTCGATAGCTGGGCCCTGGCCTGCCCGCAGCCGCGCCCCGACGAGATCGCCGAACAGCGCCAACGGCTTGCGCACACGATGGCACGCATCCAGACCCTGCCCCAGACGCTGCGCGAAGCTGTGCAACTGCGCTTGCTGCGCGACGACAGCAGCGCCGACGTCTGCCGCACGCTGGCCATCAGCGAGCAGAACCTCTTCGTGCGCCTGCACCGCGCGCGGCGCGTGCTGGCTTCATGACCGGCTGACGCCGTCTGGGCGGGCGGGCCTCCTAGAATCACAGGCTCCCTCCGCTACCGCCCGCCGCGGCGTCCACGATGGCCTCCACCGCACCCGACACCTCCTTGATGGCCAACGCCATCCGCGCCCTGGCCATGGACGCCGTTCAGCAAGCCAACTCGGGGCACCCGGGCGCCCCGATGGGCATGGCCGACATGGCCGTCGCGCTGTGGGGCCGCCACCTCAAGCACAACCCGGCCAACCCGCACTGGCTGGACCGCGACCGCTTCGTGCTCAGCAACGGCCACGCCAGCATGCTGCTTTACGCGGTGCTGCACCTGACCGGCTACGACCTGCCGATGAGCGAGTTGCGCAACTTCCGCAAGCTGCACAGCAAAACTCCCGGCCACCCCGAAGTGGACGTGACCCCGGGCGTTGAAACCACCACCGGCCCGCTGGGCCAGGGCCTGGCGAACGCGGTTGGCATGGCGCTGGCTGAAAAGCTGATGGCGGCCGAATTCAACCGCCCCGGCCACCAGGTGGTCGATCACCGCACCTGGGTCTTCATGGGCGACGGCTGCCTGATGGAAGGCATCAGCCACGAGGCCTGCGCGCTGGCCGGCGCCTGGAAGCTGAGCAAGCTGGTGGCGATGTACGACGACAACGGCATCAGCATCGACGGCCAGGTCGCGCCCTGGTACATCGACGACGTCAACCTGCGTTTCGCCAGCTACGGCTGGAACGTCATCGGCCCCATCGACGGCAACGACGCGCAGGTGGTCAACGCGGCCATCGTCAGCGCCAAAGCAAGCGCCGAAAACGGCATTGACAAGCCGACGCTGATCGTCTGCAAGACCACCATCGGCAAGGGCTCGCCCAACCGCGCCGGCACCGCCAAGGCCCACGGCGAAGCGTTGGGCGTCGACGAGATTGCGCTGACCCGCGCGGCCATCGGCTGGCCTTACGAGCCCTTCGTCATCCCCGAAGCCGCGTACAGCGCGTGGGATGCCCGCGCTGCTGGCAACCAGGCCGAAGCGCAGTGGGCCAGCACCTTCGCCGCCTACAAGGCCGCCTTCCCCGAACTGGCCGCTGAATTCGTGCGCCGCATGAAGGGCGACCTGCCCGCCAATTTCGCGCAAACGGCGGTGGACGCGGTGATCGCCGCGCACACGAAAGCCGAAACCGTGGCCAGCCGCAAGGCCAGCCAGATCGCGCTGGAAGCCTTCACGAAAGCCCTGCCCGAAATGCTGGGTGGCAGCGCCGATTTGACCGGCAGCAACCTGACCAACACCTCGTCCACGCCGGCCCTGCGTTTCGAGGCCGACGGCACGCCCAACGGCGGCCGCCACATCAATTACGGCGTGCGCGAATTCGGCATGGCGGCCATCATGAATGGCGTCACGCTGCATGGCGGCTACATCCCCTACGGCGGCACCTTCCTGACCTTCAGCGACTACAGCCGCAACGCCATCCGCATGGCCGCGCTGATGAAGAAGCGGGTGATTCACGTCTTCACGCACGACAGCATCGGCCTGGGCGAAGACGGCCCGACCCACCAGAGCGTGGAACACGCGGCCAGCCTGCGTTTGATCCCGGGCCTGGACGTCTGGCGCCCTGCCGACACGGCCGAGACCACGGTGGCCTGGACCATGGCGCTGGGCAATGCCACGCGCCCCAGCGCGCTGCTGCTGAGCCGGCAGAACCTGCCGTATCTGCCGAAAGCCAGCCTCGACGAAATCAGCAAGGGCGCTTACGTTCTGGCCGAGCCCAGCGAGGTTGGGCTGAAGAAGAAGGCACAGGCCGTGATCATCGCCACCGGCAGCGAAGTCAGTCTGGCGCTGCATGCGCAGGCCGAACTGGCCAAGCTGAAGATCGCGGTGCGCGTGGTCAGCATGCCCAGCACGAATGTGTTTGATCGTCAGGCCGTGAAGTACAAGGCCAGCGTGCTGCCGGCGGGCGTACCCCGCGTGGCCATCGAGGCCGGCGTCACCGACGGCTGGTGGAAGTACGGCTGCGCCGCTGTCGTCGGCATCGACACCTTCGGCGAAAGCGCACCGGCGCCGGCGCTGTTCAAGCACTTCCACCTGACGGCGCAGAACCTGGCCGACACGGTGCGCAAGGTACTGTCCCGTTAATCCACTGGAGCGCTTTTCATGACCATCAAAGTTGGCATCAACGGCTTCGGCCGCATCGGACGCATGGTGTTCCGAGCCGCCGTTCAGAACTTTCCCGAGATCGAGATCGTCGGCATCAACGACCTGCTGGAGCCCGACTACCTGGCCTACATGCTGAAGTACGACAGCGTGCACGGCCGCTTCAAGGGCACGGTCGAGGTCGATGGCAACACCCTCGTCGTCAACGGCAAGAAGATCCGCCTGACCGCTGTGAAAGACCCGGCTACGCTGGCCTGGGGCGAAGTGGGCGCTGACGTGATCGTCGAAGCCACCGGCCTGTTCCTGACCAAGGACACCTGCCAGAAGCACATCGACGCCGGCGCCAGGAAGGTCATCCAGAGCGCGCCGAGCAAGGACGACACGCCGATGTTCGTCTTCGGCGTGAACGACAAGACCTACGCCGGTCAGACCATCATCAGCAACGCCAGCTGCACCACCAACTGCCTGGCGCCGCTGGCCAAGGTCATCCACGACAAGTTCGGCATCAAGCGCGGCCTGATGACCACGGTGCACGCCGCCACCGCCACGCAAAAGACCGTCGACGGC
>JBBQAI010000057.1:0-26298 GCA_038316205.1 Burkholderiales bacterium
CGCGGCATCCCTGGCATCGGCGCGGTCACGTCCAGTTCCAGTCTGGTGCGGCCCGAACTCATCGTGCGGCCCGATTCAGCGCGCGCAGCCGACCTGGGCGTGACCAGCGCGGCCATCGCCGACACACTGCGCATCGCCACCGCCGGTGACTACGAACTGAGCCTGCCCAAGCTGAACCTCAGCCAACGGCAAGTCCCGATCGTCATCCGCCTGCCGGCCAGCGCGCGCGCCGACTTGAACCTGCTGTCGCGCCTGCCGGTGCCGGGCAAGGCCGGGCCGGTGGCGCTGGGCAATGTCGCCACGCTGTCGATCGCCAGCGGGCCGGCGCAGATCGACCGCTTCAACCGCCTGCGCAACGTCAACTTCGAGATCGAGTTGAACGGCCAGGCGCTGGGCGAAGTCAAAGCGCGGGCGCTGAACCTGCCCAGCCTGAAGAATCTGCCGCCGGGCGTGATCCAGACCGAGGTCGGCGACGCCGAGGCGATGGAAGAACTCTTCGCCAGTTTTGGCCTGGCCATGTTGACCGGCGTGCTGTGCATCTACATCGTGCTGGTGCTGCTGTTCAAGGACTTCGTGCAACCGGTCACCATCCTGGGCGCGCTGGTGCTGTCGATACCGGGCGCCTTCCTGGCGCTGTTCGTCACGCACACGGCGCTGTCCATGCCCAGCATGATCGGCCTGATCATGCTGATGGGCATTGCCACCAAGAACAGCATCTTGCTGGTGGACTACGTGATCCTGGCGCGCCGTGAACACGGCCTGGGCCGCTTCGAATCGGTGCTGGACGCCTGCCACAAGCGCGCCCAGCCCATCGTGATGACCACCATCGCGATGGCCGCCGGCATGCTGCCCATCGCGCTGGGCCTGGGTACCGACCCCAGCTTCCGAGCGCCGATGGCCATCGTCGTCATCGGCGGGCTGATCACGTCCACCTTCCTCAGCTTGCTGGTCATCCCGGTGCTGTTTACTTACGTGGACGACGCCATCGCTTTCAGCCAGCGCCTGTTCAAACGCGGCCACGCGGTGCCGCTGCCGGCCATTGCCCCTGAAGGTCAAGCATGAAGAATTTACGGACGACAGCGGGCACCCTGCGGCCGACGCGCCGCACCTGCCTGCAACTGGGCGCAGCGGCCTGGGTGGTGGTGGGTTTTCCATCGTTTGCGGTCACCGCTGCCGAGGTGCCGCCTTACGAGGTGCTGGACCTGGACTGGGCCGACAGCGCGCGCCAACGTCCCGTGCCCGCACGCCTGTACCTGCCGACGACGGCCCAAGCCGTGCCGCTGATGGTGTTCTCGCACGGCATCGGCGGTTCACGCAACGGCTACAGCTGGCTGGGCCGGCATGTGGCCGGCCACGGCATCGCCAGCCTGCACCTGCAGCACGTCGGCAGCGACCGCCAACTGTGGACCGGCGGCAGCATCTTCAACATGGTCGGCCGCCTGCAGGCTGCCGCGCAGGAAGGTGAAGCCATCAACCGGGCGCTGGACCTGCGCTTCGGCCTGAACACGCTGTTGGCCAGCCCGCTGGCCGGCCGCATCGACCACACCCGCATCGTCGCGGCCGGCCACAGCTACGGCGCCAACACGACGTTGCTGGCCAGCGGCGCACGCGTCGAACGCCAAGGTCGCGTCGTCGAGTTGCAAGACCCCCGCGTCAAAGCCGCCGTGGTGATCTCGGCGCCGCCTTTTTATGGCGATACCGACGTGCGCAAGATCCTCGGCAGCGTGACCGTGCCCAGCCTGCATGTCACGGCGACCGAAGACGTGATCAACATCCCCGGCTACTACAGCGGCGCAGGCGACCGCATCGCCGTTTTCGACGCCATCGGCGGCGCGCGCAAATGGCTGGCCGTCTACGAAGGCGGCTCGCACAGCATGTTCACCGACCGCGCCGGCACCGGTGGCGTCACCCTGAACCCGCAAGTGAAGGTGGCCACGCAGGCGCTGGTGCTGGCTTTTCTGCGCAATGTGTTCGAAGGTGACGGGTCCGACATGGCCGCATGGCCGCAGCGCAACGCGGCCTTGCTGGCGCGTTTCGTGCCGCCGCGCGCGGCTTGATCCAGCGCTAGCAACTTCGCGTTCAGCCCGGCTTCGCGTCGGCCTTCACCACCGCGTAGCGCAGCAGCGTCTTCTCGCGCGCTGCGGCGTGGTCCACCACCGGCAGCGGGTAGTTGCCCGCAGCGCCCAGCGTGATGCCGGCCGCCAGCAGGCTCAGCGGCGGCGCGGTCCACGGGGCGTGGATCAGCTTGTCGGGCAGGGCGTTCAACTGCGGCAGGTAGCGGCGGATGAACCGGCCGTCGGGGTCGAACTTTTCGCTCTGCGTCACCGGGTTGAAGATGCGGAAATAGGGCTGCGCGTCGCAGCCCGACGACGCCGCCCACTGCCAGCCGCCGTTGTTGGCGGCCAGGTCGAAGTCGTTCAGGTGCAGCGCGAAGTAGGCCTCGCCGCGTTGCCAGGCCAGCCCCAAGTCTTTGGTCAAGAAACTGGCCACGACCATGCGCAGGCGGTTGTGCATGTAGCCCGTCTGGTTCAGCTGGTGCATGGCCGCATCGACCAGCGGGTAGCCGGTGCGGCCCTCGCACCAGGCCGCGAACAGCGCGTCGCCGGTCTTGCCGTGTTCCCACTTGATGCGGTCGTAGTCCGGCTTGAAAGCGCCCGTGACGACGCGCGGGTGGTGGTACAAAACCTGATGGTAGAAATCGCGCCAGATCAGTTCCGACAGCCAGACCTGCGCGCCGCGCGAGCCGGCTTCGGCCCGCGCGTGTGCCTCGCGCGCCAGGCGGCGGATGCTCACGGTGCCGAAGCGCAAATGCGTGCTCAGGTAACTGGGGCCCTTCAGCGCGGGGAAGTCGCGGGTATCGCCATAGCGGTCGATGCGGGTCAGGAAATCGTCCAGCAATTCCTGCCCGCCGGCCGGGCCCGTGGGCAGGCGCAGCGTGTGCAGATTGGTCTTCACGAAGCCCAGCGCCTCCAGCGCCGGCACACCGGGCTCAGTCGCCGGCCGGGGCGCCAGCGCGGCGGCGTAGCGGGCCACCGGGTAGCTGCTGAGGAAAAACGGGTCGGCCTTTTTCAGCCAGGCGTTTTTGTAGGGCGTGAACACCGAGAAGGGCCCGCCGCCCAGTGTCAGCACCTCGTTGCGTTCGAAGACCACGTGGTCCTTGCCGGTGTGCAGCACCACGCCAGCATCGGCCAGCAGGCCGCGCACTTTGGCGTCGCGGGCCAGCGCGTTCGGTTCGTCGTCATGGTTGGCGTAAACGGCCTGGACGCCCAAGGTGTGCGCCAGCGCCGAGATCTCGCTGGTCGCCCAGCCGTGGCGCACGATGAGCCCGGCGCCTTCGACGCCGTGCGACGCGGCCAAGGCGCGCAGTTCAGCATCGACGCCGACCAGGCTGTCGCGGATGAATTCGACGCGGCGGTCGCTGCGCGGCAGGGCGTCGAGAATGTCGCGGTCGAAAACGAAGACGCACCACACCTGGCGCGCGTGGCGCAGCGCGTGGTGCAGGGCCGCGTGGTCGGCGGTGCGCAGGTCGCGGCGCAGCCAGACCAGCGCGCGGGCGAAGGTTTCTGAGGGGTAGGCGTGGTTCACGAAGGCGAGTGTGCCGGGAATAGAATTGACACATGTCCGCAGGCTCACGCATCGACCTCACCAACCAGTTCCTGATTGCCATGCCCGGCATGGCCGACGAGACCTTCTCGGGCGCCGTGGTCTACCTCTGCGAGCACAACGAAAAGGGTGCGTTGGGCCTGGTGATCAACAAGCCGATCGACATCAAGTTGCGCAACCTCTTCGAGAAGGTCGAGTTGGACCTGGGCACCGACGCCCTGGGCGACGAGCCGGTCTATTTCGGCGGGCCGGTGCAGACCGAACGCGGCTTTGTGCTGCACGAAAAAATCGGCGAGGGCACCATGCCCTACAACAGCACTCTGTCCATCCCCGGTGGCCTGGAAATGACCACCAGCAAGGACGTGCTGGAAGCCATGGCCGAAGGCGGCGGCCCGCGCAAGGTGTTGATCACCCTGGGCTACAGCGGCTGGCAGGCCGGGCAACTGGAAGACGAGATCGGCCGCAACGGCTGGCTCACCGTCAATGCCGACCCCAAGGTGATCTTCGACACGCCGATCGAGTTGCGCTACGACCGCGCGGTGGGCTTGCTGGGCATCGATCCGCGCATGCTGTCGCAAGAGGCGGGCCATGCCTGACGGGGCACGCCAAATCCCGGCGCGTCAGCAGAGCTTTCTGTCTTTTGATTTCGGCACCCGCCGCGTCGGTGTGGCCACCGGCAACACACTGCTGCGCAGGGCCAGCCCCCTGAAGACCGTGGCCGCTGAGGGCGACGCGCGTTTCGTGGCCATCGGCCAGCTGATACGCGACTGGCAGCCCGACGCGCTGGTCGTCGGCGTGCCCTTCCACCCCGACGGCGCCGAGCACGAAAACACCGTCAAGGCGCGCCGCTTCGCGCGCCAGTTGCACGGGCGTTTCCGCCTCGCGGTGCACGAGGTGGACGAGCGCTACAGCACCACCGAGGCCTTGTCCGACGGCGCGAAAGATGCCGACGCTGCATCGGCCGTCATCATCCTGGATCAATATTTGCGCAGCCTGCCCGAAGCGCCCGCTGAACACCCCGAAAGCCTCGACCAACCCGAAAGCCCCAATGCTGCAGCTTGATGCCGAAGCCCTGTATGTCGAACTGCGCGCCGGTGTGCGCGGCCTGTTGAAACCCGAGTCGGCCTTGGTCGGCATCTGGTCCGGCGGCGCCTGGCTGGCCGAGCGCCTGCAGCGCGACCTCGGCCTGCCGGGCGGTGACAAGGGTTACGGCGTCATCAGCAGCACCTTGCACCGCGACGATTTCAGCGAGCGGGGCTTGGTGACGGGCAAGCACGGCGGCGCGGACCCGACCCGCCTGCCCTTCGCCATCGACGGCCGCCACATCCTGCTCATCGACGACGTGCTTTACACGGGCCGCACCCTGCGCGCGGTGGTCAACGAACTTTTCGACTTCGGCCGTCCGGCCAGCGTGACCCTGGCTGTGCTGGTGGACAGAGGCGGCCGCGAACTGCCGATGGCGGCGGCTTTTTGCGCCGCCAAGATTGTGCTGCCCGCCGCCCAAAAGCTGTCATTGCGCCGCCACGATGTGGATGGCAACGGCGATGGCAGTTTCCACTTCAGCGTGACTGAAAACGCTGTAGCCTAACGCCAGAAATACGCACCATGCTGTCCCGACGCAACCCCCAGCTCAACGCCCACGGCGAGCTGATCCACCTGCTGTCCATCGAGGGCCTGCCCCGGGCGGTGCTGACCCAGATCCTGGACACCGCCGGCACCTTCCTCAGCGTCAACGACCGCGAGGTCAAGAAGGTGCCGTTGCTGCGCGGCAAAAGCGTTTTCAACTTGTTCTTCGAGAACAGCACGCGCACCCGCACCACCTTCGAGATCGCGGCCAAACGCCTGAGTGCCGACGTCATCAACCTCGACATCGCCAAGAGCAGCACCGCCAAGGGCGAGAGCCTGCTGGACACCATCGCCAACCTCAGCGCGATGCATGCCGACATGTTCATCGTGCGCCACGCCGAGAGCGGCGCGCCCTACCTGATCGCCCAACACGTGGCGCCGCATGTGCACGTGGTGAACGCCGGCGACGGCCGCCATGCCCCCCCCACGCAGGGGCTGTTGGACATGTACACCATCCGCCATTACAAGAAGGATTTCACGCAGCTGCGGGTGGCCATCGTCGGCGACATCGTGCACAGCCGCGTGGCGCGCTCTGACATCCACGCCCTGACCACGCTGGGTGTGCCCGAAATCCGCGCCGTGGGACCGAAAACACTGGTCCCCGGCGACCTGGCTGGCATGGGCGTGCGCGTTTGCCACAGCATGGAAGAAGGCATCAGAGATGCCGACGTGATCATCATGTTGCGCCTGCAGAACGAACGCATGAGCGGCGCGATGCTGCCCAGTGCGGGCGAGTTCTTCAAAAGCTACGGCTTGACGCCGGAGAAGCTGGCGCTGGCTAAAGGCGACTGCATCGTGATGCATCCCGGGCCCATCAACCGGGGCGTCGAGATCGACAGCAGCGTGGCTGACGGCAGCCACAGCGTGATCCTGCCGCAGGTGACTTTCGGCATCGCGGTGCGGATGGCGGTGATGAGCACGATCGCGGGGAATCAGGCATGAAGATCCTCATTCGGAACGGTCGCGTGATCGATCCCGCGTCGGGCCGTGATGAGGTGGCTGATGTGGCGATAGCCTCTGGCCGCATCGTCGCGATTGCCAAGGTGGGCACGCTGCCCGACTTCGGCGCCGACCGCGTCATCGATGCCACCGGCCTTGTCGTCGCACCCGGCCTGGTAGACCTGGCCGCGCGCCTGCGCGAACCGGGGCAGGAGCACGAAGGCATGCTGGAAAGCGAACTGGCCGCTGCAGCCGCTGGCGGCGTCACCAGCCTGGTCTGTCCGCCCGACACCGACCCCACGCTGGACGAGCCCGGCCTGGTGGAAATGCTGAAGTTCCGGGCCCGCAAGTTGAGCCGCTGCCGCGTGTTTCCGCTCGGCGCGCTGACCCGCAGACTGGAAGGCCAGACGCTGACCGAGATGGCCGAGCTGACCGAGGCCGGCTGTATCGGTTTCTCGCAGGCCGACGTGCCAGTAACCGACAGCCTGGTGCTGCTGCGCGCGTTGCAGTACGCGTCCACCTTCGGCTACACGGTGTGGCTGCGCCCGCTGGACGCCTGGCTGGGCAAGGGTGTGGCCGCGCAAGGCGCGATGGCCACACGGCTGGGGCTGTCGGGCGTGCCGGCGGTGGCCGAGACGATTGCGCTGCACACGATTTTCGAGTTGGTGCGCGCCACCAAGGCCCGCGTCCACCTGTGCCGTTTGTCCAGCGCCGCTGGCGTGGCCTTGCTGCGTGCGGCCAAGGCCGAGGGTCTGCCGGTGACGGCCGACGTCAACATCCAGTCGCTGCACCTGACCGACGTGGACATTGGCTACTTCAACGCCGACATGCGCCTGACGCCGCCGCTGCGCCAGGGCCCCGACCGCGACGCGCTGCGTGCCGCGCTGGCCGACGGCACGCTGGACGCGCTGGTGTCCGACCACAACCCGGTGGCCGACGACATGAAGAACCTGCCGTTCGGCGAGGCCGAGCCTGGCGCGACGGGACTTGAATTGCTGTTGAGCCTGGCCCTGCGCTGGGGCGCCGACAGTGGCCTGCCACTGACCCGCACGCTGGGCCGCGTGACCCACGACCCGGTGCGCGTGCTGGGTGACGCGCTGGGCTCGCTGGCCAGCAGCGCAGGCCGCTTGGTGGAAGGCGGCGTGGCCGATGTCTGCATCTTCGACCCGGCGGCGCAATGGATGGTCAGCCCGGCCATGCTGGCCAGCCAGGGCAAGCACACGCCCTTCAGTTTTGCGTCCACCGGCATGGCCTTGCCGGGCCGCGTGCGCGCCACCTTGGTGGCCGGCACGATCGCCTACGAAGCGCGCGCCGAGGCTAGCGCTAGACGCCCGACCGCAGCGCCGAACGGCACCCGCTGCGCAGTGCCCTCGCGGCTTGGCGCTTGTCGCGTGCCGTGCTGCATGTGCTGCACGGCATGCTGGTGATGACGCGCTTCCCGCAACTGGACGCAGCGGGGCGGCACGAACGCATCCGCTGGTTTTCCGTCGGTCTGCTGCGCGCGGTGGGCATGACGGTGCAAGTGAGCGGCACAGCGCCGCGTCCCGGCGCCACGCTGGTGGTGGCCAATCACGTGTCGTGGATCGACATCGCGGCCATCCACGCGGCCGCGCCGCACGCCCGCTTCGTCAGCAAAGCCGACGTGCTGGCCTGGCCCTTGCTGGGTTGGCTGATCAAGAACGCCGGCACGCTGTTCATCGAACGCGAACGCAAGCGCGACGCCGTGCGCGTGGTGCACGCCATGGCCGAGGCC
This sequence comes from Burkholderiales bacterium, assembly GCA_038316205.1. GTDB lineage: Bacteria > Pseudomonadota > Gammaproteobacteria > Burkholderiales > Burkholderiaceae_C > Rubrivivax. The sequence goes on from JBBQAI010000057.1 coordinate 7,922, forward strand.
ATGCAGGCCGGCGACACCGTGGCCGTGTTCCCCGAAGGCACCACCGGCGCCGGCCCTGAACTTCTACCTTTCCACGCCAATCTGCTGCAGGCGGCCATCGCCACATGCACGCCCGTGCAGCCCATCGTGCTGCGCTTTGCCGACGCCGCCCAGGCCTACAGCCCGGCGGCGCTTTACATCGGCGAGACCACGCTGCTGCAGAGCGTCTGGCGCGTGGCCTCGGCGCGCGGGCTCACGGCTTATGTGCACGTGATGCCGCCCGTCGCCACCACCCACGCCGACCGTCGCGCACTGGCCCTGCACCTGCGTGAACTGATGGCCGCTGAGCTGCCCGCGTGATGAGCACAACCACACCCACGCAAACGCAAACGCCGATGTTGTTGGCCTGCGCTGACGAGGCCAAACTGGCACAGGCCTTGGCGGCTGCGCTGGGCTGGTCCTGGGCTTTGATCGACCAACATGGGTTCCCCGACGGCGAAACGCGTTTGCGCCTGCCGCCACAACTGCCGCCCCGCGTGGTGCTGTTGCGCGGCCTGCAAGACCCGAACGCCAAGTTCACTGAACTGCTGTTGGCCGCTGCGGGCGCGCGCGAGCTGGGGGCACAGCATCTGACGCTCGTCAGCCCTTACCTGGCCTACATGCGTCAAGACCTGGCCTTCACGCCGGGCGAGGTCGTCAGCCAGCGGCACATCGGCCGGCTGCTGGCGGCCACCTTCGACGCGGTCATCACCGTCGATCCGCACCTGCACCGCGTGGCCACGATGGACGAGGTGGTGCCCGGCCGGCGCGGCATCGCGTTGACCGCCGCCGAACTGCTGGGCGGCCACGTCGCGCAGCAGGTGCCCGGTGCCTTGCTGCTGGCGCCCGACGAAGAAGCCGGCCAGTGGGTGCGCCGTGCCGCGCAAGCCCACGGGCTGGACCATGCGGTGTGCCACAAGACGCGCCACGGCGACCGCGATGTGGACGTGGTGCTGCCGCTGCCGGCCGGCGTCGTGGCCGGCCGCGCGGTGGTGTTGCTGGACGACGTGGCCAGCACCGGCCGCACGCTGGCCGCTGCCGCGCGCGGCGCGCTGGCGGCCGGTGCCTCCAGCGTGGACGTGGCGGTGACGCACGCGCTTTTCGTCGGCGACGCGCTGGCCCAGGTGCAGGCCGCCGGCGTGCGCCACATCTGGAGCAGCGACTGCGTGCCGCACGCCAGCAACGCAGTGTCGGTGGTGCCTTTGCTGGCCGCCGCCTTGCGCTCGCTGTAGCGGCGCCGTCGGCCGGCCCCTCACAACAGGACGACAGGATCACGCACGCCATGCCTTTGAGACATCCACCCGGCCTCGGCGCCCCGGCCTTGCTTGCGCTGTTGGCCAGCCTGCCCGCTGCCGCCCAGACCACGACCGCGTCGGTCGTCATCACCGCCACGCGCACGGCAGCGCGGCCCTTCGACATCCCGGCGTCGATCGACCGCATCGATGGCGATGAAGTGCGCGCCGGCCGCGCCCAGATCAACCTGTCGGAAAGCCTGGGTGGTGTGCCCGGCTTGCTGGCGCGCGACCGCCAGAACTACGCGCAGGACGTGCAGATCTCGGTGCGCGGCTTCGGCGCGCGTTCGACCTTCGGCATCCGTGGCGTGCGGCTGTATGTGGACGGCATACCGGCCACGCTGCCCGACGGCCAGGGCCAGATCAGCAACGTCGATCTCGGCACGGTGGACCGCATCGAGGTGCTGCGCGGACCCTACTCGGCGCTGTACGGCAATTCAGCGGGCGGTGTCGTTCAGATCTTCACCGAAGAAGGCCAGGGCGCACCGCGCTTGACCCTGAGCAGCGCCGCCGGCAACGACGGCTTGCTGCGCCTGAGCGCACAGGCCGCCGGTCGCGTGAACGGCGTGTCCTACACCGCAGGGGCCAGTCGCTTCACCACCGACGGCTACCGTGAGCACAGTGCCACCACACGCTGGCTGGGCAATGCCAAGTTCACGCTCAAGCCCGACGACGCCAGCAAGCTCACGCTGGTCGTCAACAGTGTGGCCTTGCCTCGGGCGCAAGACCCGCTGGGCCTGACGCGCGCCCAATTTGAAGCCAACCCGCGCGGCGTGGACGTTTCGGCCGTGACGTTCGACACGCGCAAGACCGTCACCCAGTCACAGCTGGGTTTGGTCTACGACCGCCGCTTCGGCGTCCTCGGCAGCCTGCAGTTGCTGGGCTACGGCGGACACCGCAACACCGAGCAGTTCCAGAGCATCGCGGTGGCTACGCAGGCCAGCGCGTTGCAACCCGGCGGCGTCATTGCACTGGGCCGCGACTACCGGGGCGTGGACGCGCGCTGGACGGCCGACGGTGCGCTCGGCAGCGTGGCTGTCAAGGTGGTGGCCGGCGTGGCCTACGACACGCTGAAAGAACACCGCCGGGGCTACCAAAACTTCGTCGGCAGCGTGCTGGGTGTGAAGGGCGCGCTGCGCCGTGACGAGACCAACGAAGTCAGCAGCGCCGACCCTTATGTGCAGGCCACGTGGCAGTTGTCGCCGCAGTGGACCTTGAACACCGGTGTGCGCCGCAGCAGCCTGCGCTTCACGTCCACCGACGCTTACATCGCAGGCAGCAACCCCGACGACAGCGGCGGCGCGCGCTACGGCGCCACCTTGCCAGCCTTTGGTGTGATGTTTGCGGCGAACGACGCGCTGCACGTTTACGCCACCGCCGGGCGCGGTTTCGAAACACCGACGTTGAACGAGCTGGCTTACCGCAGCGGCGGCGGCACGGGCTTGAACTTCGGCCTGCAACCGGCCACCAGCAACAGCGTCGAATTTGGCGTGAAGGCGCGGCCCGCCGGCCTGGGCGACTGGACGGCCGCCGTCTTCCAGACCGGCACCCAGCACGAGATCGTCACGCAGACCAACAGCGGCGGCCGCGCCACTTTCCAGAACGCCGGCGCCACGCAGCGCAGCGGTCTGGAGTTGGGCTGGTCACAGCGTGTGTGGGGCGATCTGCGTCTGCAAGCCGCCTACACGCTGCTGGACGCGCATTACCGCGACGCCTTCACCACCTGCACTGCCGCGCCCTGCACCGTGGCCAATGTGCAGGTGCCGGCGGGCAACCGCATTCCGGGTATCGCACGCAACGCGGGCTACGCGGGCGTGAGTTGGGCGCCGGCCAGCGGCTGGCGCGGCGGGCTGGAGGCGCGCGCTCTGAGCAAGGTGGATGTCAACGACATCAACAGCGACGCGGCGGCGGCCTACACCGTGGCCTCGGCGAATGTCGGCTACCTGCTGCAGGCCGGCCCGCTGGCGCTGAACGCCTTCCTGCGCGTGGACAACCTGTTCAACCGCCGCAGCATCGGCTCGGTCATCGTCAACGAAGGCAACGGCCGCTACTTCGAGCCCGCGCCGGGCCGCAGCGTGCTGGCCAGTGTGTCGGTCAGCACAGGGTTCTGAAGGCGCTCAGGCCTTGCCCTGGTTGGCCACTGCGGCGGCGGCTTTCGCTGCCGCCTCGGGGTCGCCCAGGTAGAAGCTCTTGATCGGCTTCAGGTCGGCGTCCAGTTCGTAGACCAGCGGGATGCCGTTCGGGATGTTCACCGCCACGATGTCGTCGTCGGCGATGTTGTCGAGGTATTTCACCAAAGCGCGGATGCTGTTGCCGTGGGCGGCGATGACCACGCGCTGGCCGCTGCGGATGGCCGGCGCCAGGCGCTCGTTCCAGCAGGGCAGCACGCGCGCCACGGTGTCTTTCAGGCACTCGGTCAGCGGCACCTGGCCTGGCGCCAACTGAGCGTAACGCGGGTCGGCGATTTCGCTGCGCGGGTCGGTGGCCTCCAAGGCCGGTGGCGGCGTGTCGTAGCTTCGGCGCCAGACCAGCACCTGCTCATCACCGAACTGCTTGGCCATGTCGGCCTTGTTCAGGCCCTGCAGCGCGCCGTAGTGGCGTTCGTTCAGGCGCCAGTCGTTGTGCACCGGCAGCCAGGTGCGGTCCAGGCTGTCCAGCGCGTGCCACAGCGTCCATACCGCGCGCCGCAGCACCGAGGTGTAGGCCACGTCGAAGTCGTAGCCAGCTTCCTTCAGCAGATGCCCGGCGTTGCGGGCCTGCTCAATGCCAGTCGGCGTGAGCGGCACGTCGGTCCAGCCAGTGAAGCGGTTTTCGAGGTTCCAGGTGGATTCCCCGTGGCGGATCAGGACAAGTTTGTACATGAGGTGGATTCTATAATTCGCGATTTTGTGCGCCGCTTGCAGCCTGCAGCGTTTTCCACGGGAATTGCATGACCTTCATCATTGAGAACGGGATTCTCATCTTCGCGGCCCTGGTTTCAGGCAGCCTGCTGCTGTGGCCGATCATCAAGCCCGGCGCGGGCGGCGGGGCCGTCAGTACCACCGAGGCCGTGCGCTTGATCAACCGTGAAAAGGGCGTGCTGGTGGACGTGTCCGAGCCTGCCGAATTCGCGGCCGGCCACGCCGGTGGTGCACGCAATGTGCCGCTGGGCCAGATCGCTGAAGGCGCCAAGGGTCTGCCGACCAACAAGACCATCCCCGTCGTGCTGGTGTGCCCGACAGGCACGCGTTCGGCCAAGGCCGCAGCGCTGCTGCGCAAGGCCGGCCACGCAGGCGCCGTCGCGGTGGCCGGTGGCACGACCGCCTGGCGCGAGGCCAGCTTGCCGATCGAGAAAACGGCCTGATATCGATCGGCCCGGTTTGAACCGAACAGCCGAACTTCCGAACTTCCGAACTTCCGACGAAACCCCGCCATGCCCGCCGTCAAGATGTACACCACGCAGGTCTGCCCCTTTTGCATCCGCGCCAAAGCGTTGTTGAAGCAGCGCGGCGTGGCCGAGATCGAAGAGATCCGCATCGACCTGGAACCGGCCGCGCGCCTGCAGATGATGGCGATCACCGGCCGGCGCACGGTGCCGCAGATCTTTATCGGCGAGCAGCACGTTGGCGGCTGTGACGACCTCATCGCGCTGGACCAGCGCGGTGGCCTGCTGCCATTGCTGAACAGTTGACCGGTGGGCCTTGAGGCAGAGGCCCCTGGGCCTGTCGGCCATAATCTACGGCTGCCCTCAGGTGCCCTTCGGCGCCTGGTTCAAGTACTTTAGAACCCACTTTGGAACCCACCATGGCCGACGACGCGACCCCCGTTTTCCAGATCCAGCGCATGTACCTCAAGGACTTGTCGCTGGAGCAGCCCAATTCGCCGCAGATCCTGCTCGAGCAATCGCAGCCGCAGGTCGACATCAACCTGGGGATGGCCTCTGAGCAGGTCGCCGAGGGCGTGTTCGAAGTGACGGTCACCGCCACCGTGACTGCCAAGGTCAAGGACAAGACGCTGTTCCTCGTCGAGGCCAAACAAGCCGGCATCTTCGAGATCCGCAACGTGCCCGAAGAGCAGATGCAGGGCATCATCAGCATCGTCTGCCCCCAGATGATCTACCCCTATTTGCGTGCCATCGTCTCCGACGTCTGCACGCGCGCCGGCTTCCCGCCCATCCTGCTGACCGAAGTCAACTTCCAGGCGATGTTCGAAGCCCAGCAAGCGCAAATTGCCGCGCAGGCCAACGGCGGCTCCAGGATCATCACCGGCGCGAACTGAAGCCCCTAGACCCGTGGTTCGCACGTGTCGTCCCCCGAGGGGGTCGCGAATGCCTCGGGTCAACCTCGCTGATCCGTGGTCTCGATGAACATCACGGTGTTGGGCGCTGGCGCGTGGGGCACCGCCCTGGCACTGCACGCCGCCGCACGGCACGACACGGTGCTGTGGGCGCGTGACCCCGAACAAGCGGCCACGATGGCGCAGACGCGCGCCAATGCGCGCTATCTGGCGGGTGTCGATCTGCCAGCCGCCCTGCGCATCAGTGCCGACCGCAACGCGGCGCTGGCGCATGCCCGCCACGGCCTCACCGTCATCGCCACGCCGATGGCGGCGCTGCGCGAACAACTGGCCACTTTGCCCGACGACAGGCCCGTGCTGTGGCTGTGCAAGGGCTTTGAAGCCGGCGACACTGCGGGCCTCATCGCGCCAGGCAGTCTGGGCCACGAGATCGCCCGCGCCTTGCGCCCGGGCGTGCCTTGCGGCGTGTTGTCAGGCCCCAGCTTTGCGCAGGAAGTGGCGCACGGCTTGCCGACGGCGCTGGTTGCGGCCAGCGCTGACGCGGCGCTGTCGGCCGCCGCCGTATTGGCTTTCCACGCCGAGGCCTTGCGGGTCTACACCAGCACCGACGTGGTCGGCGTTGAGGTGGGCGGCGCGGTGAAGAACGTCATGGCGATCGCCGTCGGCATCCTTGATGGCCTGCCGGAAGCCGGCTTGAACGCCCGCGCTGCGTTGATCACGCGCGGCCTGGCCGAGATGACCCGGCTGGGTCTGGCGCTGGGCGCGCAGGTCGAAACCTTCATGGGTTTGTCGGGTTTGGGCGACCTGGTGCTGACCGCCACCGGCGACTTGTCGCGCAACCGGCGTGTCGGCCTGCTGCTCGCCGCCGGCCTGCCATTGAGCGAGGTCTTGCGCTCGCTGGGCCATGTCGCCGAAGGCGTGATGTCGGCGCCGACCGTGCTGACGCGGGCGCAGCAACTGGGCGTGGACATGCCCATCGCGCAGGCCGTGGTCGATGTCCTGCAGGGCCGCATCACGCCGCCCGAGGCTGTGGCGCGGCTGATGTCGCGCGAGGCGCGCTCCGAGTCCTGAAGACGCGTCGCCGGCGAAACTTTCAGCCGCCGCCTGGGTAGCCGTTCTGCCGCCAGGCTTCGAAGACGGCCACTGCCACCGCATTGCTGAGGTTCAGGCTGCGCTGGCCGGCGCGCATCGGCAAGCGCACGCGCTGCGCGGCGGCAAAGCCTTCGCGCACGGCCTCGGGCAGGCCCGCTGTTTCGCTGCCGAAGACCAGCCAGTCGCCCTCGCGCCAGGCCACGTCGGCAAAGGGCTGGCTGCCGCGCGTGGTGAAGGCGAAACGGCGCGCGGGGTCGGGCGCTTCGGCCTGCAGCAGCGCCCCCCACGAGGCGTGTACGCGCACGGCGGCGTACTCGTGGTAGTCCAGTCCGGCGCGGCGCAACTGCTTGTCTTCCATCGTGAAACCCAGCGGTTCCACCAGGTGCAGACGGCAGCCGGTATTGGCCGCCAGGCGAATGACATTGCCGGTGTTGGGCGGGATTTCGGGCGCCACCAGAACGATGTTGAACATGATCAGTGAGTCAGCGCGTCAGTGATCGGGCGTGCGGGCCAGCACCCACACATCCACGGCGGCAGCACCGGCCCGCAACAGCGCTTCGGCGGCGGCGTGGGCGGTGGCGCCGGTGGTCATCACGTCGTCGACCAGGGCCACTCGCCGGCCTTGCACGGCGGCGCGTTGTTGCGGGTTGACCATGAAGGCGCTGCGCAGATTGCGCTGGCGCTCGGCGCGCCCCAGTTCGATCTGGTGGGCCGCATCCACGGGCCGCAGCAGCAAAGTGGCCGATGCCGGCACCCCCAGCGCGCCGGCCACGCGGCGCGCCAGTTCCCAGGCCTGGTTGTAGCCGCGCTCGGCCAGACGCCGGGCCGACAGGGCCACCGGCACGACGGTGTCGGGCAGCGCGGCGCCGTCCGCACGCACCGCCGCCGTCACCTGCGCGGCCAGCACGCCGGCCAGTTCGGCGCGGCCGTGGAACTTGAAGTCGGCCACCAGGCGGTCCCAGGGGAAACCGTAGTCGGCGACGCAGACGGTGTGTGCGTAGGGCGGCGGCTCGCGCAAACAGGCGCCGCACGCGGGCGCGGCCACACCCAAGCCCAGGCCGCAGCGGGCGCAGCGCGGGCGGGGCGCCGCGTAACGCGTCACGCAGGCGGCGCACAAGGCGCTGTCGGCCCAGCAGCGGCAGACCTCGCATTGGCTGGGCAGCGAGCCGGTTGCGGCCGAACCTTTGAGCAAGGAGAAAAGCATCGCCTCAATATACTGGCCGCCGATGGACACAGCCGAGCGAAGTACACGCCGACCGCTCGATGCGTTGGCTCTGGCGCGCACCGCGCGCCGGCTGAATCATGCGGCCCTGCCGCCCTGGCTTCACGGTGAAGTGGCGCGGCGCATGGTCGAACGCCTGCCCATCGTCAAGCTGCAACCGGCCAGCGTCATCGACTGGGGCAGCTTCGTCGGCGGCAGCAGCGCCTTGCTGCGCACCGCCTACCCTCAAGCGCGGCTCATCGCCGTCGAGCCCGATGCCGCGCGGCGTGACGCCACCGCCGCCGCGCTGGCGGTGCCGTGGTGGTCGCCGGCGCGCTGGCAAGGCAAGGCCACGGTGGCGGTCACGCCCGCCGAGGTGGGCGTGGGGCAGGGCCAGTTGCTGTGGGCGAATATGGTGCTGCACGGCGTGGCCGATCCGCAGGCCGAGATGGTGCTGTGGCAGCGCGCGTTGGCGGTAGACGGTTTTTTAATGTTCGCCACGCTGGGCCCGGGCACGCTGGGCGGCTTGCGGGCGCTGTATGCCCGGCAGGGCTGGCCTGCACCTTTCGCGCCTTTCGTGGACATGCACGACCTGGGTGACATGCTGCTGCATGCCGGTTTCGCCGATCCGGTGATGGACCAGGAACAAATCACGCTGACCTGGCCGACGGCCGAAGCCGCGTTGGCCGAATTGCGAGGCTTGGGCGGAAACGTGGCGCTGGGCCGCAGCAGCGGCTTGCGCACGCCGCGCTGGCGTGAACAGTTGACCCGGCAACTGCAGACCGTTTGCGGCACGAACGGCGGCGTGAAGGAAAGCGGCAACGGGCGCATCGCGCTGGACTTCGAAATCGTCTACGGTCATGCCTTCCGCCCGGCACCGCGACCGCGTCTGGCCGCCGAAACCAGCGTGCCCCTGGACGACATGCGGGCCATGGCCCGTGCCCGCCGCCTGCCGCGCTGAGCCCGTCGCTCACATTGCTGCACCTGCGATAGAATTAGGGGTTGTACCGGGTCGCAGGCCGCGCGACATCCCTCGCGCGCATCCCCAGACCGAACATCAGGTGTCCGACACCGCTGCACGGTTATCCCGCTCCGTCCGAATTCCTTTGCGCTGAATGACCGCCACCCTCGCCCCCAGCCCTTGGCCGATGCCTCCGGGTGTGCCCCGCAGCACGCCGTGGGTGTTCGGCCGCGAAGTGCTGATCGGCGAAGGCGACAGCGCCACCCGGGGGATGCAATGGCGTTTGCTGCGCAACTGCTCGATCACGCCGCGCCAACTGGGTCTGGTTTACGTTTCTTTGTGCCTGGTTTCCCTGGTCATCGCCGTGGGATTCTTCAGCCAGGGCGTGACGCTTGTGCTGGCCTTTGCCGGTCTTGAATTGTCGGCCGTCGGTGCCGCGCTGCTGCTGTATGCACGACACGCGGCCGACCACGAGACGCTGACCTTGCTGGGCCGTTCACTGCACGTGGAGCAGTGCAACGGCAGCCGCCTGGATCGGACCAATTTCGCAGCCGATTGGCTTACGGTGGAACCCGCCGCCGGTCAGGGTTCGCTGGTCGAGCTGAGCGGCCGCGGGCAATGTGTGCGCGTGGGCCGTTTTCTGCGCCCTGAACTCCGTGGTGCTTTTGCGCGTGAATTGCGACTGGCCTTGCGCCGGACGACCATGCCCGACGTACTCCTGTCCGATGCCAAGACCGACACGAACTGAAGTGAAGACGATGAAGATGACGCTCAAGACGATATCTGCGCTGCGGCAACGCCTGTCCCATGTCGCGTTGGCCCTCGGCGTAATGGTGAGTTGTGGCCTGGCTCAGGCGGTGGGCAATTTGCCCGGCGGCCCGGCAGTACGGCAATATGACTTGCATCCGCCGGCAACCAAAATTGCAGAACAGCAGCAGTGGCTTCACAACGTCATGTTGGTGGTTTGCCTGCTGATATTCTTTGCCGTGTTTGGGGTGATGTTCTATTCCATACTTAAACACCGAAAATCGGTAGGTCACAAGCCAGCCAATTTCCACGAGAGCGTTGCTGTCGAGATAGCTTGGACGATCGTTCCCTTCGTGATTGTCATTGGAATGGGAGCCATGGCCACCCGCACGGTGGTGGCGATGAAAGACACGAGCAACGCTGATCTCACCATCAAGGCAACTGGTTTGCAGTGGAAATGGGGTTACGAGTACCTCAAGGGTGAAGGCGAGGGCATCGGTTTTTACGCCACGTTGGATGTCGCGCAGCGGCAGATGTCCGACAGCGGTCACCCGCCCGATATCGATAATTACCTCCTGAAAGTTGACAATCCGTTGGTGGTGCCCGTCGATCGCAAGGTGCGAATCATCACCACGGCAGCGGACGTGATCCACGCCTTTGCCGTGCCCTCACTGGGCATACAGCAAGACGCCATCCCGGGTTTTGTGCGCGACACCTGGTTTCGCGCTGACAAGGTCGGCGACTACTACGGCCAATGTGCCAAGCTGTGCGGTAAAGAGCATTCCTACATGCCGATCCACGTCAAGGTGGTCAGCCAGATCGATTACGCCAAATGGGTTGAAGGCAAGAAAAAAGAGTTGCTGGCCTTGGCCGACGATCCGTCAAAAGAATGGAAGATGGACGAACTGCTGGCCCGCGGCGAAAAGGTCTACAACGCCAATTGCGTTGCCTGCCACCAGGCGAATGGCAAGGGCGCTGGTCCGATCAAGCCGCTGGACGGTGCCGCCGTCGTGCTGGACGCCGACAAGACCAAACAGATCATGGTCCTATTGAATGGCCAGAACAACGGCGCCATGCCGTCTTGGAAAGCACTGTCTGATACCGAGATTGCCGCGGTCATCAGTTACACCAAAAACCACTGGAGCAACCAGACCGGACAGGCTGTTCAGCCTTCCGAAGTGTTGGCCTCTCGCAAATAAGTTGTTGCCGAAAGAAGGATCCCCATGAGCGCTGTACTCGACCCCCATGGCCACATCGGCGGCCACACCGACGACCATAGCCACGATCATGGCCATCCGCACGGTTGGCGCCGTTGGCTCTTTGCGACCAACCATAAAGACATCGGTACGATGTACCTGTTGTTTTCGTTCGCGATGTTCATCGCGGGCGGCATCATGGCCCTGGTGATTCGCGCTGAACTGTTCCAGCCCGGCCTTCAATTCATCAACCCCGAACTGTTTAATCAGTTCACCACGATGCACGGGTTGGTGATGGTTTTCGGCGCCATCATGCCGGCCTTCGTGGGCTTTGCAAATTGGATGATTCCGATCCAGATTGGCGCGGCGGACATGGCTTTCGCTCGGATGAACAACCTGAGTTTCTGGTTGCTGATTCCGGCTGCGGCAATGCTCATGTTTTCGTTTTTCATGCCTGGCGGCGCGCCGGCGACGGGATGGACGTTGTATGCGCCGTTGACGCTGCAAATGGGCCCCAGTATGGATGCTGGCATCTTTGCCATGCACATCATGGGCGCCAGCTCGATCATGGGTTCGATCAACATCATCGTCACCGTGCTGAACATGCGCGCGCCCGGCATGACGCTGATGAAAATGCCGCTGTTTTGCTGGACCTGGCTGATCACCGCTTTCTTGCTGATCGCCGTGATGCCAGTGCTGGCCGGTGCGATCACGATGACACTGACTGACCGCCATTTCGGAACCAGTTTTTTCAATCCCGCTGGCGGCGGGGATCCAGTGATGTACCAGCACATTTTCTGGTTCTTCGGGCACCCTGAGGTTTACATCATGATCCTGCCGGCCTTCGGGATCGTCAGCGCCATCATTCCCGCATTTGCCCGTAAACGCTTGTTTGGCTACACGTCGATGGTTTACGCCACGTCGTCGATTGCCGTGTTGTCCTTCATCGTCTGGGCGCACCATATGTTCACGTCCGGCATGCCTGTGACCGGACAATTGTTTTTCATGTACGCGACCATGTTGATCGCGGTGCCCACTGGCGTGAAGATTTTCAATTGGATTGCCACCATGTGGCAGGGCTCGATGACCTTCGAGACGCCGATGTTGTTCGCCATTGGATTTATCTTCGTATTCACCATGGGCGGCTTCACGGGTCTGATCCTGGCGATGGCGCCGATCGATATCCAACTGCACGATACCTATTACGTGGTGGCCCACTTCCATTACGTTTTGGTGGCGGGTTCGCTGTACGCGATGTTTGCCGGCGTGTATTACTGGGGTCCGAAGTGGACCGGTGTGATGTATTCTGAAACGCGCGGCAAGATCCACTTCTGGGGTTCGTTGATTTTCTTCAACATTACCTTTTTCCCGATGCACTTTCTCGGCTTGGCCGGCATGCCGCGTCGTTACGCCGATTACCCGATGCAGTTCGCTGACTTCAATGCGATCGCTAGCGTCGGTGCCTTTGGCTTCGGCCTGATGCAGGTGTACTTTTTCCTGTTCGTCGTGGTCCCGATGATGCGCGGCAAGGGTGAACCGGCACCGCAAAAGCCATGGGAAGCGGCTGAAGGTTTGGAGTGGGAAATTCCTTCGCCGGCGCCGTGGCACACCTTTGAATCGCCGCCCAAGCTGGACGCAACTGCCACACGCGTGATTGGTTGAAAACATGGCAGCCGACACCAGTGAGCAGCAGCGCAAGGCCAATTTGAAGTTGGGTCTGATCCTCGGGGCCGTCGCCTGCCTGTTTGGCGTGGGCTTCGTGATCCAAATGGTTTTTTTTCACCACTGATTTTCGATGGCATCGGTCAATCAACTTCTGACGGACAACCGCCGATTGCTCGGCAAGTTGGCCGTGATCGTTGTGCTGATGTTTGGTTTCGGGTACGCGCTTGTGCCGATGTACCGCTCGATCTGCGATGCCCTGGGGATCAATGTGCTGTCCGTGTCGGAGCAACGGGCCGCCAGTGGCACTTGGACAGGTAGCGCCGTCAAGCCGAATACGCAAGTTGACACAAGCCGAACTGTGACTGTCGAGTTCGATGCCAATGCGCGCGGCCCCTGGGATTTCAAGCCTGCCAAGAACTCGTTGCAGGTGCACCCTGGCGAAATGACGACGGTGATGTATGAGTTCCGTAACCGGCAGGACCGTGCGATGTCCGCCCAGGCCATCCCCAGTTATGCGCCGATGCAGGCTGTCACTTACTTCAACAAAGTCGAATGTTTTTGCTTTACCGAATGGCACTTGAAGCCAGGTGAAAGCAAGAGTTGGCCCGTGGTTTTTGTGATCGACCCGAAGTTGCCCAAAGATGTGACGACCATCACCTTGTCGTACACCTTTTTTGAGGTCGGAGGCAAGGTGCCGCCTGCACCCGCTGGTACAGGCAGCGCACAGAAGGTGGCGCTGAAGGCGGGATCGAGGGTGGCACTGTGAGTGGCTTGCGCGATGCGACCGCGCGCCGAGGCTCGTTCTTGCAAACCTTGCGTGCAGTCGCCTGGTCTTTTTTCGGCGTGCGCCGCGGGGCGAATTTCGAGCAGGATGTTCAAAAACTCAACCCGGTTCACCTCATCGTGGCCGGTGTCTTGGGCGCTGTTGTATTCATTGGCCTGTTGGTGATGTTGGTTGGTTGGGTCGTTGGCAGCGGCATCGCGCGTTGACTGCCGACACACCATCGCCACCCAGACCATTTGATTTTTGCTTAGAGGAGAGCCCTGCTCATGTCAGCCCTGATCCCTGCGGGTAGCACCCCGTATTACTTCATTCCCGCGCCGTCGCGTTACCCGGTGCTCATGGCCTTCGGTTTGTTCCTGGTCATATTGGGCGCCGGCCAATGGGTCAATGGCGCCAACTGGGCGGCCTACGTGTTGCTGGCCGGTGTTGCGGTCTGGTTGGGCGTGATGTTCCAGTGGTTCCGCCAGGCCATCGGCGAAAGCGAAGGTGGCTTGTATTCCGACCGCATCGACGTGTCATTCCGCTGGAGCATGAGCTGGTTCATCTTCAGCGAAGTGATGTTCTTTGCCGCTTTCTTCGGTGCCTTGTACTGGGCTCGCGTGCACTCGGTGCCCAACCTGGGCAACCTCGACCAGCAGGTGCTGTGGCCCGACTTCAAGGCCGTCTGGCCCAGCAACGGCGTGGGCTTCACCGCGTCGCCGGCGAACACCGTCGAGCCCTTCACCACCGTGGGCCCGTGGCCGCTGCCGACCATCAACACCGCGCTGCTGTTGACCTCGGGCGTGACGCTGACCATCGCCCACCACGCGCTCATCGCCGGCCAACGCGCCAAGACGATCGCGTGGATGTGGCTAACGGTCGCGCTGGGCGCCACCTTCGTGGGCGTGCAGGCATTCGAATACCACCACGCCTACACCGAACTCAACCTGAAGCTGTCCTCGGGCATCTTCGGCTCGACCTTCTTCATGTTGACCGGCTTCCACGGTTTCCACGTCTTTGTCGGCATGCTGATGTTGACCTTCATCACCATCCGCCTGATGAAAGGCCATTTCACGCCCGAGCGCCACTTTGGCTTCGAAGGTGCGGCCTGGTACTGGCACTTCGTGGACGTGGTCTGGCTCGGCCTTTACTTCCTCGTCTATTGGCTCTGAGGCCGCGCACCGCAAGCAAAACGCCGCATTGCGCGGCGTTTTGTGTTTGTGGGCTGTGCGTCAGTTGCTGACCGGGATGCCCGTCGGTTTGACCCAACCCATGTACCAGCTGAGCAGGATGAACAAGAACAGCGCCACCGACAGCCCCACGCGCACGGCCAGGGCTCGCGCCATGTTCTTGCTGCGCCGGTCGGCGTCTTGCTGGCCTTTGCGCAGCATGAAGACACCGGCACCGGCCAGCGCCGTCAGCACCGCCACGAACATCAACACCATCAGCGTTTTCATGGGCCTGGATTATCGCCATCCGCTTGTCCAATGCAGCTGAAAGGGCGTGGCGCGGTGGTGTTGGTGGCGGCGCTGCTGTTGGCGGCAGTGACGGCACGTCTGGGCCTCTGGCAGGTGGACCGTGCCGACCAGAAGAACCGTGCGCAGCAAGCGCTGGATGTGCGCCGCGCGCTGCCGCCTTTGCCCGCCACCGCACTGGCCCTGCGTCCCGCTGACGGCGCAGGCCAGTACAGCCGCTCGATCACGCTGGAAGGCCGATGGCTGCCCGCGTTGACTGTGTACCTGGAGAACCGCCAGATGGACACACGCGTCGGTTTCTACGCCGTCACGCCGCTGTTGCTGGACGACGGCACGGCGGTGCTGGTGCAACGCGGCTGGCTGCCGCGCGACCAGGCCGACCGCACGCGCATCGTGGCGCCGCCCGCGCCGGCCGGCCGTGTGGCCGTGCAGGGCCGTATCGCCCCAAGCCCAGGGCGGATCTACGACTTCGCCGGCGCGGCCTCGGGGCCCATCCGGCAAAATCTGGAAATTGAGGCTTATGCGCGCGAAACCGCGCTGACGCTACGGCCGGTCTCGGTGGTCGAGGAAGACGGCGCCACCGCCCCGCAAGACGGCTTGCTGCGCCACTGGTCGGCGCCTGCCGCCGATGTGCAGAAGCACTACGGTTATGCCTTTCAGTGGTTCGCACTGAGCACACTGACGATTGCCCTTTATGCCTGGTTCCAAATCATCAAACCCATCCTCAGCCGCCGCCGCGCGAGCTGATGCCGAGCCGCTGGCGCTGACCGTGCACGGCATGGCTGCGCCCGACCTTGGCGACACCGACCTTGCCGTTCGCAACCGCACGAAGCAGGGCCGTTTACGCATGTTGTTGGTGCTGGCGGTTTGCGCCGCACCGGTCATCGCTTCCTACCTGACCTATTTCGTCATCCGGCCCGGCACGCGCACCAACTACGGCAACCTGATCGTGCCCACGCGCAGCCTGCCCGAAAATCTGGCGTTGACGCGGCTGGATGGCACGGCGGTGCCTGCGCGCAGCCTGCTCGGCCAGTGGCTGCTGGTGACGGTGGGGCCGTCCACCTGCGACACGGCCTGCGACAAGCGCCTGTTCGCGCAACGTCAGTTCCGCGAGATGTTGGGCCGTGAGCGTGATCGCCTGGACAAGGTCTGGCTGATCACCGACACCGCGCCTCTGGCGCCGGCTTTGGCTGCTGCCATCGCGGCCCAACCCGGGGTGACCGCGCTGCGCGTGGACCCGGCAGCCCTGGCGCTGTGGCTGGCGCCGGCTGACGGCCAGGCGCTGCCTGACCACCTGTACATCGTCGACCCGATGGGCGAATGGATGATGCGTCTGCCGCCGCAGCCCGACCCCGGCAAGACCAAGCGCGACCTGGAGCGCCTGCTGCGCGCGTCGGCCTCGTGGGACACACCGGGTCGTTGACCGGCGGGTCTGCTGCCGTGAAATTGCCGAAATGAATCCGCAACCCCTCGTTGACTTCGCGCCCGCGCTGCGCCTGGCTTTGCTGGCCGGCGTGATCGCGCTGCTGCCGCTGAGCTGGGTGTGGCTGCGCCAGCGCGGTGCAGACACACGCGGCCGGCTGGCGGCCTTGACCGCGTTGACGCTTTTCCTGACCTTCGACCTGGTGGTTTTCGGCGCTTTCACCCGGCTCACCGATTCGGGCCTGGGCTGCCCCGACTGGCCGGGCTGCTACGGCGAAGTCAGCCCGTTCGGTGCACACGCGGAGATCCACGCCGCGCAGGCTGAATTGCCCAGTGGCCCGGTGACCTGGAACAAGGCCTGGATCGAAATGATCCACCGCTACCTGGCGATGACCGTGGGTGCGTTGATCGTGGCGTTGGCCGCCGTCAGTTGGCGCGAGCGGCGGCGCCTGCCGTTCTCGCTGGCCTGGCCGCTGCTGACGTTGGTCTGGGTTGTCGTGCAGGGGCTGTTCGGCAAGTACACGGTCACGCTGAAGCTCTACCCGGCCGTCGTCACGCTGCACCTGCTGGGCGGCCTGACGTTGCTGGGACTGCTGGCCGCGCAGCATGGGGCGTACCGGCAACGGCCGCTTTGGCTGCCCACACGGCTGCGCCTCGCCGTCGCCGGCGGACTGGTGTTGTTGGCCGTGCAAATCGCATTGGGCGGCTGGGTCAGTAGCAATTACGCGGTGCTGGCCTGCACCGGCTTCCCGCAGTGCAACGGCAGTTGGTGGCCGGCTGCGGACTTCGCCGGCGGCTTCACGCTGCTGCGTGAACTGGGCGGTGTGGCCGCGCATGGCCGACCATTGACGCTGGACGGCCTGGTCGCCATTCATCTCGCACACCGCGTGTTTGCGGTGGTCGTGGCGCTGGCCTTGGCGACCCTGGCCTGGCGCCTGCGGCAATTGAAGCAGCCCGTCGCCCGCCGCTACGGCGCGGTGCTGGCGCTGCTGCTGGTTGCTCAATTGGCCACCGGCTTGTCCAACGTCGTGCTGGGCTGGCCGCTGGTGGCAGCGGTGGCCCACACCGCCGGTGCTGCGGGTCTGGTCTTGACCTTGACCCTCCTGTTGGCGCTCAGCGCGTCACGGCGGCCAGCCGTCGCGCCCGCTGCTCGGGCCGTGGCTGCCTAGAATCACGCCCCTCCATGTCCCAGACCCTTGCTGCCCCTGGCGCCACCACCTCGCGGTGGTCGCAGTTCTACGCGCTGACGAAACCGCGGGTGGTGCAGCTCATCGTGTTCTGCGCCGTCATCGGCATGTTGCTGGCCGAGCCGGGCTGGCCCGACTGGCGTCTGGTCGGTGCGGCCACGCTGGGCATCTGGTTGGTGGCGGCGGCGGCGGCGGCGTTCAACTGCATCGTCGAGCAGCACATCGACAGCCGCATGCAGCGCACCGCGTGGCGGCCCACCGCCAAAGGTCAACTCACCAACACGCAGACGCTGACCTTCTCGGCCGGGCTGTGCGCGCTGGGCAGCACCATCCTCTACGCCTGGGTCAATCCGTTGACGATGTGGCTGACCTTCGCCACCTTCGTTGGCTATGCCGTCATCTACACCGTGGTGTTGAAGCCGGCCACGCCGCAGAACATCGTCATCGGTGGTGCTTCGGGCGCGATGCCGCCGGTGCTGGGCTGGGCCGCGATGACCGGCGACGTCGGCCCCGAGGCGATGATGCTCTGCCTGATCATTTTCCTGTGGACGCCGCCGCACTTCTGGGCGCTGGCCCTGTACCGCGTCGAGGATTACCGCAAGGCCGGCCTGCCGATGCTGCCCATCACCCACGGTTCGGCGTTCACGCGGCTGCAGGTGCTGCTCTACACCGTCGTGCTCTTCGCCGCCACGCTGCTGCCCTTCGTCTACGGCATGAGCGGCGTGATTTACCTCTCGGCTGCCGTGCTGCTGGGGGTGGGCTTCACGGCCTACGCTTGGCAGTTGTGGCGTCATTACAGCGACGCGCTGGCGCGCCGCACCTTCCGCTTCTCGATCTGGCATTTGTCGCTGCTCTTCTTGGCGCTGCTGATCGATCACTACCTCGGACCATGGCTCTCCTACGTCGTTCGCTGATCCAGGTCTTCGCGCTGGGCCTGACCGCCGGCCTGCTGGCCGGCTGCCAGAAGACGGAGGCGCCGTCGTTCAAGGCCATCGACATCACCGGCGCCGAATACGGCCGTGAGTTGAACCTGACCGACGCCGATGGCCAGCGCCGCCAGTTGGCCGACTTCAAGGGCAAGGT
>JBBQAI010000091.1:0-17645 GCA_038316205.1 Burkholderiales bacterium
GCCTGGACCCCTACATGCGCATGCGCATGAACGACAGCAAAAGCTATGCGGCGCCGCAGGCCTTGGGTGAGCCGATGGTCGGTGGCACGGTCGGCGTGGTGGCCGAATCGCGCCACGCCGGCTACGCCGTCGGCGACACCGTCGTCGGCATGGGCGGCTGGCAGGAATACACCGTCATCAACGCCTCGGTGCCGGGCGCCGTGCGCAAGGTCGATGCGTCTGTCATCCCGCTGTCGGCCTACCTGGGCGCGGTCGGCATGCCGGGCGTCACGGCCTGGGTCGGGTTGATCCACTTGATCGAACCCAAGGCCGGAGAAACCATCGTCGTCGACGCCGCCAGCGGCGCGGTCGGCAGCGCCGTGGGCCAACTCGCCAAGTCGCGCGGCTGCCGCGCGGTGGGGCTGGCTGGTGGCGCCGACAAATGCGCTTACGCCGTCGAAGAACTGGGCTTCGACGCTTGCATCGACTACAAGCAGCACCTTGATTTCGCCTCGCTGGCGGCGGCGCTGGACGTTGCCGCACCCAACGGCGTGGACGGCCTGTTCGAGAACGTCGGCGGCTTGATCCTGAACGCTGTGCTGTCGCGCATGAACGCCTTCGGCCGCGTGGCGCTGTGCGGCATGATTTCTGGCTACGACGGCCAGCCCATGCCCATCACTGACCCGCGTTTGCTGCTGACGCAGCGGCTGAAGCTGCAGGGTTTCATCGTCAGCGAGCACATGAGCCTGTGGCCCGGTGCGTTGAAGGAATTGGGCGGCCTGGTGGCCACCGGCAAGCTGAAGTACCGCGAGAGCGTGGCGCAAGGCATCGCCGCTGCGCCTGAAGCATTCCTCGGTTTGCTGAAGGGCAAGAACTTCGGCAAGCAGTTGGTGAAGCTGATTTGAACTGGACTTGCCTGCGCTTCCATGCGCTGGGCGTCGACGATCTGTACGACGCGCTGGCCTTGCGCGCCGAGGTCTTCGTCGTCGAACAGGCCTGCGTTTTTCAAGACGCTGACGGCGCCGACCGCCACAGCGCCCACCTGCTGGGCCGCGACGGTGCCGGTGTGCTGCAGGCCTATCTGCGCGTCGTGGACCCGGGCGTGAAATACCCCGAACCGTCGCTTGGCCGGGTCATCACCTCGGCGGCAGCACGCGGCACCGGGCTGGGTCATCGCCTCGTCGATGAGGGCCTTGCGCGCTGCGGGTCGGCATGGCCAGGGCGTCCTATCCGCATCGGTGCGCAAGCCCGGCTGCAGGCTTTTTACGCCAGCCACGGCTTTGTTCGCGAAGGCGTCGACTACATCGAAGACGGCATTCCTCACTGCGAAATGGTGCTCGCCGCTTGAACGCCATGAACATCACCCACGCCGTCACCAACCAGGCTGCGCCGCTGGTCGGCGTCAATTTGTTCGACGGCAACCGCCCGCTGCGCGACGCGCTGGCCCTGCACGCACCCACGCTGGACACCCGCGCGCTGCAGGCTCTGGGCGCTGATGTTGGATCGGCCGCGATGCAAACCCACGGCCGCCTGGCCAACACGCACTTGCCGGTGCTGCACACCCACGACCGCCACGGCCACCGCAGCGACGAGGTCGAATTCCACCCCAGCTACCACGCACTGCTGGGCCGCGCGCTGGCGCAGGGTTTGCACGGCACGCCGTGGACGGCCGGCCCCGGCGCGCACATCCAGCGCGCCGCCGCCTTCATGCTGTTCACCGAAGCCGAGCCCAGCGTGCTGTGCCCGGTATCGATGAGCTACGCCGTAACGCCCGCGCTGCGCGCCAACCCGGCGCTGCACGCGGTGTGGGGTCCCAAGCTGGCCAGCACCGCTTACGACCCGCGCTTTTTGCCCATCGCCCAGAAAACGGCGGCGACGATGGGCATGGGCATGACCGAGAAGCAGGGCGGCTCAGACGTGCGCGCCAACACCACGCGTGCCGTTTTCGATGGCGACGACGCCTGGGGTCGCCGCTACGCCATCACCGGTCACAAGTGGTTTTTCTCGGCGCCGATGTGCGACGCCTTTCTGATCCTGGCGCAGACGCCGGCTGGACTGAGCTGCTTCTTTTTACCGCGCTGGTTGCCCGGTGCAGACGATGGCGGTCCGCAAGGCGGCACGCTGAACGCCATCGCCATCCAACGCCTGAAAGACAAGCTGGGCAACCACGCCAACGCGAGTTCCGAGGTGGAGTTCCACGGCGCCAGCGCCTGGCTGGTCGGTGACGAAGGGCGCGGCATCCCGCAAATCCTGGCGATGGGCGCGCTGACCCGGCTGGACTGCGCCTTGGGCACCGCCGGCCTGATGCGTCAGGCGCTGAGCCTGGCCTTGCACCATACGGCGCAGCGCAACGCCTTCGGCAAACCCCTGATCGCGCAGCCGCTGATGCAGAACGTGCTGGCCGACATGGCGTTGGAAAGCGAAGCCGCCACCGCGCTGGCGATGCGCCTGGCCGTGGCGGTGGACCGCACGGAAAACGGCGGCGACGGTGTCGATGCGGCGCACGAACAGGCGATGCGCCGCCTGCTCACGCCGGTCGCGAAATTCTGGATCTGCAAGCGCGGCAGCGGCTTGGCGCAAGAGGCCATGGAATGCCTGGGCGGCAACGGTTACGTCGAAGCGGCGGGGCAGGGCGTGATGGCCCGCATCTACCGCGAGATGCCGCTGAACAGCATCTGGGAAGGCGCCGGCAACATCATGGCGCTGGACCTGCTGCGGGCCTTGCGCGGGGCCGATGTGGCGCCCGCCCTCGAACACGAATTCGCGCCGGCACGCGGTGCCCACGCCGCCTTCGACCGCGCGGCGGCCCAGGTGCTGCAGCAGATCGACGGCGTCACGGCCGAAGCGCAAGCTCGCAGCCTGGCGCGCGATGTGGCGCTGCTGTTGCAGGCCAGCCTGCTGCACCGCCAGGCGCCCACTGCTGTGTTCGACGCCTTTTGCGACACGCGCCTGGCGCAGGCCAGCGACGTCTACGGCCTGCTGCCGGCACGCCACGACCTGCAGTCCCTGATCAACCGGGCGATGCCCACGGAGACATGTTGATGGATGCACCGACCCAAGCACAGGCTGGCAGCCTCATCCTGCACCACTACGACGGCTCACCTTTTTCGGAAAAGGTCCGCCTGATGCTGGGCTACAAAGGCCTGCCCTGGTTGTCGGTGAAGGTGCCGGTGATCATGCCCAAGCCCGATGTGGTGGCACTGACCGGCGGCTACCGCAAGACGCCCATCGTGCAGGTCGGCGCCGACATCTATTGCGACACCGCGCTGATTGCGCATCTGCTGGATGCGCGCGCGCCGGCGTCGGCCGGTTCACCGGCGCTGTTCCCGCCCAACCAGCCGCTGGCGCCGCTGCTGGCGCAGTGGGCCGACAGCACGCTGTTCTGGACTGTCATTCCCTACGCGATGCAGCCCGCTGGCATGGCCACCATCTTCAAGAATGTGCCGCCCGAAGTGCTGAAAGCCTTCGGCGCCGACCGCGCGCCTTTCACCGCCAACATGAAGCGCCAAACCGCCGCCGACGCGACCGTCAACCTCGGCGCCTACCTGGGCAGCCTGGACGCGCAACTGGCCGACGGCCGGCCCTACCTGCTGGGTTTCGAAGGCTCCATCGCCGACTTCGCAGTGGCGCACTGCGCCTGGTACTTGCGGCGCGCCGGCACGCTGGCCGAGATCATCCCTGCCAACTTGTCGGCCTGGCTGGACCGCATGCTGGCCATCGGCCACGGCAGCTTCGAGCCCATCAGCGGCGCACAGGCACTGGCCATCGCACAGAGCGCACCCAGCCACGCGGCGACGGCCGTGCAGGCCGGCCTGGGCTTCGAAGCCGGCCAGGCCGTCACGGTCACGCCTACCGACTACGGCATGGACGCGGTGGCCGGCACGCTGGTCGGCCTGAGTGCCGACGAGGTGGTGCTGGCGCGCAGCGATGAACGCGCCGGCCACGTCCACGTGCACTTCCCGCGACGCGGGTTCCAAATCAAATCGGAGACGACATGAGCAACAGCAAACCACAAACCGCAGTCATCACCGGCGCCGCCTCGGGCTTCGGCCTCGAAGCCAGCCGTATCGCCGCCAGCCGGGGCATGAACGTGGTGATGGCCGACGTGCAGCAGGCCGCGCTCGACAAGGTTGTGCCCGAGATTGCAGCCATCGCAAAGGCCCACGGCGCCAGTGTGTTGCCCTTCCAGATCGACGTGGCCAAGGCCGCCGAATTCGAAGCCCTGGGCGCGGCCACGCTGCAGCGTTTCGGCGCGCCCAACTTCTTCTTCAACAACGCCGGCGTCGGCGCTGGCGGCTTGATCTGGGAACACACACTGAAGGACTGGGAATGGGTGGTCGGCGTCAACCTGATGGGCGTGGCTCACGGCGTGCGCGTCTTCACGCCGATGATGCTGGCCGCTGCCGAGGCCGACCCTGCTTATGTCGGCCACATCGTCAACACCGCCAGCATGGCCGGCTTGTTGAACGCGCCGAACATGGGCGTTTACAACGTCACCAAGCATGCCGTGGTGGCGATGAGCGAAACGCTCTTCCAGGACCTGGCGCTGGTCACCGAGCAGGTCCACGCCCACGTGCTGTGCCCCTACTTCGTGCCCACCGGCATCCACCAGAGCGAACGCAACCGGCCGGCGGAATTCAAAGAAGACGTGCAGGCCACGCGCAGTCAGTTGATCGCCAAGGCGATGAGCGATCAGGCCGTCACGCGCGGCAAGCTGACCGCCGCGCAGGTGGCGCAATTTGTCTTTGACGCGATGGACGCCAACCGCTTCTACGTCTTCAGCCACCCGCACGCGCTGGCCGGCGTGCAGACGCGGCTGGAAGACATCGTGACGCTGCGCAACCCCACCGACCCCTTCCACGCCAAGCCCGAGATCGGGCAACACCTGCGAGCGCAATTGCGGGGCAGCAAGACGGCCGTTTGATCGCCGTTTGAAGGGCAGGTGAGCCGCGCTTCAGCAGCCCAGCGCCACCGCTTGCAGTGGGTTCGCGCTGGCCGCGTCGGTGACCACGAACACCACGCGGCGCGGGAAAGCCGGGTCGCCGCGCGACACCGTCAACTGCAGACGCTGGCCCGCGCTGGCGGTCCAGTTGGCCACCGGTTTGTACAGCCGCACGACGGCGTCGTGGCGCAGCGTCTCGCCAGCGTTTTCCCCGGCCTTCACGGCGCTTTGATGGCCGTCTTCCAGCACCGCCCAGTAGCCTGAACGCAGCGCCGCGCTGCCGGGGGCGGTCGAAGGTACAGCAGCGATCTGCGCGGTGACGGTTTCGCCCTCGCGCTGCAAGGCCACGCTGATGCCGCTGTCGGCCGCCGGCGCCGGCAACTTCGGCCAGCTTTGCCAGTCGCGTCCGGCCACACGCACCTGGGGCGTGTAAACCTGGGACGAGCCGGCAAGCCGCGCCATTTCCTGCTGGCGCGCGGTGGCTTCGGGCGTGGCGAAGCGGTCGGGCCAACCCAGGCGGTCCCAGTAGGTGACGTGGAAGGCCAGCGCCAGCACGTCGGGCCGGCCTTTCAGCGTCGACAGCCATTTGTCAGCAGGCGGGCAGGAACTGCAGCCTTCGGACGTGTACAGCTCAACGATGGTCGGCGCCACGGCGGTCGACTGCGCCTGGCAGGCGGCCGGTGCGGCGGTCGCGATGTCCACCGCCAGCAGCAGGGGTACGAGGGGCAGCAGTGCAGTCCAGCAGCGGTTCGGTCGGCTCATGGTGGGTTCTCCGGCTGCGCAGGGTTTCGGGCAGGGCGCGCAACAGCCATGCAGTCGCTGCACCCGTGCCGACCTTACAGCCCTGCAGGCCACAATCCCGGATGATTCCCCTTCCCGCAAACACCACCCGTCACATCGCCGTCGCCGTCATCGGCGGCGGCCCCGCTGGCCTGATGGCCGCCGAAGCGCTGGCCCAACGTGGCGTCGCGGTCGATCTCTACGACGCCATGCCCTCGGTCGGCCGCAAATTCCTGCTGGCGGGCAAGGGCGGTTTGAACCTGACGCACGCCGAAGGCTTCGAACGTTTCCTGCCGCGCTACGCGGCTGCCGCGTCCACGCTGGAACCGCTGCTTTGCCGCTTCGGTCCTGACGCTTTGCGCGCCTGGTCCGAAGGCTTGGGCATCGCGACATTCGTGGGCAGTTCGAACCGCGTTTTTCCGCAAGACATGAAAGCTGCGCCGCTGCTGCGCGCCTGGCTGCACCGGCTGCGCGTGCAGGGCGTGCGCTTCCACATGCGCCACCGTTGGACAGGTTGGGCCGCGGACGGCGCGCTCCAGTTCGACAGCCCTACTGGCACTGTGCAGACCACGCCCAGCGCCACCGTGCTGGCTCTAGGCGGCGCCAGTTGGTCACGGCTCGGTTCAGACGGTGCGTGGTGGCCCTGGCTGGCGGCGCAAGGCGTGTCGCTGGCGCCGCTGCAACCGTCGAACTGCGGCTTCGAGGCCACCTGGAGTGAGCACTTCAGTTCGCGTTACGCGGGCGAACCTTTGAAGTCGGTGGCCATCGAATTCGAAGGCTGGCGTCAGTTGGGGGAATTCGTTGTCACCGCCAACGGTGTCGAAGGCAGCTTGGTCTACGCGGCGTCGCCGGCGCTGCGTGACCGCATCGCAGCGGCGGGCTCGGCCACCTTCCACCTCGACCTGCTGCCCGCGCGTAGCCTGGAATGGGTGCAGCGCGAAGTGGCCCACCCGCGTGGCCCGCG
The DNA here is from genome assembly GCA_038316205.1 of Burkholderiales bacterium. Taxonomy (GTDB): domain Bacteria; phylum Pseudomonadota; class Gammaproteobacteria; order Burkholderiales; family Burkholderiaceae_C; genus Rubrivivax. The sequence goes on from JBBQAI010000091.1 coordinate 6,666, forward strand.
CTCGCTGGCGACGCATTTGAAATCGCGTTTGAACCTGTCGGGTGTGAAGACCGGTTTGCTGTGGGAATTGCTGTCGAAAGACGCGCAAGCCGACCCGGTGCAGCTGGCCGCCGCCATCAAGGCGCTGCCCATCACCGTGACCACCACGCGCCCCATCGACGAAGCCATCAGCACCGCTGGCGGCGTGCGGTTTGAGGGTCTGGATGAACGCCTGATGTTGAAGCCCTTGCCCGGCGTTTTTGTGGCCGGCGAGATGCTGAACTGGGAAGCGCCCACCGGCGGCTACCTGCTCACCGCCTGCTTCGCCACCGGCTTGGCCGCAGGGCAGGGCGCGGCAGATTGGCTGGCCGAATCGGCCGCTGGCGGGGTGGCTAGCGGGGTGGCAGGCGGGGTGGCAGGCGGGGTGGCGGGCGCGGTGCCGGCGGCCGGCCAGTAGACTGCGCGGCTACCCCATTTTTGGCAGCCCTGCGCGGGCCGCGTGCGCCCTTGGACAAGATCGTTCTGCAAATTGCCGCCGAGCTGAAAGTTCGGCCGGCCCAGGTGTTGACCGCCGTCGAATTGCTTGACGGGGGCGCCACCGTCCCCTTCATCGCCCGTTATCGGAAAGAAGCAACCGACGGTCTGGACGACATCCAGCTGCGCGAGCTGGAAGCCCGCTTGTCCTACATCCGCGAGCTGGAAGACCGCCGCGTGGCGGTGCTGAAAAGCATTGAAGAGCAAGGCAAGCTAACGCCAGAACTGCGTGCCTTGATCAACACCGCGCCGACAAAGCAAGAGCTGGAAGACCTCTACCTTCCGTACAAACAAAAGCGCCGCACCAAGGGCATGATCGCCCGCGAAGCCGGACTGGAACCGCTGGCCGACAAGCTCTTCGCTGACCCGACGCTGGACCCGTCCGTCGAGGCCGTGGCCTTCATCAACGTCGAGGGCGGTTTTGCCGACGCCTACGCCGTGCTGGACGGCGTGCGCGACCTGCTCAGCGAGCGCTGGGCCGAAGACGCGCTGCTGGTGGGCAAGCTGCGCACCTGGCTGTGGGCCGAGGCGAAGCTGCAAAGCAAGTTGGTGGAAGGCAAGGACGGCAACCACCCCGACGCCGCGAAATTCCGCGATTACTTCGACTACGCCGAGCCCATCCGCACCGTGCCCAGCCACCGCGCACTGGCGGTGTTTCGTGGCCGCACGCAAGAGTTTTTGGACGCGAAGTTGGTTCTGGATGAAGATTTGGTGCCGGGCAAACCGTCACTGGCCGAAGGGCGCATCGCCATCCACTTGGGCTGGAGCCATGCCAAGCGAGCCGCCGACGAACTGATCCGCAAGACTGTTGCCTGGACGTGGAAAGTCAAACTCAGCCTGAGCCTGGAACGCGACCTGTTCGGACGACTGCGAGAAGACGCCGAGACGGTGGCCATCAAGGTCTTCGCCGACAACCTGCGTGACCTTCTCCTGGCCGCACCCGCCGGCAAGCGCGTGGTGATGGGCCTGGACCCGGGCATCCGCACCGGCGTGAAGGTGGCGGTGGTCAGCGACACCGGCAAGGTGCTCGACACCACGGCCGTGTTCCCGCACGAACCGCGCATGGACTGGGAAGGTTCGCTGCACAGCCTGGGCCGGCTGGTGGCCACGCACGGCGTGAACCTGATCGCCATCGGCAACGGCACGGCCAGCCGCGAGACCGACAAGCTGGCCGGTGATTTGATCAAGCGCATCCAGTCGATGGCGCCCGACGTGAAGCTGGAAAAAGTCGTTGTTAGTGAGGCCGGCGCGTCGATCTATTCGGCCAGTGAATTCGCCAGCAAGGAACTGCCCGACATGGACGTCAGCCTGCGCGGCGCGGTCAGCATTGCGCGGCGTTTGCAAGACCCGCTGGCCGAGTTGGTGAAGATCGACCCGAAAAGCATCGGCGTCGGCCAGTATCAGCACGACGTCAACCAGAGCGGCTTGGCCAAGAGCCTCGACGCGGTGGTGGAGGACTGCGTGAATGCCGTCGGCGTGGACCTGAACACCGCCAGCGCACCGCTGCTGTCGCGCGTGTCTGGCTTGAGCGCGGCGGTGGCGGCCAGCATCGTGCGTTGGCGCGATGCACACGGTGCTTTCCGCAACCGCCAGCAGCTGCTGGACGTGGCCGGCCTGGGCCCGCGCACCTTCGAGCAATCAGCCGGGTTTCTGCGCATCCGCGACGGCGACAACCCGCTGGACCTGACCGGTGTGCACCCAGAAACCTACCCGGTGGTGCAGAAGATGTTGGTCGCCACTGGCCGCCCGGTCAACGAATTGGTGGGCCTCGCTGAGGTGCTGCGCACGTTGAAGCCCGAGGCCTTTGCCGATGAGAAATTCGGCGCCATCACGGTCAAGGACATCCTCGTCGAACTGGAAAAGCCGGGCCGCGATCCACGCCCCGATTTCAAGGTGGTGCGCTTCAACGACAGCGTGTCGGACATCAAGGACTTGCAGCCCGGCATGGTGCTGGAAGGCACGGTCAGCAACGTCGCGCAGTTCGGTGCTTTCGTTGACTTGGGTGTGCACCAGGACGGCCTGGTGCATGTCAGCCAGATGAGCCACAAGTTCATCACCGACGCCCGCGAAGTCGTCAAGACCGGACAGGTGGTGAAGGTGCGGGTGCAAGAGGTGGATCTGGCCCGCAAGCGCATCTCGCTGACGATGAAGCTGGAGGCACCGACCGGTGCCGCGCGCCAACCCGGCGGCGACAACAGCTACCGCCCGGCCGGCCGCAACGAGCAGCCGCGTGGCCGTGCGCCCGAGCCGGCGGCCGGCGGTGCCTTGGCGGCCGCCTTTGCCAAGTTGCAGAACCGGCGCTGAGCGTTGGGCGATGTCGCGCAGCCCGGCGTGCGGTTGAGGCGGGCGGCCGTCTGCGCGGCCTTGTCGGCGGGTGCGCAGGTGGCGTTGGCTCAGGTGGCACCGGCTCTGCGAGCGCCCGCTCCGGTGGCACCCGTGCCGCTCGCAACCGCTCCGGTGATGCCTTCGCCGGAAGCGCCGCAACGCATCGTCGTCGAAGGCCGCAGCAACGGCCCGGCCGAAGAGCGCCGGCTCAGCACGGTGGCGATGACGGTGGTGGGCCGTGATGAACTCGATGCCTACGGCGACACCAGCGCGCTGGACGTGCTGCAGCGCGTGCCGGGCATCACGCTGGACGGCGACACGCCCAAGCTGCGCGGCATGGGCGGTGGCTACACGCAGATCCTGCTCAACGGCGAGCCGGCGCCGCCCGGTTTTTCGCTGGACACGCTGGCCCCGGGCGACATCGAACGCATCGAGATCATCAAAGGCCCGACAGCCGAATTCGGCGGTGTGGCCGGCACCATCAACGTCATCTTGCGCAGCGCCCCCAAGCTGCTGCAGCGCGAGTGGCGCGCCGCCACCGCCTACCGCCGGGGCGTGGGGGCGCAAGCCTCGACCTCGTTCAACTGGGGTGACCGCGCTGGTGCCCTCGGCTACTACCTGCCGCTCGGCGCCTACACCTGGGCCAACGGGCAGCGTTCGGAGGCGCTGCGCCTGTCCCGCCTGAGCACCGGAGAGATCAGCCAGCAGCGCGTGCACGGGCGTGACGAATGGCGCGGTGGCGGCCTGACGTTTTCGCCGCGCCTGGACTGGAAACTGGGAGAGGAAGACACGCTCAACGGCCAGCTTTTCCTGCAGCGCCAGGAAAGCGACAACCGCAGCCAACGCGACAGCACCGCGCTGCAAGGTCCGCCGCCGACCAGCGTGCAAGACCGGTCGGAATCGCCCGGTTCGTGGCAGTTGGCGCGCAGCCAGGCGCAGTGGGTGCGCAAGCGCAGCGACGGCAGCCGGCTGGAACTGAAGGGCAGCCTGCAAAGCAGCCTGTCGCGCGGCGCCGGCATCGCGCAGGGCCACGATGCGCTGGGCGCGGCGGGCGTGCAGCGTGACTCGCTGTCCAGCCAGCGCGAGCGCAGCGGCTCGCTGGGCCTGCGTGTGCGGCAGCCGTTGGGCGAGGCACATACGCTGAGCGCGGGCCTCGACGTCGACGGCCGCTGGCGTCGCGAACTGCGCCGCGGTTTTGAAGATGGCGTCGAGCAATTCACCACCAGCACCGGCGTGCCCTTCACGGCCCGCATCCAGCGCAACACGGCTTTTGCGCAGGATGAGTGGGTCGCGGGTGAACGCTGGTCGGTGATGGCCGGCTTGCGCGCCGAAGAGGCCCGTCTGACAACGGCAGGCCCGTCCGGCGAGGTGGCCAACCGCTACGCCATCGTCGCGCCCCTGTTTCACATCCGCTATGCACTGGACGCGCAGAACAAGGACCTGATCCGCATCAGCGTGGCGCGCAGCATCCGCGTGCCCGATGTCGGCCTGCTGCTGCCGCGCTACAACCTGAACGGCAGCTACGACCGCAACACGCCGAACACGCCTATCGCGGCCGACAGCGCGGGCAATCCGCTGCTGCAGCCCGAAACGTCCACCGGTTTTGACCTGGCGTGGGAGCAGCACCTGGCCGGCGGCGGCGTGGTCAGCGCGGGTGTTTTTCACCGACGCATCGAAAGGCTGATCCGCCGCCGCATTGCGCTGGAAACGGTCAGCGAAGCCAGCGTGCCGCGTTGGGTGTCGCGGCCCGCCAACCTGGGCGGCGCGCGCAGCAGCGGGCTGGAACTGGAGATCAAGGGGCAGGCAGATCAACTGCTGAAACCGCTGTGGGCGGGCGCACCCAAGACGCTGCAGTTGCGCGCCTCACTGTCGGTCTACCGCTCAGCCGTCGAACAGATCGATGCCCCCGACGCCCGCCTGGACGGCCAGGCACCCTGGGGCGCGACGCTGGGCTTCGACCACAGGGTGGCGGGCACTGCTTACACCTATGGCGGCAACCTCAGCATCGCTCCTGGTTTCGCCACGCAGCAGACTGACCGCCAGCGCGTCTGGCGAGGCGCGTTGCGGCGCTTCGACGCCTATCTGCTGTGGCGCTACGACCGTCAGATCAACGTCCGCTTCAACGTCAACAATGCGCTGCCGCACGACGCGCTGTCCAGCACACGTGTCGATGACCTCGACGGCTTCGCGGCCAGCGCCGACACGCGTCGGCAGACCCTGACCCAGTTCAACGCCAGCCTGCAATGGCGCTTTTGATGACCCCCGACACGTCCCTGTCCGCCCTGCAAATCCATGCCGGCCCGCGAGCGCTGGCGCATTTGCGCGAACGCGGGCTGCGGCCGCAAGACGTGCGCGTCATTCCCGCGGCGGCGGGCGGGCCGAAAGGGCTGATCCTCAACCCGCTGGACCGCTACCTTTTCGGCGACTGGCTGACCACCGCGCCGCAAACCGTGCACCTGCTGGGCGCATCCATCGGCGCCTGGCGCATGGCCTGCGCCACCCTGCTGCAAGACGGCGGGGCCGACGCAGCCTTGGCGCAACTGGCCGAGGACTACATCACCCAGCACTACGAACATGCGCCCGGCCAGGCGCCCACGCCGACCACGGTCAGCCGCGAATTCGGCCTGCAGATCGACAAGCGCCTGGGCGCGCGGGCGGCCGAGGTGTTGTCGCACCCACGCTGGCGTCTGCACGTCTTCACCAGCCACGGCCGGCAGTTGCTGCACCGCCAGGGCCGCTGGCGCACACCAGTGGGCTACTTCGGCGCGTTCGCGGCGAACGCGGTGCAGCGGCGCGCGCTGGGCACGTTCCTCGAGCGCGTGGTCTTCGGCGACCCGCGCGACGCGCTACCGTTTCCGCTGTCGGATTTCCGCAGCCAGCAGGTGGCTTTGACGGCGCAGAACTTGGCTCCGGCGGTGTTGGCCAGTTGCTCCATCCCTTTCTGGCTGGACCCGGTGCACGACATCCCCGGCGGCCCGCCCGGCGCCTACTGGGACGGTGGCATCACCGACTACCACCTGCATCTGCCCTACGCCGAGATGGAGGGCGGACTGGTGCTGTATCCGCATTTCCAGAGCCAGGTCGTGCCCGGCTGGCTGGACAAGACCTGGAAGGCGAGGCACCGGGCCACGGCGCAGCTGGACAACCTAGTGCTGCTGTCGCCCAAGCCGGCCTGGGTGCAGACGCTGCCCGGTGCGAAGCTGCCCGATCGAGCCGACTTCAAGACCTACGCCGACGACACGGCCGGTCGCGCCCGCGCCTGGCGTCGTGCGCTGGCCGAAAGCCAACGTCTGGCCGACGAATTCGCGGCGGTGGTCGCGGATGGCCGGTCGGTGGAGGCGCTGCCGCTGCGTTGAGCGGTGTTGTGTAAGCAGTGTGTCGCTGGACCATCGGATAAACTCAACTTCCTTCAACCAACAAGGACGGGGAAGGCAACATGGTTATGACACCGCGGACTCGCAGCTCACACGCCGAGGTCTTTACCCGGGCATAAGCCCATCCGCGCGGTCGCAAACGACCTGTTCCCACAGCAAGCGCGGCGTCCACCGCGCTTTGTTTTTTCCGGAGATCACCCCATGTTGAACATCACGCTGCCCGACGGCTCGCGCCGCGAATTTCCCGGGCCGGTCACGGTGGCTGAAGTCGCTGCGTCCATCGGCGCCGGCTTGGCCAAGGCGGCCCTCGCGGGCAAGGTCGATGGCACCGTCGTCGACACCAGTTTCCGCATCGAGCACGACGCGCAGGTGGCCATCGTCACCGACAAGGACGCCGACGGCCTGGCGGTCATCCGCCACAGCACGGCCCACCTGTTGGCCTACGCGGTGAAGGACCTGTTCCCCGAGGCTCAGGTCACGATCGGCCCGGTCATCGAAAACGGCTTCTACTACGACTTCGCCTACAAGCGCCCCTTCACGCTGGACGACCTGGCCGCCATCGAGCACCGCATGGGCGAACTGGCCAAGAAGGACGAAGCCGTGGTGCGCCGCGTGTTGCCGCGCGACGAGGCGGTGGCCTACTTCAAGAGCCTGGGCGAAGACTACAAGGCCGAGATCATCAGCAGCATCCCGCCCGACCAGGACGTGTCGCTCTACCGTGAAGGCGCTTTCGAAGACCTCTGCCGGGGCCCGCACGTGCCCAGCACCGGCAAACTCAAGCACTTCAAGCTGATGAAGGTGGCCGGCGCCTACTGGCGCGGCGACCAGGCCAACGAACAACTGCAGCGCATTTACGGCACGGCCTGGGCCAGCAAGGAAGAGCTGCAGGGCTATCTGCGCATGCTGGAAGAAGCCGAGAAGCGCGACCACCGCAAGCTGGGCCGCGAACTCGACCTGTTCCACATGGAAGAGACAGCGCCCGGCATGGTGTTCTGGCACCCCAAGGGCTGGGCGTTGTGGCAGGAGGTGGAGCAGTACATGCGCGGCGTCTACCGCGACAACGGCTACCAGGAGGTCAAAGGTCCGCAGGTCCTGGACAAGGGTCTGTGGGAGAAGACGGGCCACTGGGAAAACTATCGCGACAGCATGTTCACGACGGAATCGGAAAAGCGCGAATACGCGCTCAAGCCCATGAACTGCCCCGGTCATGTGCTGATCTTCAATTCGCACATGCGCAGCTACCGCGACCTGCCGCTGCGTTACGGCGAGTTCGGTCAGTGCCACCGCAACGAGCCCAGCGGCGCGCTGCACGGCATCATGCGGGTGCGTGGCTTCACACAGGATGACGGCCACATCTTTTGCACGGAAGACCAGATCCTCGAAGAGTGCGTCGCCTACACGACGCTGCTGCAGAAGGTCTACCGCGATTTCGGCTTCAACGAAATCATCTACAAGGTCGCGACCCGGCCAGACAAGCGTGTCGGGTCGGATGCGCTGTGGGACAAGGCCGAGTTCGCGGTGATGGAGTCGCTGCGCCGCTCAGGCTGCGAATACATCGTCTCGCCAGGTGACGGCGCCTTCTACGGCCCGAAGATCGAGTACACGCTGAAGGACGCGCTGGGCAGGCAGTGGCAGTGCGGCACGATGCAGGTCGACTTCAACACGGCCGAGCGCCTGGGCGGCGAGTACGTGACGGAGACCAGCGCCCGGGCCCACCCGGTCATGCTGCACCGTGCCATCGTCGGCAGCCTGGAGCGTTTCATTGGCATCCTCATCGAACAGCACGCCGGCGCGCTGCCCGCCTGGCTGGCACCGGTGCAGGTGGTGGTGGCTTCGATCACCGATGCGCAGTCCGAATATGCCGGCGAAGTGGCGAAAATGCTGCAAAAACAAGGGCTTAGAGTCTCTGTCGATTTGCGCAACGAGAAAATAAACTATAAGATTCGCGAGCATTCAATGCAAAAAGTCCCGTTCATCCTGGTCGTCGGCGACAAGGAGAAGGCAAACGGGGCTGTTGCCGTGCGCGCCCGGGGTAACCAAGACCTTGGTGTGATGCCGCTGGCAGACTTCCTCCAGAAGATCAGCAGCGACGTCGCCACCAAGGTGTAGGTGCCTTCAGGCGCGTTTTCAATATTTCGTGGCCCGTCTGTCTTCGGGTTGCCACAGGAGCTGGAACCATCGCTACTTTCATGGACCGCCGCGTCCCCAACGCGGAACGCAAGCACAGGCTGAACCGGGAAATCATGGCGCTCAACGTGCGCCTGAACGGGGTTGAAAACGAGCCACTGGGCATCGTCAGCACGTTGGAAGCGTTGCGCATGGCCGGGGAATTGGACGTCGATCTGGTTGAGATCGCGGCCGCCGCAGACCCCCCGGTGTGCCGGTTGATGGACTACGGCAAGTTCAAGTACCAAGAGCAGAAGAAGGCGGCCGAGGCCAAGAGCAAGCAGAAGGTCATCGAGATCAAGGAAGTCAAGTTCCGTCCGGGTACGGACGATGGCGACTACCACATCAAGATGCGCAACCTGCGTCGCTTCATCGCCGAAGACGGCGACAAAGGCAAGGTGACGCTGCGTTTCCGCGGGCGTGAAATCACCCACCAGGACATCGGCATGCGCATGCTGGAACGCATACGCGATGAACTCGCCGATGTGGCCATGGTCGAGCACATGCCCAAGCTGGAAGGCCGGCAGATGATCATGGTGCTGGCGCCGAAGCGGAAGTAAGTCTTTTAGAAATTTCGCTGCTGCGGTCTGGTCACTGCAGCGGCGCAGCAAGCGGGAATGCAGCGATGCGAACCCGCCAAGAAGCGGCTGCAGGCCATCAAGCACACCGGAAGCCCGGTGACGCCTGCAGCAGCAAACGAAGAAGGAGCAGCAATGCCCAAGATGAAGACCAAGAGCAGCGCGAAGAAGCGTTTTCGCGTGCGCCCGGGCGGTACCGTCAAGCGTGGACAGGCCTACAAGCGCCACATCCTGACGAAGAAGACCACCAAGCAGAAGCGCCACCTGCGCGGTTCGGCCAACGTGCATGAAACCAACATGGGTCACATCGCCAAGATGTTGCCTTTCGCTGGTCTCTAATCCCACTCCACACGCACAAGGACTCAACACATGCCTCGCGTCAAACGTGGTGTCACCGCACACGCCCGCCACAAGAAAATCCTGAAGCTTGCCAAGGGCTTCCGCGGCCGCCGCAAGAACGTCTTCCGCATCGCCAAACAGGCGGTGATGAAGGCCGGCCAATACGCCTACCGTGACCGTCGCACGCGCAAGCGCGTGTTCCGTCAGTTGTGGATTGCACGCATCAACGCCGCCAGCCGCGGCCTGGGCGTGACCTACAGCAAGTTCATGGCTGGCTTGAAGAAAGCCAACATCGACATCGACCGCAAGGTGCTGTCGGACATGGCCATCCACGACCCCGCTGGTTTTGCCAGCATCGTCGACAAGGTGAAGGCCCAGCTCGCTTGATCTGCCAAGAGCGCCGGACGCTCCGTCCAGCGCTCTGTCAAGCTGTCGAAGGCCGTCACCCGTGGACGGCCTTTTTTTGTTTTCTGCACGCATGAACGAACTCGATCAACTGGTCACCGCTGCGCAGGCCGACTTCGCCGCCGCCGCGACACCCGCCGACCTGGAAAACGCCAAGGCGCGTTACCTGGGCAAGAACGGCCGCGTCACCGACCTGCTGAAGACGCTGGGCGCTTTGCCGGTAGAAGCCAAGAGGGCGCGCGGCGCCGAGATCAACCTGGCCAAGGCGAAGATTGAGGCGGCCTTGCAGGCCCGCCGTGACGCGCTGTCGGCCGCTGAGCTGGACGCACAGTTGCGTGCCGAAGCGCTGGACGTGACGCTGCCCGGCCGAGGCCGAGGCACGGGTGGCTTGCACCCGGTCAGCCGCACGATTGAGCGCATCGAGGCCATCTTCGGCAGCATGGGTTTCGACGTGGCGGAAGGCCCCGAGATCGAGACCGACTGGATGAGCTTCACGGCGCTGAACAACCCCGAGAACCACCCCGCGCGGTCCATGCAAGACACCTTCTACGTGGACCTGAAAGACGCGCAGGGCCGCTGGCTGAACCTGCGTCCGCACACCAGCCCAATGCAGGTTCGGTATGCCCGCGCGCACGCAGCGAAGTACGCCGCTGCGTCTGCGCAAGGTCAGCCGATGCCCGAGATCCGCGTCATCGCGCCGGGCCGCACCTATCGCGTGGACAGCGACGCCACGCACTCGCCGATGTTCCACCAGTGCGAAGGACTGTGGATCGGTCAGAACGTCAGCTTCAAAGATCTGAAATTCGTCTTCAGCGACTTCGTGCGCCAGTTCTTTGAGACCGACGATTTCGACGTGCGTTTCCGCCCGTCTTTCTTCCCCTTCACCGAACCCAGTGCCGAGATCGACATCGCCTTCCGCAGTGGGCCGCTGGCCGGCCGTTGGCTGGAAGTGGCGGGCTCTGGCCAGGTGCACCCGAACGTGGTGCGCAACTACGGCCTCGACCCGGAAACCCACATCGGTTTTGCGTTCGGCATGGGGCCGGACCGCCTGGCCATGCTGCGCTACGGCATCGACGACCTGCGCCTGATGTTCGACGGTGATCTCCGCTTCCTGAAGCAGTTCAACTGACCATGCAATTCCCTGAATCCTGGCTGCGTGCGTTTTGCAACCCGCCGTTGTCCACGCAAGAACTGGCTGAGCTGCTGACCATGTCCGGCATGGAGGTTGAAGAGACACGTCCCGTCGCGCCGCCGTTCAGCGGCATCGTGGTGGCCGAAAT
>JBBQAI010000076.1:0-19646 GCA_038316205.1 Burkholderiales bacterium
AAACCGGCAGCTCGCAAGCGCGGACGTGGCCCGATACCGCCGTGGTGCGGGCCGGCGACCTGGCCCGGGCCTGGCGCGCGAGCGGATCGGCATTGAGCAAGGTGGCCATCAAGCTGGGCGACCGCGACCCGCGCACCGGTCGCCTGCCCGTGTTGCAGGGCTTGAACCCCGGCGACCGCGTGTTGCGCAACCCGGCCAGCACCTTGACCGAAGGCCAGACCTTCGATCTCACGTCCATCCCTGCAGGTGCGGCTTCGGCCGCCAAGTGAGGCGCCATGTTCCTCTCTGAATTCAGCATCAAGCGGCCCATCGCGATGGTCGTGATCATCGTGGCGCTGATGGCGCTGGGCCTGCTCGCGCTGTCCAAGCTGCGCGTCAACCAGATACCCGACGTCGAACAGCCGGTGCTGGTCGTCAACATCCCGTACCCCGGCGCTTCACCCGACACGGTGGAACGCGAAATCGTCAACCGCATCGAGAAAGCGCTGCAAGGCATCTCGGGCGTGGACCAGTTGCGTTCAACGTCCAGCGAGGGCAGCGCCACGCTGGTGTTGATCTTCAACTTCGACAAGAACATGGTGGTGGCTTCGGACGAGGTGCGCAACGCCATCGCTTCGGTGCGCTACAAGCTGCCCATCGAGATGCGCGAGCCCATCCTGCAGCGCATCGACCCGTCGGCGCAGCCCATCATGCAGATGGCGCTGTCGTCCAGCACGCTCAGCCACGCGGCCATTTCGCGCCTGGGTGAAGACCAGTTGGCCGACAAGTTCCGCGGCATTCCGGGCGTGGCGGTGGTCTCGGTCAACGGATCACTGAAGCGCGAACTGTCGGTGCTGCTGAAGAGCGAAAAACTTCGCGAGTACGAGGTGTCGGTCACTGAAGTGGTGGCCGCGCTGCGCGCGCAGAACGCCACCGCCCCGGTGGGCAAGGTGCGCGGCACTTTGGAAGACCAGAGCATCCGGCTGGTCGGCCGCATCGAATCGCCGAAAGCCTTCGAGCAGATCGTCATCAAGCGGCGTGGCAACGAGATGGTGCGCCTGGGCCAGGTGGCGACCGTGCAGGACGGCTTCGCCGAATTGAGTGGGTTTTCGGTGCGCAACAGCAACCCCAACGTCGGCATCTCGGTGACCCGCACACGGGAAGCCAGCACCGTGACGGTGGCCGACAGCGTCCGCAAGTTGGTCAAGGACATCAACGCCACGCTGCCCCCCGGCACCCAACTGGAAGTGACGCAAGACGGTGGCGAAAACGCCTACAACAGCCTGCGCAACGTCATCGACGCGCTGGCCTTCGGCGCCATCCTGACGGTGTTCGTGGTCTATGTGTTCCTGAATTCCTGGCGCAGCACGCTGATCACGGCGCTTTCGCTGCCCACGTCGGTCATCGCGGCCTTCATCGCCGTGTGGCTGGCTGGTTTCACGCTGAACTTCATGAGTCTGCTGGGCCTGAGCCTGGCTATCGGCGTGCTGATCGACGACGCCATCGTGGTGCGCGAGAACATCGTGCGGCACATGGAAATGGGCGAGGACCGACGCACGGCGGCACTCAACGGCACGGCCGAAATCGGCCTGGCCGTGGCCGCCACCACTTTCAGCATCGTGGCCGTTTTCATTCCGGTCGCCTTCATGCCCGGCGTGTCGGGCGAGTGGTTCCGGCCCTTCGGCGTGACGGTGGTGGCCTCGGTGCTGGTCAGCTTGTTCATCAGCTTCACGCTGGACCCCATGCTCTCGGCCTACTGGGGTGACCCTCCGGGCCAGCACCTGAAGGAGAAGCGTGGCGTCAGCCGCTGGCTGGCCGCCTTCAACCGCTGGTTCGATCACCAAGCGGACCGCTACGGCCGGCTCATCGCCTGGGCGCTGCACCACCGCCGCTGGATGGCCACGTTCGCGCTCCTCAGTCTGGTCGGCGCGTTGTGGCTGCAAGGCAAGTACGGCGGCACCAGCTTTTTCCCCTCGGCCGACGCCGGCATGATTGCCATCGATGTGCGCACGCCGCCCAGCAGCAGCCTGGAATATTCGCGACTCAAAGTGGAAGCGGCCGCCGCCCTGGCGCGCACGCTGCCCGAAACCGTGGCCACCAACAGCAACGTCAATGCCAACGGCGGCCGCGTCTACGTGGACATCGGCAAGAGCGTGAAACGCAAGCGGATGGCGGCCGAGATCTCGGCCGACCTGCGCAAACTGACAGCGCGCCTGGTCGGTGCCGAATACGTCGTGCTCGACGACTTCAACAACGGCGTGCAGAAGCCCGTGCAAATCAAGTTCACCGGCACCGACACACGCAAGCTGTTGGAGATCACCAATGACTTCATGGCCAAGCTGCGCAAGGTACCCGGCGCGGTGGACGTGGGGCTGTCGGAACAGGACCCGCAGAACGAGTTGAAGATCGAACTCGACCGCGGTCTGGCCAACACCCTGGGCATTTCGGTGGGCGACGCGGCGCAGGCTTTGCGCGTGGCTTTTGCAGGTGTCGAGGTGGGCGATTGGGTGGACCCCAGCGGCGAGACGCGCGATGTGTCGGTGCGCCTGGACCCGGCCGACCGCGTGGACGCCAGCAACATCGAACGCCTGCCCATCGCGGTGAGCGGCAGCAACCGCATGGTGCCGCTGGAACAGATCGCCAAGGTGACGATGGGCAAGGGGCCCAGCCAGATTCAGCACAGCGACGGCAAGCGCACCATCAGCGTGGCCGCCAATGCACAGGGTCGCGCACCCGGTGAAGTCACGGCCGACGCGATGAAGATCGCTCGGGCCACCGTCTACCCGCCGGGCTTCGGCCTGGAGCTGGCCGGTTCGTCGAAAGACCAGCAAGAGGTCTTCAAGCAGATGGGCATCGCGCTGCTGTCGGGGATCGGGCTGATGTACTTCGTGCTGGTGATGCAGTTCAGCTCGTTCACGGCGCCGCTGGCGGTGATGATGTCGCTGCCGCTGTCGCTGATCGGCGTGGTGCTGGCGCTGCTGCTGACCAAGGGCACGCTGAACCTGATGAGCCTGATCGGCGTGATCATGCTGATGGGCCTGGTGGCCAAGAACGCCATTCTGTTGCTGGACGCAGCGCGCAACCTGGAAGCCGAGGGCATGGACCGAGAAGACGCGCTGATGGCCGCTGGCCGCAAACGTCTGCGGCCCATCCTGATGACGACCTTTGCGTTGATCGCCGGCATGTTGCCGGTGGCCATCGGCATGGGTGAGGGCAGCGAGTTCTACCGCCCGATGGCCGTGGCCATCATCGGCGGCACCATCACCAGCACCTTCCTGACGCTGCTGGTCATTCCGAGCTTCTACGACAGCATCGAGAAGTCGCGCGACGGTGCCATCGCCAGGTTCCACCAGCGTGACGCGCGCTGGCCCACGGCGGTGGCCTTCATCTTCACGGGCCTGGAAGCCGTGGCCACGCTGCTGATGCTGCGCTGGCTGTGGCGCGCGCCGCGCAATCTGCGGGCCTGGCTGCGCGAGCGTGGCGCTCGCCGCGCTTCCACCACGCAGGTGCTGGGCGGTATGGGCGATTGAGCACCAACGCAAGCGCAGAAGCCGCCGATCGGTTGGCGCTGCTGGCCGAGGTCGAGGCCATCGCCCGTGCGGCGGGGGCGGTGATCCTGCAGGTCTACGGCACCGACTTCGCCGTGTCGGACAAGGCCGACGCTTCGCCCGTCACGGCGGCTGACGAACAGGCCGAGGCGCTGATCACGCCGGCCCTGCAAGCCTTGCAACCGGCCTGGGCCGTGGTGGCCGAAGAGGCCGCCGCGCAAGGCCAGACACCGCAGACCGGCCGGCGCTGGTGGCTGGTGGACCCACTGGACGGCACGCGGGAATTCGTCAGCCGCAACGGCGAGTTCACGGTGAACATCGCGCTCATCGACGACGGCCTGCCAGTGTTGGGCGTGGTCTACGTGCCGGTGCAAGACCGGCTCTACGCCGGCCTTGTAGGACAGGGCGCTTGGCTGGAAGAGCAGGGCGGTCGACGGCCTATTCGCTGCCGCGCTGCGCCCGCAGACGGCATGACGCTGGCCTGCAGCCGTTCGCATGGCGACGAGGCCGCCACCACCGCCTGGCTGAACGGCCGATCGGTGGCGGCGACCATCAAGGCCGGGTCGTCGTTGAAGTTCGGTTTGATCGCCGCCGGCTTGGCTGATGTCTACCCACGCCTGGGTCGCACCATGGAATGGGACACCGCCGCCGGCCACGCCGTGCTGCGGGCAGCGGGCGGCGAGATCCGCGACCTGGCCGGTCTGCCGTTGCGCTACGGCAAGGCCGGCTACGAGAACCCGCACTTCGTGGCAACAGGCCTGTAGTCTGAGGTCAGCCCGTGGGAAATCCCCGTCGGGCCTCGCGGGGGGCGACTCCTAGAATCGACACCGTCTGCCACCTTCGGAAAGCCTGCATGCCGACCCACCGCCGCGCCACCGAAGCCGCGCCGCCCGAGGCCTCAGCAGCCCCTGCGGCTGCTGCCTTGCGCACCCTCAAGAAATACCCCAACCGGCGTCTGTACGACACCCGCAGCAGCAGCTACATCACGCTGGCCGACGTCAAGCAGATGGTGTTGGGCGGCGAGGTCTTTGAGGTGCGCGATGCCAAGTCCGGCGAAGACCTGACGCGCAGCATCCTGCTGCAGATCATCCTGGAAGAAGAGTCGGGCGGCATGCCCATGTTCACGGCCCAGACGCTGAGCCAGATCATCCGTTTCTACGGTCACGCGATGCAGGGCGTGATGGGCACCATGCTCGAAAAGAACATGTCGGCCTTCGCCGAATTGCAGACCCAGTTCCTGAGCCCCGGCAAGGCTCTCTACGACCCCCAGCACCTCAGCCCCGAGGTGTGGACGCAGTTCATGACCGGCCAGGCACCGGCTCTGCAAGGGATCATGGACAGCTACCTGGCGCAGAGTCGCAGCGTGTTCGAGAAGATGCAGCAGGCCGGCTCGCTCTTCCCTGGCATGCCCGGCATCGCAGGCATCCCCGGCGTCCCCGGCTTTCCACCCAAAACCAGCAAACGCTAGCGCCGCCATGGTGTTGTGGTTCACCGGCTTGTCAGGTGCCGGCAAGTCCACCATCGCAAACCTGGTGCTGGCCCGGCTGCTGAATGACGGGCAACGCGCAGTCTTGCTCGACGGCGACGCGCTGCGGCTCGGCCTGACCAGAGACCTGGGATTTTCCGATGCCGACCGCGCCGAAAACGTGCGCCGCGTGGCTGAAGTCGCCCGGCTGATGGCCGATGCGGGTTTGATCGTCGTTGTGGCCTTGATCTCGCCCTTTCGCGCCGACCGGGCACTGGCACGCGGCCGCTTCGGCCCCGGCGAATTCCTCGAAATCTTCGTCGACACCACGCTGGAAGTGGCCGAAGCGCGTGACGTCAAGGGCCTGTACCAGCGCGCGCGAAAGGGCCTGATTCCCGCCTTCACTGGCATCGGCTCGCCGTACGAACCGCCGCTCAACCCGGACATCCGCATCGCCACCGCCAGCGTGCCCGCCGAAGTGGCTGCCGAGCGCGTCTTTGCGGCTGTCGCCGCGAAGCCTAACGGCGCTCCCCCGAGCCATCAGCCAAAATCAGGTGATGAATGAAACCCCCACCAGCCCCATCGCGGCCAACCCCGCCCTGCGCGCACCCACCGTCGGCTTCGTCTCGCTCGGCTGCCCCAAGGCGCTGACCGACTCGGAACTGATCCTCACGCAGCTGCGCGCCGAGGGCTACGAGACCAGCAAGAGCTACGAAGGCGCCGACCTCGTCATCGTCAACACCTGCGGCTTCATCGACGACGCGGTCAAGGAAAGCCTGGACACCATCGGCGAAGCGCTGGCCGCGAATGGCAAGGTCATCGTCACCGGCTGCCTGGGTGCGAAGGCCGGCGACGACGGCGGCAACCTGGTGCGCCAGATGCACCCCAGCGTGCTGGCCGTCACCGGCCCGCACGCCACGCAAGAGGTGATGGACGCGGTTCACACCCATGTCCCCACGCCGCACGACCCTTTCCTGGACCTGGTACCGGAAAGCCGAGGCATCGCGGGCATCAAGCTGACACCGCGCCATTACGCCTACCTGAAGATCAGCGAAGGCTGCAACCACCGCTGCACCTTCTGCATCATCCCCAGCATGCGCGGCGACCTGGTGTCGAGGCCCATCGGCGATGTGCTGAACGAAGCCCGCGCGCTGTTCGTGTCGGGCGTCAAGGAATTGCTGGTGGTCAGCCAGGACACCAGCGCCTACGGTGTCGATGTGAAGTACCGCACCGGCTTCTTCGACGGCCAGCCGGTGAAGACGCGCTTGTTCGAGTTGTGCGAGCGTTTGGCGCAGTTGGCCGAGGCCCACGGCGCCTGGGTGCGGCTGCACTACGTCTACCCCTACCCGAGTGTGGACGAGGTGCTGCCTCTGATGGCCGAAGGCCGCGTCTTGCCGTACCTGGACGTTCCTTTTCAGCATGCGCACCCTGACGTGCTGAAGCGCATGAAGCGCCCGGCCAGCGGCGAACGCAACCTGGAACGCCTGCAGCGCTGGCGCGAGCTGTGCCCCGAAATCGTGGTGCGCAGCACCTTCATCGCCGGTTTTCCGGGCGAGACCGAAGCCGAGTTCGAAACCCTGCTCGACTTCGTGCGCGAGGCGCAGATCGACCGCGCCGGCTGCTTCGCCTATTCACCGGTGAAAGGTGCTACCGCCAACGACCTGCCGGGCATGTTGCCGCAGGCCGTGCGGGAAGAGCGCCAGGCGCGCTTCATGGCCGTCGCCGAAGCCGTTTCCATCGCCAAGCTCAAGCGCCGCGTCGGCGCCACCATGCAGGTGCTGATCGACCATGCGCCGGCGCTGGGCCGCAAAGGGGGCGTCGGCCGCAGCTATGCCGACGCGCCGGAAATCGACGGCAGCGTGCGCTTGCTGCCGCCCGAGAAAGCCAGCAAGACGCTGAAGGTGGGCGATTTCACGCGCGCGCGCATCGTGGCCACCGATGGCCACGACCTGATTGCACAACCGATCTGAAGGCCCGCAGATGGCACGCGAACTGATCACCGATCTCATCCACCACCCGTACCTGGCACCGGCCGGCTTCGAGGCCCCGCAAGGCCCCGTGCACCGGGCCAGCACCGTGGTGTTCAAGGACACGGCCGCGTTGCGCAACCGCGACTGGAAGCGACGCGACGGCTACACCTACGGCCTGCACGGCACGCCCACCACCTTTGCGCTGGAAGCGCGCATTGCCACGCTGGAAGGCGGCACGCATTGCCTGTTGCTGCCCAGCGGCCTGGCCGCGGTGACGCTGGTCGACATGGCGCTGCTGTCGGCCGGCGACGAGGTGCTGCTGCCGGCCAATGTCTATGGCCCCAGCCGCGAATTCGCACGCCATGAACTGGCGCGCTGGGGCATCACCCACCGGCTTTACGACCCGATGGACAGAGCTGCTTTGACCGAGCTGATCAGCCCGCAAACGAAGCTGATCTGGCTGGAAGCGCCAGGCTCGGTGACGATGGAATTCCCCGATCTGGCCGGCTTGGCGGCCGTGGCGCGGGCGCGTGGCGTGACCACGGCACTGGACAACACCTGGGGCGCCGGCATTGCGCTGCGCGGCTTCGACCACGGCATCGACATCGTCATGCAGGCGCTGACCAAATACCCCAGCGGCGGCGGCGACGTGCTGATGGGCTCGGTCGTCACGCGCGACGCCGCACTGCACGAGAAGCTGGCCTTCACGCAGATGCACAGCGGCTTCGGCGTGGCCGGCAACGACGCCGAAATGGTGCTGCGTTCTCTGGCGACGATGCCTTTGCGCTACGCCGCGCAAGACCAGGCCGGCCGTGAATTGGCGCAGTGGCTGGCCCAGCGCAGCGAGGTCAGTGCGGTGCTGCACCCGGCGCTGGAAGGCGCGCCCGGCCACGCCAACTGGCAGCGGCATTGCACAGCGGCCGCGGGGCTGTTTTCGATCATGCTGAGCGATCGCTGCAGCGCGGCGCAGGTTGATGCCTTCGTCAACGGCCTGCAGCTCTTCCGCATCGGCTATTCCTGGGCCGGCCCGCAAAGCCTGGTCATGCCTTACGACGCAGCGGCCATGCGGGGAGCGCAAGCGCTGGCCCAGTCACCCCATCTGCAAGGGCATCTCGTGCGATTCTCGATAGGCCTGGAGGCCACGGCCGACCTGCAGGCCGACCTGGAACAAGCGCTGACAGGCGCGTTGGGCTGAAGGCCCTGAGTGCAGCGCCCGGATCAGGACTTGGACGAGACCTTGTGGCGCATCAAGCGGCCGTGTTCCCGGTTCCAGTCGCGCTCTTTTTCGGTGTTGCGCTTGTCATGCTCGGCCTTGCCCTTGGCCAGCGCGATCTCGGCCTTCACGCGCCCACCCTTGTAATGCAGGTTCAGCGGCACCAGGGTGTAGCCCTTCTGTTCGACCTTGCCGATGAGGCGGCGGATCTCGGCCTTGTGCATCAGCAGCTTCTTGGTGCGGTCGGCCTCGGGGTGAATGTGGGTCGAGGCGCTGCGCAAGGCGTTGATGCGGCAGCCGATCATGAAGAGCTGGCCGTCGCGGATGTGGACATAGCCGTCTGTGAGTTGCACCTGGCCGGCGCGGATGGCCTTGACCTCCCAGCCTTCCAGCACCACACCGGCCTCAAATTGCTCGTCGATAGCGTACTCGTAGCGAGCACGGCGGTTCTCGGCGATGTTCGGAATGTGGGTGGGGTTTGCGGTTTTGGACATGGGCTGGGAGCCACGTGGGGCTGAACTGCACTTCTACAATCGGGTGATTGTATGAAGCACGTGCGCAAGTCGGTCCTGCTCTGGTACTCGCCCCGCGAGATGTACGACCTGGTGGTCGGGGTCGAGGCCTATCCGACCTTCCTGCCTTGGTGTCAGAGTGCCGATGTGCTGGAACAGCATGCGGACGGCGTGGTTGCCCGCCTGGGTTTGTCCTATATGGGCGTGCGCCAGTCCTTCACCACGCGCAATCACCAGGTCGATGCCGAGTCCGTGCAACTGCATCTGGTCGACGGCCCCTTCTCACTGCTGGAAGGCCACTGGCAGTTCAAGCCGCTGGGCGCACCGAGCGGCGGACAGGCCGCCTGCAAGATCGAATTTGATCTGCGCTACGACTTTTCCAGCAAAGCGCTGGAAGCCGTCGTCAGCCCGGTTTTCGACAAGGTGGCCAACACCTTCGTTGACAGTTTCGTGCGGCGTGCCGAGGCGGTTTATGGCGAACGCTGACTCCGCATCCGAAGCGGCAGCGGCCACTTTGGCTGCGAACCTCGCCCTGAACATCGAGGTCGTCTACTGCCCAGGCCCCGGTGTGTGGGACCGCGTGATGCTGAACCTGCCGGCCGGGGCCACCGTGGCCGACGCGGTGGCCGCAAGTGGCCTGGCCGAGCGCTACGGCTTGCCTGCCGAAGGCCTGCGACTGGGCGTGTGGTGCAAGCCGCGCGAGACGCACAGCCTGCTGCGCGAACGCGACCGTGTGGAGGTATACCGACCACTCACCGTTGATCCGAAAGAAGCGCGGCGGCAGCGCTACCAGCAGCACAAGGCCAGTCTGGCCGCACGGCCCAAGCGCCCCGGCCCAGCGGGCGGCTAGTCTCA
The DNA here is from genome assembly GCA_038316205.1 of Burkholderiales bacterium. GTDB lineage: Bacteria > Pseudomonadota > Gammaproteobacteria > Burkholderiales > Burkholderiaceae_C > Rubrivivax. The sequence goes on from JBBQAI010000076.1 coordinate 9,543, forward strand.
GCGGCAGTTCGAAGCCGCTGCCTCGCGGGCTTGCGCCAGTTCGTCGGCGCGGGCTTTGTCGTCGAGCACCTCGCGCTCACCCTTGCCGTTGACCCGGGCCAGGCGCTGGCCACTTTCAAGCGTGGTGATTTGTGACCGCGCGCGCTGGCAGTTCTCGGCGCGCTGTGCGTTGGCCCGCGCTTCCTCGGCCTTGGCTTTCGCAGCTTGTTCCTGTTCGCTGGCACGCCGGCGGGCATCGACCTCGCCGTCCAGCGGGCCCTTGGCCGTGCCGACGGCCGGCGCGGCGGAAGCCGCCGATGCAGGCGTGGCCGGCAATGAGGTGGCGCGCCGTGCTGAAGCAGGGCGGCTGAGGATGTCTTTGTCGGCGATGTCGCGCGGCGGCGGCCGATCGCTGACGGTGACACCGCCGTCCTTGTCGCGCCACTTCCACTGTGCATGGCTCGGCAGGCACAGCGCCAGCAGCGTCAGCGCGAACAGCCCGGTCGTGGCCGCGCGCATCGAAGATTGGGTGGCATTTCGCATCCCCCAAGTGTAGGTCCCGGCGCGGCCACACAGCATCCTTCCGTGGGCCGAACAACGCCCGGTTCAGCCGCCTCGGAGCGGCCGTGTGGCCCTCCCTATAATCTGGTTTTGGGTCTGGAGCTTTTCAGCATGCGCCTACTCGGCAAAGCGCTCACCTTCGACGATGTGTTGTTGGTGCCCGCGTATTCCCAGGTGTTGCCCCGCGACACCAGTCTTGCGACCCACCTTTCCCGCAACATCCGCCTCAACATGCCCCTCGTGTCGGCCGCGATGGACACGGTCACTGAAGCGCGCCTGGCCATTGCCATCGCGCAGGAGGGCGGCATCGGCATCGTCCACAAGAACCTCACGCCCAAGCAACAGGCGGCCGAGGTGGCGCGCGTGAAGCGCTACGAATCGGGTCTGCTGCGCGACCCCATCACGGTTGCGCCCGACGCCACCGTGCGCCAGGTTATGGCGCTGTCGCGGCAGCACGGCGTTTCAGGCTTCCCGGTGGTCGAAGGCAAGACCGTCGTCGGCATCGTCACCAACCGCGACTTGCGTTTCGAAACCCGGCTGGATGCACCGGTGCGCGAGATCATGACGCCGCGTGAGCGACTGATTTACGTTCCTGAAGGCGCCTCTCTGGAAGAGGGTAAGACGCTCATGCACAGACACCGACTCGAGCGCGTGCTGGTTGTCTCCGACAGCTTCGAGTTGCGCGGGCTGATGACGGTCAAGGACATCACCAAGCAGACCGACTTCCCCAACGCCGCGCGTGACGCGCACGGCAAGTTGCGCGTGGGCGCTGCCGTGAGCGTGGGCGACGGCACCGAAGAACGCGTGGAACTGCTGGTGCGCGCCGGTGCTGATGTGTTGGTGGTGGACACCGCCCACGGCCACAGCGCCGGCGTCATCGACCGCGTTCGTTGGGTCAAGCGCAACTACCCGCAGATCGACGTCATCGGCGGCAACATCGCCACCGGCGTGGCTGCGTTGGCACTGGTGGAAGCGGGCGCCGATGCGGTCAAGGTCGGCATCGGCCCCGGCAGCATCTGCACCACGCGCATCGTCGCCGGTGTCGGCGTGCCGCAGATCATGGCCATCGCCAGTGTCGCGGATGCCTTGAGGGGCAGCGGCGTGCCGCTGATTGCCGACGGTGGCATCCGCTACTCGGGCGACATTGCCAAGGCCATCGCGGCCGGCGCCGGCACGGTGATGATGGGCAGCATGTTTGCCGGCACCGAAGAAGCGCCGGGCGAGACCATCCTGTACCAGGGCCGCACCTACAAAAGCTACCGTGGCATGGGCAGCATGGGCGCCATGCAGCAGGGCAGCGCCGACCGCTACTTCCAGTCCATCGACCAGGAAGCCGCCAACAACCCCAACACCGCCAAGCTGGTGCCCGAAGGCATAGAAGGGCAGGTGCCCTACAAGGGTTCGGTGGTGTCCATCGTCTTCCAGATGGCGGGTGGCTTGCGCGCTTCGATGCACTACTGCGGCTGTGCCAGCATCGAAGAGATGCAAGAGCGTGCCGAGTTCGTCGAGATCACCACGGCCGGTATCCGTGAGAGCCACGTTCACGACGTGCAGATCACGAAGGAAGCGCCGAACTACCGCATGGAATGACAGTGGCCGTGACTGAAGACGCCTCGGGCCCGGTTGGCCGACAAGCCGGCATGGGCTTCATCATGATCACCGTGCTGATCGACATGCTGTCGATCGGCGTCATCGTGCCTGTGCTGCCGGCCCTGGTCGGCAGTTTCACCGCCAACCCGGCCGAGCAGACCTACTGGTACACGGCCATATCGGCGGCCTTTGCCATCGCCAGTTTTTTCGGCTCGCCGATTCTGGGTGCGCTGTCCGACCGCTACGGCCGGCGGCCCATCCTGCTGTTGGGTTTTTGCGGCCTGGCGCTGAACTTCTTCGCCACGGCGCTGGCCACCTCGGCCTGGATGCTGGTGGCCTCGCGCGTCGTTGGCGGCGCCATGCAGGCCAACGCGGCGGTGGCCAATGCCTACGTGGCCGACATTACGGCGCCGGAAGAGCGCGCCAAGCGCTTCGGCATGCTGGGCGCGATGTTCGGTATCGGCTTCATCCTGGGGCCGGTGATCGGCGGCATCCTGGGCGGCATCAGTCTGAAGCTGCCATTCTTTTTCTCGGGCGTGCTGGCGCTGATCAACCTGGTCTACGGCTACTTCGTGCTGCCCGAGTCGCTTCCGGCCGAGCGCCGCAGACCGATGCAATGGGCGCGCGCCAACCCCTTCACGGCGCTGTATGAATTGTCGAAGCTGAAGGGCGCGGGCTGGCTTTTGGGCGTGATCGCTTGCGCCAACCTGGCGCAGTTCTCGCTGTACACGACCTGGGTGCTGTACACCACCTTCCGCTTCGGCTGGACACCGGCTGAAAACGGCTGGTCGCTGTTCGCGGTGGGCATCGTGGCGGCGGTGGTGCAGGGCGGCCTGCTCGGCCGTCTGTTGAAGCGATTCGGCGCGTCGCGCTTGACGGTGATGGGACTCGTGTCTTCCACCACGGCCTCTACGCTGTGGGGCCTGGCTACACAGGGCTGGATGATGTACCCGGTGATCTTCGCCAATCTGCTGGGCTCGGCCGTGGCGGCCAGCGTCCAGAGCTTGATTTCAAGTTCGGTGGACGGCACGCAGCAAGGCCAGACGATGGGCGCCGTCAGCGCCCTGGGCAGCCTGATGGCGGTGTTCGCGCCGCTGATGGCCGGGCCGCTGTTCGCCGTGGTCTCGCACCTGCCGCCGCACGATTGGCGTATCGGCGCGCCCATGTTTTTCTGCGCTCTGCTGCAGGGCTTGGCACTGGTCTGCGCCGTCCTGCACTTCCGCAACACGCGCGGCACCGCCAGCGTGGCGCCTGCAGGTGCCTGATTCCAAGCTCCAAGCCTGAACCGACGACGCCATGACGCACGACAAGATCCTGATCCTCGACTTCGGTTCGCAGGTCACCCAGCTCATCGCCCGCCGCGTGCGCGAGGCGCATGTCTATTGCGAGATCCACCCCAACGACGTGACGGATGAGTTCATTCGTCAGTACGGTGCCAAGGGCATCATCCTCAGCGGCAGCCACGCCAGCACCTACGAAGAACAAGAGCTGCGCGCGCCGCAGGCAGTGTGGGACAGCGGCGTGCCGGTGCTGGGCATCTGCTACGGCATGTTCACGATGACGGTGCAACAAGGCGGCCAAGTGGAAGCCAGCAATCACCGCGAATTCGGCTATGCCGAGGTGCGCGCCCATGGTCACACCAAGCTGCTCGAAGGCATCGAAGACTTCAACACCGCTGGGCTTGATGGTCATCGTCACTGCATGCTGAAGGTGTGGATGAGCCACGGCGACAAGGTCACCGCCTTGCCGCCCGGCTTCAAGCTGATGGCCAGCACGCCGAGTTGCCCCATCGCCGGCATTGCCGATGAGGCGCGCGGCTACTACGGCGTGCAGTTCCACCCTGAGGTCACCCACACCGTGCAGGGCAAGGCGCTACTCGAACGCTTCGTGCTGAACATTGCCCAGGCACGGCCCGACTGGGTGATGCGCGACCACATCGCCGAGGCCGTGGCGCTGATCCGCCAGCAAGTCGGCGACGACGAAGTCATCCTCGGCTTGAGCGGCGGTGTCGATTCCAGTGTGGCCGCCGCGCTCATCCACCGCGCCATTGGCGACCAACTCACCTGCGTCTTCGTCGACCATGGCCTGCTGCGCCTGAACGAGGGCCAGATGGTGATGGAGATGTTTGTTGGGCGTCTGCACGCCAAGGTCATCCATGTCGATGCCAGCGAACAATTCCTCAGTCAGTTGAAGGGCGTCAGCGACCCCGAAGCCAAGCGCAAGATCATCGGCCGCGAGTTCGTCGAGGTCTTCCAGGTCGAAGCGAGCAAGCTCAAGAACGCCAAGTGGCTGGCCCAAGGCACGATCTACCCCGACGTGATCGAAAGCGGCGGCGCCAAGACGAAAAAGGCGACGACCATCAAGAGTCACCACAACGTTGGCGGCCTGCCCGCCACGTTGGGTCTGAAGCTGCTGGAACCACTGCGCGACCTGTTCAAGGACGAGGTGCGCGAACTGGGCGTGGCCCTGGGCCTGCCGCCCGACATGGTCTACCGCCACCCCTTCCCGGGCCCCGGGCTGGGCGTGCGCATCCTGGGCGAGGTGAAGGCCGAATACGCCGACCTGCTGCGCCGCGCCGACGCCATCTTCATCGAAGAATTGCGCGCCTTCAGGGACGAAGCGACGGGCAAGAGTTGGTACGACTTGACCAGCCAGGCCTTCGTCGTCTTCCTGCCCGTGAAAAGCGTCGGCGTGATGGGCGACGGCCGCACCTATGACTACGTCGTGGCCTTGCGCGCCGTGCAAACCAGCGACTTCATGACCGCCGACTGGGCGGAGTTGCCGTATGCGCTTTTGAAGATGGTGTCCAGCCGCATCATCAACGAGGTGCGCGGCATCAACCGCGTGGCCTACGACGTCAGCAGCAAGCCGCCGGCCACCATCGAGTGGGAATGATCCAAGATCGTCCCGCGGTGTTTCCGAGCATCCCAGGACAATCCGATTTCTCTTTAGGGACAAGGACTTAGGGTAACGCTGAACAAGACCCCGAATTAGGTCATCCAGTAGTGATGGCGTGGGAAATAGTCAATTTCGCGCCAATTTCGCGGTTGGGCTTGGAGTTGAATCTAATTACACCGCACCGTAGCCCTTTTCGGGCTGCTTTGCGAGCCATAGGCTCGCTCTGCGCCCTTTACGGGCGGACCTGTCCATACAGTGCGCCACGCGCCAGGTAGATGTTCGCCAGCCCGAGTGCGACGAACGACCGCGTGGCGTTCTTGGCCAGCCCGCGGCAGCGCACCTTGTCGAAGCCCCAAAAGCGCTTGACGACACCGAACACGTGCTCGACCCGCGCCCGGACCCGGGACTTGGCCCGGTTGACCATGCGCTCGATCTCCTCGGTAGCGCTGCCCTTGCGCACCCGCTGGTTACTCAGGTCGGCCTTGGGGTAGCACGGCTCGATGACCTCACACAGCGCGGCCCACGGCACGATCTGCTCCATCGTTGCCAGGAACGCGTCGCGCCTGGTCGGGCGGCGGTATTGCTCGAATTGCGCGTTGTCATCAGCGGCCATGGCCAGAGTCTGTTGCGTCATGCTCGGTTCAACGCTCGAGACGTGTCAGCGGTGGACTTGATCAGCGTAGCCCTAAATGCTGATTCACCGCTGGGTATTGGTGACCAGCGTCAGCAGTTGGCAAGGACAGCGACTCTGTCCACTTCGGCTTTCAGTTCGACTGCCAGCGGTTCGGCGCGAGGTTCGGCGGCAACAGGCTCGGCCTTTCTGAGTTCACTGCTGACGCTTGAGGCATTGCGGCAGAGGCTTCGTTTCTCGCGCTTCAGAATGGTCTTCATCATGCCGGCGATGGTGTCGCCGCTGGCCGCCTTGTCGACACCGGCCTTGGTCTTCTCGGCCACGTCCTTGAAGGTGTCGAAAACCCGGCAGGCCATCATGATGTTTTGCGCCCAGTAGGGGAACTGGAAGCCCTGGCCCGTGACCACGCTGGTGGCGCCGTCGCATGCGGCAATGATCGCGGCGAACTCGAAGGGGTCGCGCTTGCCGGCAGCCACGACGTTGCCGGTGAAGTCAGCCCACTTGTGCCAGCCGGCGGCTTCGCGGTCGGCGTCCGCAGCGCAAGCTTGCGTGCTTGCAAAGGCAGTGACAAGCAGCAGCGCGGCGGTGGCGGCGGTCTTGGTGTTGGTCTTGGTCTTGGTCTTGGCCATGCTCTTGGCGTTGATGTGGAAGGAAGGCATCGCGGCGTCTCCGGCCGTCGGGGGCCAATGAGGGTAGCAGACCGACCCCCTGCGCCTCGCACCGCTGCGGTACCTGCGCAGACAATCTCATGATTAATCCACACCGGAGATTGCGCGTGAAGCCTTATGACATTGAAGTCCAGCGTTTGAAATCGATGAAACACGACAAAGGTTTGATCGAAATCAGTGTCGATGCCTTGGTGATGTCGCGCAACATGCGCGATGACCAAGCCGAGTCGAGCTGCATCAGCCTGCCCGTGGAACACGCCCGCACGCTGTTGATTCTGCTGAAGCAGCAAATCACCGAACTCGACAAGACGCAGCCGCGCAGCCGGCGTTCAGGTCGCTGCTGAAGGCAGTGTCGCGGCATCAGCGACTTTCCGTCGGGCTTCGACTGGGCGACGCATTCCAGGCCACGCACCGCTCGCTTGAAGGCGCGGTTGGCTTGATGCGCTCGCTGGTCTACCCAGCCATCAAGTGCCGCGCGGCCTGTGCGATGCTGGCGGCGTCCACGCCGAAGAATTGCCGCAAGGCGGCTCGGGTGTCGCTGCGGCCAAAGCCGTCGGTGCCCAGCGTCAGGTAGCAGCGGCCGGGCGGCAGGTGGGCGCGTACGCTGTCTGGCACGGCGCGCACGTAGTCGGTGGCGGCCACGACGGGGCCGCTGCCGTCGGCGAGCAACTTCGCGATGAAGGCTTGCCGCAGCGGTTCGCCGCGCAGTGCGGCGGCCTCGCAGGCCATGCCGTCGCGCGCCAGTTCGCTCCAGCTGGTGACGCTGAAGACGTCCACGCGCAGGCCCTCGGCCGCCAATTGCTGCGCGGCTTGCACCACTTCGGTCAAAATTGCGCCCGAACCCAAGAGCGTCAATTGCGCGGCGCTGTCAGCACCGCCGTAGCACGCAAACCGGTAGGCGCCGCGCAGCACATCGCCGTGGACGTCGGTCGGCAGGCTGGGCTGCGGATAGTTCTCGTTCATCAACGTGACGTAGTAGAAAACGTCGCGCTGTTCGATCAGCATTTCTGAAATGCCGGCATCGACGATGACCGCCATCTCGCCCGCAAAGGCCGGGTCGTAGGCTTTGCAATTGGGGATGGTTGCTGCCACGAGATGGCTGCTGCCGTCCTGGTGCTGCAAGCCTTCACCGCCCAACGTTGTGCGGCCTGAAGTGGCGCCCATCAGGAAGCCACGGGCGCGTTGGTCGGCGGCGGCCCAAATGGCGTCACCGACACGCTGGAAGCCGAACATCGAGTAGTAGATGTAGAAGGGCAGCATCGCCAGACCGTGCACGCTGTAGCTGGTAGCCGCGGCCGTCCAGCTGGCCAGGGCGCCGGCTTCGCTGATGCCTTCTTCCAGGATCTGCCCGTCGGTGGCTTCGCGGTAGCTCAGGATGGTGTCGATGTCCTCAGGCGCATAGCGCTGGCCGACGCTGGAATAGATGCCGACTTGCTTGAAAAGATTGGCCATGCCGAAGGTGCGCGCCTCGTCGGCCACGATGGGCACGACGCGCGGACCCAGTGCCGGGTCTTTCAGCAGCGCGCCCAGCAGCCGCACAAAGGCCATCGTCGTGCTCATGTCCTTGCCATCGGCGGCCAATGCGAAGTGCGCGTAATCGGCCAAAGCGGGTTTGGGCACCACGGCGCAAGTGGTCACGCGGCGCGGCAGGGCGCCGCCCAGAGCCGCGCGGCGGGCCTGCAGGTATTGCATCTCGGGGCTGTTGTCGGCGGGCTTGAAGAAGGTCAGCGAGGTGGCTTGCTCGTCGGTCAGCGGCAGGTTGAAGCGGTTGCGGAAACCGATGAGGTCGGCGCTCTCGAACTTCTTGTGCGAATGCGTGGTCATCTTGCCCTGGCCCGCACCCATGCCGTAGCCCTTCTTGGTGTGGGCCAGGATGACCGTGGGCTGGCCACCGTGCGCAGCCGCTGCGGCGTAGGCCGCATGGATCTTCACCGGGTCGTGGCCGCCGCGTTTCAGGCGGTCGATCTGCTCGTCGGTCATGCCCTGCGCCAGCTGCTGCAGCTCGGCGTTCTGGCCAAAGAAGTTGTCGCGGTTGTAGCGGCCGTCCTTGGCCGCGAAGGTCTGCATCTGGCCGTCCACGGTCTGCGAAAAAACTCGGGCCAGCGCGCCGGTGACATCGCGGGCGAAAAGGCCGTCCCAGTCGCTGCCCCAGATCAGTTTGATGACCTTCCAGCCGGCGCCGGCAAAGAGCTTTTCCAGCTCATCGATGATGCGGCCGTTGCCGCGCACCGGGCCGTCCAGGCGCTGCAGATTGCAGTTCACCACCCACACCAGGTTGTCCAGCTTTTCACGTGCGGCCAGGGTCAGCGCGCTCATCGATTCGGGCTCGTCCATCTCGCCGTCGCCGAACACGCCCCAGACGGTGCGTGCGTCGCAGTCGAGCAGGCGGCGATCGGTGAGGTAGCGCATGAAGCGCGCGTGATAGATCGAGCTGATCGGCCCGATGCCCATCGAGCCGGTCGGAAACTGCCAGAAATCGGGCATCAGGTACGGGTGCGGGTAGCTGCTCAGGCCGCGCGCGCCGGCGGGCGCGCTCAGCTCCTGGCGGTAGTGGGTGAGGTCGGCTTCGCTCAAGCGGCCTTCGAGGTAGGCGCGCGCGTAGACGCCCGGCGCACTGTGCGGCTGGAAGAAGACCAGGTCGCCGCCGTGCACCGCGGTGGGCGCATGGAAGAAGTGGTTGAACCCGGCCTCGAACAGGTCGGCTGCACTCGCGTAGCTGGCGATGTGGCCACCGAGCTCGCCGTACGAGTGGTTCGCGCGCACCACCATCGCGAGCGCGTTCCAGCGCATCAGCGAGGCCAGGCGTTCCTCGACGGCCAGATCGCCCGGGAACGCGGGCTGCGCGTCCACCCCGATCGTGTTGACGTAAGGCGTGGCGAGCTCGGGCGTCCAGCCGATTCGCTGCTGACGCGCGAGTTCGGCCAGCTCGTCGAGGATGTGCCGGGCGCGTCCGGTGCCGTGGATCTCGACGAGGGCGGTGAAGGCGTCGCGCCACGCCCGGGTTTCGATCGGGTCGGGGTCTGGAATCGGGTTCATCCCGGCACTGTAGACCAGGCGCGCCGCGCCGCGTCCGATCCAATTCGTCGTCAGCGCTCACTAACCTGCAAAACTTTACGCGGCATGCTGTCCGACGCCGAGAGTGGGCAATCGCCGCGACCGCGCGACCTGATCAGCACTCCAGACCCCCGAGTGCTAATATCTGCGGAACTTGAAAGGAGTTGCCGTGTCTGAACTCTCCATGAACCTCCCAGTGAACACCTCCCCTGCCACCGCTGCCCTCAGCGTCCGCAACCCGTGGGCGATGGTGCCGTCGCTCGGCAACCTCGACGCCTACATCACCGCCGCGAATCGCGTGCCGCTGTTGACGCACGAGGAAGAGATTGCGTTCGCGACCAAATTGCGCGCCACCGGCGACCTCGATTCCGCCGGAAAGCTCGTGCTCTCGCACCTGCGGTTGGTGGTGTCGATCTCGCGCAAGTACCTCGGCTACGGCTTGCCGCACGGCGACCTGATCCAGGAGGGCAACGTCGGCCTGATGAAGGCCGTGAAGCGCTTCGATCCCGACCAGGGCGTGCGCCTCGTGAGCTATGCGATGCACTGGATCAAGGCCGAGATTCACGAGTACATCCTCAAGAACTGGCGCATGGTCAAGGTCGCGACGACCAAGGCGCAGCGCAAGCTGTTCTTCAACCTGCGCTCGATGAAGCAGAGCCTGAAAGACGACGCGCAAGGTGGCGACACGCACCGCAGCACGCTGACGCAAGGCGAGGTCGACAC
>JBBQAI010000014.1:0-54424 GCA_038316205.1 Burkholderiales bacterium
CGCTTCGAGTGCATCGGCAACACGACCACGATGCGCCAGAGCCTGGAGTGCTGCCACAAGGGCTGGGGCCGCAGCATCATCATCGGCGTGGCGGCCGCGGGGCAAGAGATTTCCACCCGCCCCTTCCAGCTTGTCACCGGCCGCAAGTTGGAAGGCAGCGCCTTCGGCGGCGCGCGCGGCCGCACCGACGTGCCCAAGATCGTCGACTGGTACATGGAAGGCAAGATCCAGATCGACCCGCTGATCACGCACACACTTGCTCTTGAGCAAATCAACGAAGGCTTCGAGTTGATGCACCGCGGCGAAAGCATCCGCAGCGTGGTTGTCTTCTGACGGGCCGGCGATGATTTTCACGACGATCAGCGAACACGCCTGCTTCGGCGGCGTGCAGGGCACCTACCAGCACGCCAGCACCGTCATCGGCCTGTTGATGCGCTTCGGCGTGTTCGTGCCACCGCAGGCCCTGGGCCCGAACGCGCGCCCGGTGCCGGTGCTGTTCTGGCTGGCCGGCTTGACCTGCACGGAAGAGACCTTCGCCATCAAGGCCGGGGCGCAGCGCGTGGCGGCTGAACTGGGCCTGATGTTGGTGACGCCCGACACCAGCCCGCGCAACACCGGCATAGCAGGCGCCGAAGACGCCTGGGATTTCGGCACCGGAGCCGGCTTTTACCTCGACGCCACGCAAGCGCCCTGGGCCCACCACTGGCGCATGGAAAGCTACGTGACGGGCGAGTTGCCGGCGGTGCTGGCGCAGCACTTCGCGGTGAAGGCGGGCGCGCATCCGGTTGAGATGGGCATCTTCGGCCATTCGATGGGCGGACACGGCGCGCTGACGCTGGCGCTGCGCCACCCGGGGCTTTACCTCAGCGTGTCGGCCTTCGCGCCGATTGCCGCGCCGATGCGCTGCCCGTGGGGCGTGAAAGCATTCACCGGCTATCTGGGCGAAGACCGTGCTGCGTGGGCCGCACACGACGCCACGGCGCTGATCGAGTCGGGCGCGCGCTGCCCGCCGCTGCTGATCGACCAGGGCGAGGCCGACCAATTCCTGGCCGAGCAACTGCTGCCCCACCGCTTCGAAGCCGCCTGCCGCGACGCCGGCCAGCCGCTGACGCTGCGCCGCCACGCCGGCTACGACCACGGCTATTTCTTCGTCGCCAGCTTTGTGGAAGACCACCTGCGGCACCACGCGGCCGCCTTGTTGAAGGCCTGAGCCCGGCATGCAGATCAGCGCGCTGCGCAGCCGCCTGCGGGCACTCGGCGCCAACCCGAAGCACGAGGAACGCGTGCTTCGCTTGTGGGCCTGCGCGCTGCCACAAGACCACGGCAGGCGGCCACTGGACAGCTTCATGCCGAAAGCGCTGAGACTGGCGCTTCACGAGCTAACGGCCGAGTTGTCTGCCCTGACCCGGCTGCAATCGCAGCACCCTGCCGAAGACGGTTCGGTGCGCCTGCTGGTGGCGCTGGGCGACGGGCAGACCGTTGAAAGCGTGCTGCTGCCACCCGACCGCGCGCAGGCGCTGTGCATCAGCACGCAGGTCGGTTGCGCAGTGGGCTGCGTGTTCTGCATGACCGGCACCGGCGGCCTGCTGCGCCAGTTGACCAGCGGCGAGATCGCAGCCCAGGTGGTGCTGGCGCGGCGGCTGTTTCCCGACCGGCCAATCAGGAAAGTCGTCTTCATGGGCATGGGCGAACCGGCGCACAACCTGGACGCCGTGCTCGAAGCCACGCACCTGCTGGGCACGGGCGGCGGCATCGCCCACAAGCAGATCGTCTTCAGCACCGTCGGTGACCCGCGCGTCTTTGAGCGCCTGCCGCGCGAACGCGTGCAACCCGCGCTGGCGTTGTCGCTGCACAGCACCAAGCCGGCGTTGCGGGCTGAACTGCTGCCGCGCGCACCGCGCATGACGCCGCAGGAACTGGTGGATGCCGGCGAGGCCTACGCCCGCGCCAGCGGCTACCCCATCCAGTACCAATGGACGCTGATGGCCGGTGTGAACGACGGCGACGACGAGATCGATGGCATCGCCACGCTGCTGCAGGGCAAGTACGCGCTGATGAATCTGATCCCTTTCAACGCCGTGCCCGGCATGCCCTGGCAGCGCCCCAGCTGGGAACGCGCCGCTGAGATGGCGCGCCAGCTGCACCGGCGCGGCGTGCTGACCAAGCTGCGGCAATCGGCCGGGCAGGATGTGGACGGCGGCTGCGGGCAACTCAGGGCGCGCGCGCTAGAAAAAGTGGCCGACACGGGCGAAGCGGCGGTACGCAAGCACATTCCGATTGCTGTTGCTGCGACCACCGCCACCGCCACCGCCGCCGTCGCTTCATCGCGCACGCCGTGAACCCAGGCGGGGCGGTGAAGCGGCTTCAGGCGATTGTTCTCGCGATGCTTCAGACCTCATCGGCTTCGATGGTCAACGTGCGCCGCAGCGCACCGGCACAAGCCACAGCCACCGTGATGCGCAGCGACTGCCCCACCGCCACCACGCGCCGAAAGCGGTAGTCCAGGCCGTCCCAGGAACCCGGGTTCTGGCTGTCCAGCCGGCGCCGCCACTGCTGGGCACCGTTGGCCTGCACCGTCATCTGGTGCCAGGCTTGCGATGCGTCTTCGGGCACGGCCACCGTGATGGCGCAAGCGATCTCGAACTGGCGGTCGCGCAAGGCATCGGGCGGGATGGTCAGCGTGGCGGTGGCCGCATCGGCAGCGCTCAGCGTCCAGCGTTCGGGGCGGCGTTCAACGTCGACGGCGTCGGGGGGTGGCTTCTTCGGGCGTGACATGGGTGGACGCGGCGGACAGGTCAATGGCAGGTGGAACGACGCAAGGCGGCGGATTGTGCGACCCCTGCACCCACCCCCGTGCGCGCAGGCTGGTCGGCCCGACGCGCAGCGTTGACAATCGCCGCCTGCACTGCCGCAGAGCCAGCCACCGCCCATGTCCGAGACGCTCACGCCCGCCGCGCACCCTGAAGTGATCGCGCCCTCCACCGAGTTGACCGAGTTGACCGAGACGACCGCCCCGACGGCCTCGGCCGCCGCCGTCCCCGCCGCCGTCCCCGCCGTCGAACCTGCGGCCCCGGTCCTGCCTGAAACACCTGCCGCTGAAGCAGTCGCCGCCGAGGCTGCAGCCGCCAGTGCAGCGCCGGAAGACACGGCGCTTGCGGAAGCATCGACTGAGGAAGCATTGCCCGAGGAACCGTCGCCCCTTGAAGCTGCAGCCGACATTGACGGCGAAGCTTCCGATGCGGCAGAGGAAGCCACGGCCGAAGGCGGCGCGGATGCCCCCAAAGCCACAGCCACTTTGTCGCCCGCTGCCGTCGCGGCCCTGCTGGCCCAGCACTTCCCCGCGCTCTTCGGCGCCGGGCGGGCGCTGCCTATCAAGCTGCGCATCCAGGCCGACATCCAGGCGCGTGCGCCGGGCCTGGTCAACAAGAAATCGCTGTCGGTTTTTCTGCACCGCTACACCACCAGCACCGCCTACCTGAAAGCCCTGGCGACGCAGCCGCAGCGCATGGACCTGGACGGCGCGCCGGCCGGCGACATCGAGGTGCTGCACCGCGACGCGGCGGCCGCCGAAGTCGAGCGCCGCAAGCAGATGTTCGAAGACCGCCGCGCGCTGGAGCGCGAACAACAACGCGCCGCCGCGCAGGAAGCCCGCCGCGCGCAGAACGCCCAGAACGCCGCGCGCACCGCCGCCCGCGACAACGCCGAAGGCGAAGCCCGCCGCAACCGCGCGGTGCTGTTGCGCGCTTTCGAAACCGCCACGCTGACCAAGGCCAACTTCTGTGCGCTGAAAGGCATCACCGAAGCCGAGCTGGACGCGCAAGTGGTGCTGGCGAAACAGGAACGCGAACAGCGTGCGCTGGAACCGCAGCGGCCTGACCACCGCAACGACCCGCGCAACGACAGCCGCCGTGATGGCCGCCCGCCGCAACGCACTGACGGCCCGCGCGGCCCGCGCGGCCCGCGTCCTGCCGGCGGCGGCGGCGGTGGCCGACCTGCTGGCGGCCCGCCGCGCGGTCCCCGTCGCGGTTCACAGACCTGAAGGAATCTTTGCGTATGAAATCGAACCTCCACTCGACCCTGCCGTGGCATCGCCTGCTCGGCGCTTTCACGCTGGCCCTGGCTGCCGCTACCGTCAGCCCTGGCGTGCACGCTCAAGTCTGGCCGGGCAAGCAGCCCATCAAGCTGATCGCGGTGTTCCCACCCGGCGGCTCGGTCGATCAGGTCGCGCGCATCCTGCAGCCGGCGCTGCAGCAGCAACTGGGGCAGACCGTCATCGTCGACAACAAGGGTGGCGCCAGCGGCACCATCGGTGCCGGCGTGGTGGCCACGTCGCCGCCCGACGGCTACACCTTCGCGGTGGTTTTCGACACGCACGGCGTGAACCCCGCGCTGTACCCAAACTTGAGTTACGACACGCGCAAAGACCTGCCCGCTGTGGCCTTGATCGGCACCAGCGCCATGGTGCTGGCCACCCACGTCGATTCGCCCTACAAAAACTTCGCCGACGTGGTGGCCGCTGCCAAGCCCGGCGCCAAGGGGGTCGCTTACGGCAGCATCGGCAACGGCAGCCTGGGCCACCTGGCGATGGCGCTGCTGGCCAAGGGCAGCAACCTCGACCTGGTTCACGTGCCTTACCGCGGCGGCGGCCCGCTGATGAATGACGCCGTGGCCGGCCACGTGCCGCTGTCCATCGGCTCGGTGTTCGTGACCAAGCCGCACATCGACAACAAGCGGCTGCGCCCGCTGGTCGTCACCACCGACAAACGCAGCCCCCTGCTGCCCGACGTGCCCACGCTGGCCGAAAGTGGCTATGCCGGCTTCAATGCGCCGGCCTGGTGGGCGGTGCTGGCCCCGGCGAAAACACCGCCGGAAATCATTGCGCGCATGAACGAAGAGATCAACAAGGCGCTGAAGTCGCCAGAGGTGGCCGGGAAGCTGGCCGCGCAGGGCATCGCCATCAACACCGGCACGCCGGCCGCAGCGCAGGCTTTCATCGAAGGTCAGATGGACGTGTGGGCCAAGGTCGTGAAGGCCAACGCGATCAAGCCCGACTGAGCGTGCGCCTGACGGCTGAAGACCTGCGGCGCTTGCCCGACCCGCGCGCCACACCCGCGAGTTGCGCCTGTGCGCACCTGCGCTGCCCCGGCTTCGAGAGCATCAGCGCGCCTGCGGGCAAGCCCCTGCTGCGGCATCTGGGCCCGCTGCGCGATGTGGACGACGCGGAACCGACGCTGACGGAGCAGCACGCCAACGGTTCGCGCTACGACTCAGCGCATGCGCCGGTGGCGCCGGGCTTCTTTCCGTACAACCGCTGCGAGGTCTGGGCCTGCCGCAGCTGCGGACGCGGCTTCGTGCAGTACACGGAATTCGGTGGTTACTACGTGGACCACCGCATCCGCGAGGTCGATCCGACCCGGGTCGCTGACTGAACGGCGACGCCCGCCGCAGGCGAAATCACAGCGCGTGCAGCACGGTGTCGGCACCGCGCCGCGGACGATCCAACGGTCAAGCAAGCAGGCCGCGCAGCGCGGCCCAGGCCACGTCACCCAGCCACACCAGCATCAGGATGGCAGCGCCGCCAGCGCCCGCAGACAGCAGCAGCGCCACACCGTCGCGAACCATCCAGCCCACGGCCAGCAGCACCAGACTCAGCCCCGGCAGCACATTGCCCAGCGGCAAGGGCAGGAAGATGATGAAGGCCATCAGCGCGATCCACACCGCCCACAGCACGGCGGTGCGTGGGTGGGCCAACAGTGTCAGTCGGGCGCGGAACCACTTGGCCTGCAGAGAGCGCACGGTGTCCAGCGCACGCAGCACGCGGCGCGACCACTGTGGCCCCAGGCGCAAGGCGCCCAGCTTCTTCGGCAAGGACGGCGGCGGCGAACCGCGCGCCCAAGTCAGGGCCAGCAGGGCAATGGCACCGCTGAGCACCGTGCCCACACCGGCCACCGGCAGCACGCACAGCAGCGCCAGCACCAACAGCAACATCGGCGTGCTGGTCGCCCCCTGCAGGCACAACAGCTCGTCCAACGAGTGATCGGGTGTGTCGTCCGGAGACTTCGGTGACATGGCGGGCTGGGTCATGGCGGGGTACTTTGTGGGCTTCGGATGACCGTCGACCGGGCGGCGATGGCAGGCTGGGGTCGCACATGGACCGATCTCGATTGAATCTGATCTTCCACGTCTGAAACTTCGGTGCCTTCGAAGTGTTGCTGCGGTTGCCGCTGCTTGTTGCGGCCGCGCTGCAGCCCCAGATTTCGGGTCACGCCAGTTCTGCAAATCGGTTCTGGCGGCTCAACCCTCACGACGTCCCAGGAGGACATTCCATGCGCTCTCTGCCCCGCAACAGCCCTCAAGCCGCCGCCCGCCTGGTGGCACTGGTGCTCATTTCCGACGGCCATGTCTGCAGCTCCGAAATCAACGGTCTGGCCGCACTCAACGCCGAAAGCCGCCTGGGCCTGGCGCCGGGTGCCTTCCCCGCAGCGCTGCACCAGTTGTGCGAAGAGTTGCTGGCCGCTTCACCGACGGCAGCAGGCCTGGCGCAGACCTTGGAGGAGTCCCTGGTGCACAGCCTGCTTGACGAGGTGGACGACCCCGCCCTGCAGTGCCTGGTGTTTGAACTTGGCATGGCAGCCACCCGCGCCGACGGCCACGCGGCCGAGGGTGAACTGTCGCTGTTGGGCACGATGATCGCGCGATGGGGCCTGTTCCAGGCCGGCCCGGTCGAGGCCACGACGCAGGTGATGGCGCGCGCTGATCGCCTATCGCAAGCGCAAAGCCAAGCGCAAAGCCAAGCGCAAAGCCAAGCGCCAAGCCAAGCGCCAAGCCAAGCGCCAAGTCACGCTCAAGCCTGACGCGCCGCCGCGATCACCTGCTTCACCAAGGGGTGGTGCAGGCTGCGGCGCGAGCGGATGGCGTGCACTTCTTCCAGCACGTCCGGGCTGTCGCCCAGCCATTTCAGACCACGGGTGATCGCCACGTCGTCAGCGCCGGCGGCGCTGACCGGAAACACGCCCAGGCCGCGCGCAGCGAACAGCGCCAGCAGCGCGCTGTCTTCGAACTCGCCGACGACTCTCGGCGTCAAGCCGTGGGCATCGAACCACTGATCCAAGCGTGGACGCAGCGGTGAATGCGACGTGGGCAGCAAGACCGGCAGCTCGGCCAGGCACTGCGGAAACGAGTTGACTTCGGTTTTCCCCACCAGAAGTGCCGGTCCATGCCACTGCACGGGCGACGACAGCAGGCACTCGCTGGCCAGTCGCAAGTTCGGATTGGCCGGCGCGCCCTGGCCGGCCAAAACCAGGTCCAGGTGGTGCAGCGCCAGTTCGGCCAGCAGCTGGTCCTGTTCCCCTTCGTGGCACACCAGGCGCAACTGCGGCTGGGCCAGCACCGGCGCCAGCAGCGCGTGCGCAGCCAGCTTGGAGATGCCGTCGACCAAACCCACCGCCAGCCGCTGTACCGGCAGGGTGGCCGCTTCGCGAACATCGTCGGCAATGCGCTGACCGATCTGAAAGATCGCTTCGGCGCGCGCGAAGGCAGTCTCGCCGGCTGCTGTCAGCGCCACGCCGCGGCCGGCTGGCTTGAGCAGTTGGTGGCCGAGCGACTTCTCCAGCTCGCGCACCTGTGCACTGATGGTCTGCACGGCCATGTCCAGCCGCTCGGCGGCGCGTGTGAAGCCGCCCTCTTTCGTGACGAGCCAGAAGTAGTAGAGGTGGCGGTAATTCAGAGTCATGTTCGCTGCCGATTGTTCTCGAAGTATCGGCTAAATACTCTTCGGGTTTTTCGATGCTTCCAGCAGCTTGGGTCGAAGCACCAGCGGCAGATCGATACGCAAAATTCAGCTCTCTTGAAAGGAGTGTTTGTGGACACCATCGCGCCGACCTGGCTCTGGGCTTTTTTCGTCGCCACCGTGCTGGTGGCGCTGTTCATCGACTTCGTGGTGCTGCGCAAGCAAGGCGCGCACGAAGTATCCGTGGGCGAGGCGGTGCGCTGGTCGGTGGTGTGGGTAGCCGCCAGCCTGGCCTTCAACGGACTCTTCTGGTGGGCCGTGGCGCAAGACCACGGCACCGCCGTGGCCAACACCCGCGCGCTGGAATTCTTGACTGGCTACCTCATCGAGAAGAGTCTGGCCGTCGACAACATCTTCGTGTTCCTGATGATCTTCACCTACTTCGCGGTGCCGCCGGCCTACCAGAAGCGGGTGTTGATGATCGGCATCATTGGGGCCATCGTGCTGCGCAGCGCCATGATCCTGGTGGGCTCGTGGCTGATCACGCACTTTCACTGGATGCTGTACGTGTTCGGCGCTTTCTTGCTGATCACCGGCATCAAGATGTGGTGGGCTGCGGGCAAGGAGCCCAAGCTGGACGACAACCCGGCGCTCAAGTTGCTCAAGCGCGTGATGTCGGTCAGCAAGAACTTCGACGGCGAGAAGTTCTTCACCATGGAAAACGGCAAGCGCCTGGCCACGCCGCTGCTGCTGGTGGTGACGTTGGTGGCCATCGTCGACGTGATCTTCGCGGTGGATTCGATTCCGGCCATCTTCGCCATCACCACCGACCCCTTCATCGTGCTGACCTCGAACATCTTCGCCATCCTGGGTCTGCGTGCGATGTACTTCCTGCTGCAGGCCGTGGCCGCCAAGTTCCACCTGCTGAGCTACGGCTTGGCGGTGGTGCTGGGCTTCATCGGCACCAAGATGATGTTGATCGACGTGTTCAAGATTCCCGTGGCGGCTTCGCTGGGGATCGTGGTGGCGATCCTGGCGGTCACGATGTGGCTGTCGGTGCGCACCGCACCCAAGCTGGCAGCGCCGCCAACCGGCGCCTGAGCGCGGTCGAAAGCCGATGGGCGGTGACAGGATGCCGTCGCCGCCCATCGCAGCCGATCTGCTGCTGCAGAACTTGGGGTCGCTTGGCGCCGATGCGCGTGCGCGTCGTCGCAGAACCCTGCAGCCCGTCGCAATCGACTTCCGCGGCCCCAGGGGCCGTTGATAAGGTGTGTTACTTCAACAACACACCCCCGCGCGGCCTGATGCCGGCCCGGGCAAGGAACCTCGATGAAAAGCTACACCGCCGTCTCCATCTGCTGCGCCGCCCTGACCGCGCTTTCTGTTCACGCTCAGGCCCAGGCCCAGTCCAGCACGGCCAAGGAAGTGACCGGGCCCTACATCGGCGCAGCCTTCGGCCCGGCGTTCGGGAACCGCGAGAGCGACGACTCGAACAGCCGCAACGACGAGAACCTGGGCAGGGGCACCAAGCTCTACGGCGGCTACCAGTTCACCGAGCACTTCGGCCTGCAGGCCGGCTATGTGCGCCTGCACGAACTCAACCAGAACACGGGTTCAGGCAGCACGCTGGTCAAGCAGACCGCCACCGGCCACAGCGCCTATGTGGCCGGCACGGCCCGACTGCCTTTGGGGGAGTCGTTTGCCTTGACCGCCAAGGTCGGCGTTTCATTCGGCCAAGTGACGGGCACCAGTCCCGCCACAGCCCAAACGAATTTGCTGCTGGGCAGCAAAACCTCGGTGCTGATCGGCACTGGCGCCGAATACGTGCTCAACCGTCAGGTGGCGTTCTCAGTGGACCTGGACAGCTTCGGCAAGATTTCCCAACAGGTCAAAGGCAACACGTTGACCCTGGGCGCCCGGTTCGTGTTCTGAATGGGCGAGTCCGGGATAGAGGCCCGGACCGCTACCGGGTTCAGTCAGGTCCATCTTGAAGTCGATCGCCGACAGGATGCCGTCGCCGAATTCTTCGTGGATCAACGCCTTGAAGGTCGTGCAGCAGACGCTCACCCGCTCGTAAAAACGGTAGATCAGCCCATCGTGTTCTTCACGGTCTCGGCAAAGCGGATTTACGGGCTTGCGGGCTTGCGGGCCGTTGCTCATCAGCAGCACACGGTCGGCCTGCTGAATGGCTTCGTCCACGTCGTGCGCGACAGTGGGCACAGTCTGGTGGATTTCGGCGCAGATGCGCAGCAGTTCGCCCTGGATGGCGACTCGCGTCAGCGCGCGTGACGACAAAGAGCCTGCTGGCCACGCTGGTCGCAACGGCCGCACCGCGCCCAGCCTTGACTACTGCGTGATCCTGAAAACGCGCAGGCCCGCGCAGATTACGGCAACAAGACCCGCTTCCCGACCTTATTGACGGTAGAAGTCGGCCGCGATTTGCTTTAGGGTTCATGCCATGGATCAAGCGACCTTGACATGGGGCCTGCTCGCGGCCGGCGCCGCCATCGTGGTGGCGGGCGGCCTGTGGTGGCGCGGCCAGCAACAACGCCGCGCGCAGGCTGAATCGGTCGCCCGCGACGCGGCCGCGGCCAGCGCCCGAGCGCAACAAGAGGCCCAGCGACTGGCTGCCGCTGCGCAAACTGCCGAGCGACTGCGTGCCGAGCAGACCGTCCGCGCGCAAGCCGAGCGCGAAGCCCAGCAGCACGCCCGCGCCGAAGCCGAACGCGCCGCTGCGACGGCTGAAGCCGCCCGACTGGCCCAGGCCGAAGCGGACGCCGCAGCGGTAGAGCAAGCGGCCGCCGAACGCGCGGCGCGACTGCGCGAGCAGCAGCACGCCGCACAGGTCGCCGCACAGGTCGCCGCACAGGCCGCCACACAAGCCGCTGCACAAGCAGCGCAAGCAGAACGAGAGGCCGAAGCGCGCGCCGCCGCTGCGCGCGCGGCAGCCGAACTGGCAGCCCAAGCCACCGCCCCCCGCAGCCCTGCCGAGACCCTGGTCATGGTGGCCGACGACTCCAAGGTGGTGCGCGTGAAGACCAGCCGGCTGCTGGCCCAGCACGGCTACCGCGTGGTGCTGGCCGAAGACGGCGCGCAGGCCGCCGCGCTCATCGAAACCGAAGTGCCGGCGGTGCTGATCACCGACGTCGAAATGCCCGGCCTGGACGGCTTCGCGCTAACGCGCCACGTGCGTGCCCACCCGCGCGCCAGCCGCATTCCCATCATCATGATCACCTCGGCCGACGACAGGCTGAAAGCCGCCGCTGCCGAGGCCGGTGTGACGCTGGTGTTGGGCAAGCCCTACCCGGAAGCCGAGTTGATCGCCTGCATCGAACGCTCGCAGGCCACCGCCACCGCCACAGCCACCGCTTGAAGCGGTCGCACACCGGCCTGCAACGCTCAGACAACGCGCCCGCGGCGCACTCACAATTCCGCATGGACGTGCACCGCGCTTGGCTGACCCCCTTCGAGGAGGGCAATGGCAACCAGACCACCACCTGGGCCGCCTGCATCGCCTTCCACCAGCGGCTGGCAGCAGCCTTCGGGCAGTGGCTGCGCTTCGAAGAGGCCGGCCGCTCCGACGGCGGTGTGCCCATCCATGTCGGCGTGTTCTCGACCGATGGTGTTTTCGACCCACTGGCTGTAAAGGCCGCCGGCCGTGCCTTGTTCTTCAACAACAACGGCATCCACCCCGGCGAGCCAGAAGGCATCGACGTCTGCATGGCCTTGCTGCGCGACCTGTGCCTGGACCCGGCGCGACGCGCGGCGCTCGGCTGCACGGTGCTGGTCTACATCCCCATCTACAACGTCGATGGCGCGCTGAACCGGGGCGACAGCAGCCGCGTCAACCAAGTCGGCCCCGAGGCCTTCGGTTTTCGCGGCAACGCGCGCCACCTGGACCTGAACCGCGACTTCATCAAGGCCGACAGCCTGAACGCCCGCTGCTTTGCGCAGGTCTTCACGCGCTGGGACCCCGACGTGATGGTGGACACGCACACCTCGAACGGCGCCGACTACCAGCATGTCGTGACGCTGATCGCCACCCAGCCCGACAAGCTGGGCGGCTGCAGCGGTGCGCACCTGCGCGACACGATGCTGCCGGCGCTGTATGCCGATATGGCGGCGCGCGGTTTCCCGATGTGCCCCTACGTCAACCCGGTGCAAGAAATACCCGACGACGGCATCGCCGACTTCCTGGACGCACCACGGTTCTCGACCGGCTACGCGGCCCTGCACCACACGCTGGGGTTCATGCCCGAGACGCACATGCTCAAGCCTTACGCCGTGCGCTACCAAGGCACGCGCGCGCTGCTGGACAGCGCGCTGGCCTGCACTGTGGCGCAAGGCGACGCCATCCGCGCCGCACGCGCGGCCGACCGCGCGACCGTCGCGGCTGGCGCGCCCGTCGCGCTGGACTGGCAACTCGACACGCAGCGCAGCCGGCCCTTCCGCTTCAGCGGCTACGGCGCGGTGCGCGAACCCAGCCGGATCGGGAACTACCAACGCCTGCGCTACGACCGCACGGCACCGTGGGTGCGCGACATTCCTTACTTCGACCGCTACACCGCCGTTGCCAGCGTGCGGCCGCCACTGGCCTATCTGCTGCCCCAGGCCTGGCACGACGTGGCACAGCGCCTGGCAGCCCACGGCGTGCAAATTCAACGCGTCATACGCTCCGGCCGCGCGGCCGCCGAGGCCCATCGCATCCAGCATTTCGAAAAGCGCCCGCTGCCTTTCGAGGGCCGGCACTTGCATGTCGAACTGCAGATCGACACCGAACCCGTGCAGGCCGAAGTGGCCGAAGGTGACTGGCTGCTGCCGCTGGGCGGCCCGCACGACCGCTTCGTGGTCGAGGTGCTGGAACCGCTGGGCATGGACAGCTTCTTCCGCTGGGCCTTCTTCGACAGCGTGCTCGACAAGAAGGAAGGTTTCAGCGATTACGTGTTCGAAGACGAGGCCGAGCGGCTGCTGGCCAGCGAGCCCGGCCTGAGGGCCCGCTTTGAAGCCTGGAAGGCGCAGCACCCTGACCAACTGGGCGACAGCCAGGCCGTGCTGGGCTTCATCTTCCACGCGGCCAATCGTTATGCCGAACCCACCTGGCGGCGCTACCCGGTGCTGCGCTTGCTGGAACTGCCGGCCGGGCTGACCAGCGCCTTGGCTTGAGCGTGAAGGCGATCCGAGGGCAAGCCCGGCTGCGCCAGGCGCCTTGCGTCGTGCAGCATCGCGCCATCGGTCGACCGAGCCCAGAGGAGACACCCCATGCCCCACACGAACACCACCCGCCGCCTCGCGCTGACCGCGCTGGCCACCGCCGCGCTGGCGCTCGCCAGCACCACCCACGCGCAAGGCGCCTACCCCGACAAACCCATCCACATCACCGTCACCTTCACCCCCGGCGGCGCGCCCGACATCCTGGGCCGCCTGCTGGCCGAGAAGCTGAACGCGGCCTGGGGGCAACCGGTGTTGGTGGACAACCGGCCCGGTGCCGGTGGCAACACGGGTTCTGACTACGTCGCCAAGTCGGCACCCGATGGCTACAACATCGTGGTCGGCACGGTGGGCACGCATTCGATCAACGGTGCGCTCTACCCCAAGATGCCCTACGACATGGTGAAGGACTTCGCGCCCATCACGCTGCTGGCCACCACGCCGAACATGCTGGTGGTGCACAACGGCGTGCCGGCCAAGAACCTGAAGGAGTTCATCGCGCTGGGCAAGAGGGAAGGGAAGATGAGCTTCGCGTCGTCGGGCTCGGGCACCAGCATCCACGTGTCGGGCGAGCTGTTCAAGACGATGACCGGCATCGACATGGAACACATCCCGTACAAGGGCCGCGCCACCGCCATCCCCGACGTGCTGGGCGGCCGGGTGACCATGATGTTCGACAACATGCCCAGCAGCCTGCCGCTGGTGCGCGAAGGCAAGCTGCGCGCCCTGGGCGTGACCAGCGCGAAGCGTTCGGCCGCCGCGCCCGACATCCCGACCATCGCCGAACAAGGCCTGCCCGGTTTCGAAGCGGTGAGCTGGTTCGCCTTGTTCGCGCCGGCCGGCACACCCAAGCCCATCGTGGACAAGCTGCAGCGCGAGGTCAGCCGCATCCTGAAGCTGCCCGACGTGGCCAAGCGCCTGGCCGAACTGGGCCTGGACGCCGACGGCGGCCCGGCCGAGGAACTGGCGGCCTACCAGCGCAGCGAAATCACCAAGTGGGCCAAGGTGGTGAAGGATTCGGGGGCGAAGGCGGAGTAGCCGGCGCCGCGATCAGGCCCCGCGAACCGCCGCCGGGGGCAAGCCCGCAGCCACCTCGCGGAAGGCCATCAAAGCCGCACGATGTGCTGCAGGAAATTCAGCTGCTCGTTGCTGCTGCTTTCCCAGAAGTCTTGCCGTTCGTAGGTCAGCGCGTCGCGGTCGTCTTCACCTTCGGCATTGGTGAAACTCATGCTGCTCTTCTTGCCGAAGGGCGGATTGGCCAGCACGTAGTCCACACGCTGCGCGGGTTCGCTGATCAGCGCGTCTGACCGCGCCACGGCCGGCTCGCCCACCAGATCGCCCACGCCGTGCAGAAACAAATTCATCAGGCACAAACGGCGCGTGCCGGGCACGATCTCGTTGCCCTGGAAAGTGCCGCTGCGCAAGAAGGCCGCCTGCTTGCTGTTCAGGCGCGGCAAGTCACGTTGCAGCCAACCGGCGTGGTCTTGCAGCCAAGCGCCGGTGCCGCTGAGCCATTCATTGGCGGCCAGGAAAAAGCCGCCCGTGCCGCAGGCCGGGTCAGCGATGGACTTCATCGGCTGCGGGCGCATGCAGGCCACCATCGCCTGGATCAAGGCGCGCGGCGTGGAGTACTGGTCGGCGCCGCTTTTCGTGTCTTCGGCGTTTTTCTGCAGCAGGCCTTCGTAGAGGTCGCCCTTCGCGTCGGCGTCCATGCCGACCCAGCTTTCGGCATCGATCATCTGCACCAGGCGACTCAGCTTGGCCGGGTCTTGAATCTTGTTCTGCGCCTTGAAGAAGGTGGCGCCCAGCATGCCGTCTTGCAGGCCCAGCGCGTGCAGCCTGGCCAGGTAATGCGCTTCCAGCGGTTCGCCGGTTTTGCTGCGCAGCGTGGTCCAGTCGTAGTGCTTCGGGATGCGGCTGTCGCGGCCATAGGGCTGCTGCTCGTATTCGTGCGCCATCTTCAGGAACAGCAAATAGGTCAGCTGTTCCAGGTAGTCGCCATAGCCCACGCCGTCGTCGCGCAGGGTGTGGCAGAAGTTCCAGACTTTCTGGATCAGGGCGGATGTGTTCATGGTCAGTGATAGTCGTCTTCGCGCTGGTGGCGCACGGCTTCCACGGTGACGGTGGTGGCGTCGTCAATGGCGAACAACGCCACGTAGCCGGTGTGGCCGCAAGGGATGATCAGTTCGCGTTGGAAGGCGTCGGGGCCGACTTTGCGAAAGATGAAAGGCGAGCGGCTGAGCTGACCTTCAACGCTGGCACGGATGAGGGCCAGCGCCCGCTCTGCCGCATCGAAGTCTTCGATGGTTTTCGCTTGCGCCAGCAAGTGGTCGAACAAGCGCTGCAGGTCGTCTTCAGCGGACCGGTTGTAGCGGACCTTGAAAACGCCGTTCAACCCGCCCGTCAACCCGCCCGTCAACCCGCCCGTCAACCCAGTACCTGCTTGCGCCGGGCTTCCAGGCGACGCTGCAACTTGTCATGCACCTCAGCCGCCGGGATGTATTCGCCGGTGCGCTGCGCTTCGGCACGCGACACCAGCCCACGGGCAATGAACTCGCTGCGGGTGCGCCGGCGTTCGATGGTCTCGCGCACGGCGGCTTCGACAAAACCCGACAGCGTCTCGCCGTCGGTCAGCACGCTTTCAGCGGCTGCACGCAATTCGGGGGCGACGCGCAGCGAAGGCAGGGTGGCGGTTTTCATGGGGGGTGGCTGGGTGCATTGCAATTGCAATGCATCATAGCGCGCGGCGCTTGAAGCGGGCCATCGACAAGTGGTACGTTTTTACGTACCATGCCGCCCATGCAAACCAAGGTCCGAAACCATGGCAGTTTTGACGGCTAGCGAGGCGCGCGCCAATCTGTATCGGCTGATCGACCAGGCGGCCGAGTCGCACCAACCCATCCTCATCGCCGGCAAGCGCAGTTCAGCCGTGTTGGTGTCGGAAGAAGACTGGCAGGCCATGCAAGAAACGATGTACCTGCTGTCCATTCCGGGCATGCGCAAGTCCATCCGCGACGGCATGGCCGAACCGCTGGCCGAAAGCGCCAAGGCCTTGAAGTGGTGAGCGCTTAGCGCGATGGCTTGGAAACTGGCTTTTGCCAAGAAGGCGCTGAAAGATGCGAAGAAGCTAAAGGCTGCGGGTTTGAAACCCAAAGCTGAAGAGCTGATGGCGATATTGCAGGCCGACCCATTCCAGAATCCGCCGGCTTTCGAAAAGCTGGTTGGCGATTTGGCCGGCGCTTATTCGCGGCGCATCAACATCCACAGCCGGCTGGTGTACGAAGTATTTGCCAAACAGAAGGTGGTGCGGGTGCTGCGCATGTGGACGCATTACGAGTGAGCGGCCGGCGCGCGCTTGTCGCTTCATCGGCCGTGTCTCCGGGGCCAGTTTGTGCCGGGTGATGTTCCGCACAGTCAGCTCGCGTCCATGTTGACGGCATTCTCGATGTCCATAGCCGGCGCGGTTGCTGCGCTCTGTTCGGCGGCATTGATCAAAGTCGAGGGAAGGTCAAAGTTGGTGTTGCTCAACTCACGCTCGATTTCCCGGGTGATGATCTCGCGGCTCTCGACCCGTTCAGCATGTTCCTGCGCCTGAGTGCGTCCGCCATGCAGCGTGTCCCACCGCGACCGTTTTGACGTAACACGCTCTTTTCCCGGTGCGTTGTTGCCGAACCCATCCAAATAACTATTCCAAATCGGCCGGTAAAGCGCAAGGAGACTGGTTTCGCCAAGCCGGATAAAGGCGTCGTCCATGACCAACGCGCGAAAGTGAAAGTGTTCCACGTCGAGGTCGCGGGCAGCCTCGATGCTGCGGCGATGTTTGGCGACACGTTCTCGCAGCTCGCTCCCGTCAATGTCCACTTCAATCCCGCGACGACCGCCCACCGGAAGCGCCTGCCCGACGTAGATCGGCCAACTGCCAGGCGTGTCGCGGTTCCGCTCGGCTAACCTGCCATAGGCCGCGAAGTCGCCAGAGTAGTACAAGGCGTAGATGCCCGGTCCCCTGCGGGGCAAGCCAACCTTCAACGAGTAAACCGGGGTGGTGAGCAATACCTCCGCGATCGCCGCGCCGAGTACTGTTTTCTCCAGCGGATTGAAGGGTACGACCTTGCTGACCGTTGACTTCTTACCGGCTTTGGTGCTCATGCTAAGCGCGGCATGATGAGCGCGTCACCGCTTGGACGCTGAGCAATCGCGTGCTGCACTGCTTCGACGGAGTTAAGACCCATCTTCCGCAATTCGGCCTCAATGAGCTGCATTGCTACGCCGGCGAACATCTGGCGCGCCAGTTCCACTGGCACCGCATTGCCTAGTTGGCGCATCACCTCGCTCCACGCCCCAAGGAAGGTGTAGCCGTCTGGAAACGTCTGAACACGAGCGGCCTCCCGTACTGTGAAGTAGCGGCATCTCCCGTCGCCGTGAACCATCATGTTTTCGCCACCGGGCACACCATGATCGCCAGCCTTGAGCGTCTTGGCGGGCAAATCCAATGGGCTGCCAGTGTGGCCCGGATAGGGACGAGCCCCAGACATGAAGTGGTGGTTCAAATGGACATCACTTCCAGTACTCGGCTGCGTCTCTGGATTGGGTAAATCGCGCAAAATCTCCCGCACTGTGCGCCAAGGCTTGAGCCTTGTGTCCAGCAAGCTTTCCTGTCGAAGGCGCGGCAACATGGCAACAATCTGCGGGGTGGGTTCAGGCCGATCCTTGAGAGCGACTTTCACCCGATTCCAGTAGTCACCAGAAATCCACTGGTCGTACAGAAGGGATTCGTAACTGTGGGTCTCCCTCGGAAGGCTCCAGCTCGTTTCAAGGTCGAACCTGAAGCCGACGATGAAGACCCGTTCTCGTCGCTGGGGAATGCCGTAGTTTGCCGCGTTGACCAGATGGGGAATCAAGCGATAAGTCAGCTCCTTCCCATGAAACTTTCCGTTGCCCCAGATCTTCTGTAACTCGGCGTAGTGTTTCTGCCAGTCCTCCTTGGGCCTCTGCGGACGGAAGGGAAATTCGAGTTGGAGTTGGATATAGCGAAAATAGTTATGGAAGGAAGAACGCGTCAACCCCTTGACGTTCTCGATCACGAATGCCTTGGGCTGCAGCCTGCGAACGATCTCGACTGTCGCCGGAAACATGTCGCGCTTGTCATCGTAGGCCTGATGCTTACCCCCCATAGAGAAGGGCTGGCAAGGAGGTCCTCCGGCAAGCAGGTCGATGTCGGTGGGAATACTGCCCCAGTCGTAGCCTCGAACGTCGCCTTCATGCGGTTCAGGCCAACCGGAAACAAGAGGGTGACCGCGTTTCTGGTTTTCCCGGATCGTGTCGCAGGCCCAGCGATCCCACTCAACGACCGCCAGAGGCTTGAACCCACTCAGGCTGGCTCCAAGTGCCAAACCACCAGCTCCTGCAAAAAGTTCTACCGCCCGCATGGCCATCCCCCAATAGTTCCGGGAGTCTAGTTCGACACCCAGACTTCTTCTTCAGCTCAAATACCCGCGCCACCACCCGCAACACCGCTTCCTGCTCATGCCCGACTGGTCCAAACCCTTGCACATGTGGACGGCATTTTCTCGGTTTCAGCCCAGCGCTTTTTGCGCGTGGCGCGGTCGCGGTGGTCCACCCATACACGGGCTTCCAGCAACGCGCCTTCCTTGCTGACTTCGGTGTCGATTTCCCACACGCCGTAGCCCACATTCACGCCATCGGCCACGCTTTGCTCGTAGCTGTATTCGGCCACGATGTTCTCGTCGAAGAAGCCGTAAGTGCGTTTGTCGGGCGTGGCGGTCAGGCCGATCAGGAAGGCATCGAAGTAATCCAGCACCTGCTTCCACAGGTTGTAGATGCTGCGGTGCCATTCGTCGATGACGATGAAGTCGAAGGTCTCAACCGGCACCGCCGCGTTGTAGCGCACCAGCTTGGCCTGCTTGGCGCTTTGCTGCACTTCGTTCAGCTACACCTCTTCGGCCGATTCATCGATAGGCTCACCCGACAGCACCGAGTACATGCGCTGGATGGTGCTGATGCAGACCTGGGCATGCGGGTCGATGGTGCTGCTGGCCAGGCGCTGTACGTTGTACAGCTCGGTGAACTTGCGGCCGTCGTCGGGCGGCGTGTAGGCCATGAATTCCTGGTGCGCCTGCTTGCCCAGGTTGCGCGTGTCCACCAGGAACAGGATGCGTTTTGCGCCGCCGAACTTCAGCAGCCGGTACACCGAGGTGATGGCCGTGAAGGTTTTGCCCGCACCGGTGGCCATGTGCACCAGGGCGCGGGTTTTGTTCAGCGCCAGCGCGGCTTCCAGGCCGGCGACGGCGGTGATCTGGCAGCCGCGCAGTTGCTGCGTCGGCAGCGCCGGCATGCGCGTGGCAAGCCGTGTGCGCAGGCTGTCGCCTTGTGCCCATTCGGCAGCCAGTTGTTCGGGCCGAAAGAAGTGGAAGATTTCGCGTGAACGCGGCGCAGGGTCGCGGCCGTCCGTGTAACGGATGATTTGCGCCGTGCTTTCGAACAAGAATGGCAAGGGGCTGGTCTGCACACGCCATTTCAGCGTGGCGTTGGCATAGCGCTCGGTCTGCTTTTCGGTGACCGTGAGGTTCTCGCCGGCATCGTCCCGCTTGGCTTCGATCACGCCCACAGCCGTGCGGTCCACGAACATGACGTAGTCGGCAGGGCCGCTGTCGGTCGGGTATTCGCGCACCACCACACCGCGTGCCGCACCCAGATTCAGCTGCTTCAGGTCTTGCACCACCCACCCGGCTTGGGTGAGCTTGGCATCGATCTTTTCGCGGGCCTGCGCTTCGGGAGTCATACCTTCGAATTTAAGCGGACCTCGGTACAGGGGCCAGCCACGCCAGCGGCTCGGCCATCGCCGCTTCCAGCGCCTGCACGTAGCGACCCACGTGCAGGCCGTCCATCAGCGCGTGGTGGACTTCCACCGACACCGGCAGCCACAACTTGCTGCCGTCCGCATCCGCGCGGCCGAAGCTGATCTTCGGGATGCTGTCTTCACGGCCCCAGTTGCGGGCGTGCGAGAAGCTGCTGAAGTGCAGCCAGGGCAGAGTGGTGAAGTGGACCAGTTCGTCGAAGCCGACGCGCGGTTCGAATCCGGCCTGGCGTTGCTGCGCGGCGGCGATGGCCGCGCTGCCGGCGGCCGCGAATTGCGCCCAGTCTGTCGTGTGCGGCAGGTAGGCGAAGCCGAAGCTGTCGTCGTCACGCACAACCGTGGCGCCACCCGCAATGGTGTCCAGGATGCGCACCCGGCCGTCGTGCAGGCGGTAGCGGAAGGGCTCGATGTCGTTGGCCAGGCGCAGCGCGATGAAGTGGTAGGCCAGCGCGAAGCTGCCGATGCCCAGCGACTTCACGGCCGCTTTCAGTGGCGCGGCGTCGACGCGCACGCAGACGTTGAAGTAAGGCTTGTCGAAGGCGCGGAAGTAGTCGAAGGCCTCGCGGCGCGACCAGGTCGCCAGGTCGAGGTAGCGGGGTTGGGGGGGTTGTGGGGGTTGTGGGGGTTGTGGGGGTTGTGGGGGTTGTGGGTGGGGTGGGGTGGCTGGTTTGGACATGGCGGACGTGATGATGCCTGCCGCGCGACCGCAGGGATACTTGGCGCGCCATGTTCCAGCCCCAACTTCAGCCCGCATCCTCACCGGCACCCGCACCCGCACCCGCACCCGTCGCGTCGACCCGCCAGCGCCAAGCCCTGATCGTCATCGCCGGCGGCGTGTGCGCTGCGCTGCATGTGGGCAAGCTGGCGCCGGCCATCCCGGCGCTGCGCGATGCGCTGGGCCTGAGCCTGGTGCAGGCGGGCTTTTTGCTGTCGCTGGTGCAAGCCGCCGGCATGACACTGGGCGTGGCCTTCGGTGCATTGGCCGATGGCCTGGGCGGCCGCCGCAGCATGTTGCTGGGCCTGGCGGTGCTGGCACTGGCCAGCGCCGGCGGCGGTGCGGCCACCGGGGTGGGCGCGCTGCTGGCCCTGCGCGCGGTCGAAGGCTTCGGTTTCCTGCTGGTGGTGCTGCCGGCGCCCGGCCTGCTGCGCGCGCTGGCGGCGCCCCAGGCGGTGAATCGCCTGTTGGGCCTGTGGGGTGCCTACATGCCGCTGGCCACGGCGCTGGCGCTGCTGCTCGGGCCGCTGTGCATCGCGGCGCTGGGCTGGCGGGCGTGGTGGTGGCTGCTGGCCGCGCTGTCGGTGGCGATGACCGTGGTGTTGGCCGTCGCGCTGCCGGACGGCGTGCCGGCGGCGGCCACCCAGCAAGCCGCTGCCGGGACCTCGTCGGTCGGCATCGCCTGGACCCAGCGCCTGCGCCTGACCCTGGCCGCACCCGGCCCCTGGCTGGTGGCGCTGAGCTTCGCGATGTATTCCGGCCAGTGGCTGGCGGTCATCGGCTTTCTGCCAGTCATCGCCAGCCAGGCCGCTGTGCCGACCACCGCCATCGCGGCGCTGACGGCGTTGGCGGCGGCCGCCAACATCGTGGGCAACGTCGTGTCGGGACGGCTGCTGCAGCGTGGCGTGCCGCCGCAGCACCTGCTGGTCACCGGCTTCGTGGTGATGGCACTGGGCGCTGCCGCCACCTTCGCGGGTGGCGCCGACCTGGGCAGCGGTGGCGGCCTGCCGCCGGCGCTGCGCTACGCAGCGGTGCTGCTGTTTTCTGCCGTGGGCGGGCTGATCCCGGGCACGCTGTTCAGCCTGGCGGTGCGCGTGGCGCCCGGCCCGCACACGCTGTCCACCACGGTCGGCTGGGTGCAGCAGTGGTCGTCGCTGGGCCAGTTCGCCGGGCC
Source organism: Burkholderiales bacterium (assembly GCA_038316205.1). Lineage (GTDB taxonomy): Bacteria > Pseudomonadota > Gammaproteobacteria > Burkholderiales > Burkholderiaceae_C > Rubrivivax. The sequence continues at coordinate 21,701 of JBBQAI010000014.1, forward strand.
GCCGCTGGTGGCCTGGGTGGCCAGCAACGCGGGGGGCTGGCAGTACACCGGCTGGGTGACCGGCGCCTGCTCGCTGCTTGGCCTGACCCTGGTGCCGGCCTTGATGCGTCAACTGCCGCGCTGAGGCTTGCTCGCGGGCCTTGCCGGCTCTAGGCTTGTGCCCTGTGCCCTGTGCCCTGTGCCCTGTGCCCAGGCTGCACCGGCCTGTGACATGCACAGACCCAGACCCAGACACGGACACGGACACGGAGCGCACGATGAGCAAGCCCAACAAGACCCTGCCCACGCCGGTTGCGGCGGCCGACTACATCGCGGCCATCGAAGCGCCCGAGCGCCGCGCCGACTGTGTCGCTTTGTCCACGTTGATGCAGGCCGCCACGGGCCACCCGCCGGTGATGTGGGGCAGCGCCATCGTGGGTTTCGGCAGCTACCACTACCGCTACGCCAGCGGTCGCGCGGGCGACTGCTGCCTGATCGGTTTCTCGTCGCGCAAGGCCGACATCAGCGTCTACACCAACGTCGGTTTCGACGCTCTGGATGCAGACCTGCAAGCGCTGGGCAAACACAAGGTCAGCGGCTCTTGTCTGCACATCCAACGCATGGCCGACATCAACCCGACGGTGTTGACCCACATCCTGAAGGCCACGATGGTCACGCTGAAAAGCCGCCACCCCTGAAGGGCGCGAGCGCACCAGGAGCCGGGTCCGTCAATCCAGCTTCACGCCTGCTTCCTTGACCAGCTTGGCCCAGAAGGGGTTGTCTTCGGCCAGGAAGCGGCTGAAATCTTCCGGCGATTTCGACATCGCCACGTCGGTGCCTTCGCGCGCCAGTGCAGTCTTCACCTCGGGGTCGGCCATGGCCTTGTTCACGGCGTCGAAAACCTTTTGCACGGTGTCGGGCGGCGTGCCCGCCGGCACGAAGAAGCCGTACCAGAAGCCCAGGCTGTAACCGGGCATGCCGGCTTCCACCATGCCGGGCACATCGGGCACCAACGGTGAACGCTGCAGGGTCGTCACACCCAATGCCTTCAAGCGCCCGGCCTTCACCATCGGCAACACCGATGGCGGTGTACCGAAGGTCAGTTGGGTGTCGCCTGCGATCACGCTCTGGATGGCCGGCGCGCCGCCCTTGTAGGGGATGTGGGTCATCTCCACGCCCATCACCTTGCTGAAGTACACGGCACCCAGATGCGGCGCGCTGCCATTGCCCGAGCTGGTGTAGTTCAGCTCGCCGGGCTTCTTCTTGGCCAGCGCCACCAGTTCAGCCATGCTGTTGATGCCTGACTTGGGGTTGACGGCCACCACCAGCGGCGACGAGGTGATGCGCGCCACCGGGATGAAGTCTTTGAAGGCGTAGCTGAGCTTGGGGTTCAGCGCCGGGTTCACCGAGATGCTGCTGGGGCTGGCGATCAGCAAGGTGTAGCCGTCGGGCGGCGCCTTGGCGACGAAGTCGGCGGCCAAGCTGGACCCGGCACCGGCGCGGTTTTCCACCACCACCGTCTGGCCCAGCGCGCGGCCCAGCGGTTCGCTGATGGTGCGCGCCACGTAGTCGGCCGCGCCGCCGGGCGCGAAGCCAATGACCAGACGGATGGGCTTGTTCGGGTAGGCCTGCGCGTGGGCTGAGCCTGCTGTCACCACAGCGGCGACCAGCGCAGCAGCGGTGGCTGCGCAAGCCCGCACCATCAACCTGCGTTGGGCGCGCATCACGCAGCCTCCGAAATTCGCAGCACGATCTTGCCGAGGTGTTGGTTGGCTTCCATGTGGGCTTTCGCGGCGGGCAAATCGTTGAAGGGAAAGACGCGGTCGACCAACGGCCGGATGCGACCGTCGGCGAACAGCGGCAGCCAGTCGGCGACGAAGGCCGGCACGCCAGCGGCGCGTTGTTCGGCGCTGCGCAATTTGTTGGACACGCCAAACAGCGTCAGCCGTTTGGCGTGCAGCGCCTGGATGTCGATCTCGGCTTTCAACTGCCCATCGACATAGCCCACCGTGGCCAGGCGGCCTTCGAAAGCCAGGCACTTCACGCACTCGGCGAAGACCGAACCGCCGACGGTGTTGATGACCAGGTTGACGCCTTTGCCGCCGGTCGCTTCCATCACCGCCGCGTTGAAATCGGGTGACCGTGTGCAGATGCCCAGATCAAGGCCCAGCGCCTTCAAGCGTTCCAGCTTTTCGGACGAGCCCGAGGTGCCGATGACCTTCGCTCCCAACGCCTTCGCGGCCTGCAGCGCGGCCACGCCGACGCCCGAAGACGCGCCAGTGACCAGCAGCCATTCACCGGCTTGCAAATGGCCCTGCGTGACCAGCATGTCGTGCACGACCAGGAAGGTCAGTGGCACGGCGCTGGCGGCCTCGATGTCCATTCCGGCCGGCACGGGGATGGCCTCGCGCACGTCCATCACCGTGTATGCACTGAAGGCACCGGGGCAGCGGCCCATCACGATCTGGCCGACCTGCAGCTGCGTGACGCCGGCGCCCAACGCTGCGATCTCGCCTGCGCCTTCGATGCCAGCCGGCTTCGCGGCGCCGGCCTTGATCAAGCCGCCGGGGATGAATTCACCACGGTTCAAACCGGCGGCCAGCATGCGCAGCAGGACCTGCCCGGGGCCGGGTTCGGGCTGCGGCACATCGGTCAGTTGCAGCACGGCGGCGGCACCTTCAACGCGCATCGAATAGGACTTCATCGGAAACTTTCGAATGTGCGCTGCGCTCAGCGACCCTTGAATAGCGGACGGCGTTTTTGCATGAAAGCGCTTCGGCCTTCGGTGTAGTCATCGCTCTGGAAGCAGCGCAGGATCACGTCCTGGCACAGCGCGGTGTCGAGTTCCGGCGACGGTTTGAGGATCTCGCCGATGATGGTTTTGGCAGCGTGGATGGTCAGCGGCGCGTTCTCGGCGATGGCCGTCGTGTATTCGGCCAGCAGCGCGGGCAGGTCGTCCACTTCGGCCATGCGGCTGACCAGACCCAGGCGCTGCGCCTCGGCCGTGTCGATGCGGCGCGCGGTGAAGAACAGGTCTTTCGCGGCGCCCACGCCGATCAAATTCACCAGGTTCTTCAAGGCCGAATAGCGGTAGCCCAGCCCCATCCGTGCGGCGGGTATCGAGAAGGTGGAATCGCTGGACGCGATGCGGATGTCGCAGGCTATCGCCACGTTGACGCCGCCGCCCAGGCACCAGCCATGGATGCAGGCCAGCGTGGGTTTGGCGCTGCGCTCGATGGCCAGCAGCGCGTCTTCGGCCAGCGCCTCGTAATGCGCCACGGCCTCGCGCGCGGCGCGCTGGTCTTCGAACTGCGAGATGTCGGCACCCGACACGAAGGCCTTGTCGCCCGCGCCGCTGAACACCACCAGGCGCACGCGCTCGTCGGCGGCGGCTTGCGTCAACAGCGCGGGCACGGCACCCCACATGTCCACGCTGAGCGCGTTGTGCCGAGCCGGGTTGTTGAAGACGATGTGCAGCGCGCCGCCGTCCAGGCGCACCTGCACGCGGTCGGTCGGCGATGTGTAGTCCGTGCTCGATTCCGCGATGGCGGTTGCGGTTGCGGTTGCGGTTGCGGTTGCGGTTGCGGTTGCGGTTGCATTGGCGGTCATCAAAAAACCCCCCGTGATTTCATGTTGGCGATATCACCGGGCGCCAGACCCAGTTCACCCAGTACTTCTTCGGTGTGCTCGCCACGCAGCGGCGCCGCGCGGGCCAGGGTGCTGGGTGTGCGGCCCAGCTTCATCGGCTGGCCGACATGGCGCTGCGGCCCCAGCCGCGCCGAGACCACGTCTTGCACCACACCCAGGTGTTCGATTTGCGGTTCCTGCAGCATTTCGCGAACGTTGTTGATGTGCCCGCAGGCCACGCCGTCGGCGTTGAATTTCTCAATCCAGTAACTGCAGTCTTGCAGCGCCAGGCGTTCGTTGATCGCCGTGTTCAGCGCGTCGCGGTTCACGCTGCGGCCGGCCTTGGCGGCATAACGCGGGTCGGTGATCCATTCCGGCGCGCCCAGAGTGGTGCAGAAACGCTCCCAGATCTTGCTGCCGAAAACCGCGATGTTCATGTAGCCGTCGCGTGCCTTGTAGACGCCGGTGGGGATGCTGGTCGGGTGGTAGTTGCCGGCCTGGCCCGCCACTTCGCCGTCGATCAACCAGCGCGCGGTCTGGAAGTCCATCATCGTGACCATGGCCTGCAGCAAAGACGTCTGCACCCACTGGCCCCGGCCCGAGACTTCGCGTTCCAGCAGCGCCACCAGGATGCCTTGCGCGGCGAAGATGCCGGCGCACAAATCGGCGACGGGTATGCCCACGCGCACAGGGCCCTGGCCCGGCAAGCCGGTGACCGACATCAGGCCGCTCATGCCCTGCGCGATCTGGTCGAAGCCGGGGCGCTCGGCCAGCGGGCCGTCTTGCCCGAAGCCCGAGATGCTGGCGTAGACCAGCTTGGCGTGGTCGGTCGCCAGCGTTTCGTAGTCGATGCCCAAACGGAACTTCACGTCCGGGCGGAAGTTCTCGACCACCTCGTCGGCGGTGGCGATCAGCCGCTTCAGCGTGGCGATGCCCTCGGGCTCTTTCAGGTTCAGCGTGACGCTGCGCTTGTTGCGGTGGGTGTACTGGTAGTCGCTGCCGTCTTGTCCGCCCAGCGTGTCGTCGCCACGCATGTGTTCGGGCATCTGCACCTGAATGACGTCGGCGCCCCAGTCGGCCAATTGCCGGCAACAGGTGGGGCCGGCGCGCACCTGCGTGAGGTCGATGACACGGAAGCGGGCCAGTGCGGGCGAGGCAGGGATGTGCGGCATGGTTGCAGGCGTACGGAGAGAAGGGCCTCGGGCGGAATGCCGACCTCGGATTGCGCCACGTCAAGGTGGCTTCAGCCAGCGTAGTCCCACCTATGCCATTGCGGCCCAACAGCGCGCACTGTCCCGGCCGTGACCGACAACAGCCGCCGTGAGGACTACTGTTCATGCCCGACTTCAGGAGACCCGACGATGAACTTCGACCACAGCCCCAAGGTGCAGGCGTTGCAAGCCCGCTTGTCGGCCTTCATGCAGGCGGAGGTCTTCCCGCGCGAGGGTGATTGCGCCCGCGAACTCGACCGCAACCGCGCCGCAGGCAACCCCTGGCTGCCGCTGGAAACCATCGAGGCGCTGAAGCCCAAGGCGCGCGACGCGGGGCTGTGGAATCTGTTCTTGCCCGAATCGACACGCGGCGCCGGCCTGACCAATCTGGAATACGCGCCGATGGCCGAATTGATGGGCCAGGTGCCGTGGAGCAGCGAGGTCTTCAACTGCTCGGCGCCCGATACCGGCAACATGGAAACCATCGAGCGTTACGGCAGCGCCGAACACAAGGCGCGCTGGCTGGCGCCGCTGCTGCGCGGCGAGATCCGCTCGGCCTTCCTGATGACCGAACCGGCGGTGGCTTCCAGCGACGCCACCAACATCGAAACGCGCATCGAAAAGGATGGCGACGACTACGTCATCAACGGCCGCAAGTGGTGGAGCAGCGGCGCCGGCGACCCGCGCTGCGAGATCTTGATCGTGATGGGCAAGACCGACTTCGACGCGCCGCGCCACAGCCAGCAAAGCATGGTGCTGGTACCGATGAAAACGCCCGGCGTGAAGGTGCTTCGGCCGCTGTCGGTCTTCGGCCGCGACGACGCGCCGCACGGCCACATGGAAGTCGATCTGGTCAATGTGCGCGTGCCCGTCAGCAACGTGCTGCTGGGCGAAGGGCGCGGCTTCGAAATCGCACAGGGCCGCCTGGGGCCGGGGCGCATCCACCACTGCATGCGGCTGATCGGCATGGCCGAGCGCGCGCTGTCGATGATGTGCGCGCGGCTGGACGAACGCGTGGCTTTCGGCCGTGAAATCTCACGCCAGGGCGTGTGGCACGAACGCATCGCCGACGCGCGCTGCAAGATCGACATGGCGCGCCTGCTGACGCTGAAGGCCGCGTACCGGATGGACACCGTGGGCAACAAGATCGCCAAGACCGAGATCGCGATGATCAAGATCGTGGCGCCGACGATGGCCTGCGAGGTCATCGACATGGCCATCCAGGCACACGGCGGCGCGGGGGTCTGCGACGACTTCGTGCTGGCCAAGTTCTACGCCGGCGCGCGCACGTTGCGTCTGGCCGACGGACCCGACGAGGTGCACCGTGCATCGTTGGCCAAGCTGGAACTGGGCCGCCAACGCGCGCTGCGCACCGGGATGGTGGCGGCCGAGGTGGACATGCCCGTCACGCGTGGCAGTTGAGCCCGTGACGACTGTGAACGAACGCGTGCGCATCTCGATGCGCGAACACGGCGTGGCCGATGTGGCGCTGACCCGCGGCGACAAGATGAACGCGCTGGACCCGGCGATGTTTGAAGCGCTGCTGGCCGCCATCGAAGCGCTGAAGCGCACGCCTGGCTTGCGCGCCGTGGTGCTGCACGGCGAAGGCCGTGCGTTCTGCGCGGGGTTGGACATGGCCAGCTTTGCCGCACTGGCTGCGGCGGGGGGCGGCAGCCCGGTCAGCGACCTGGGCCCGCGCACGCACGGCATCGCCAACGGGCCGCAGCAGATCGCCCTGGGCTGGCGCACGCTGGCCGTGCCGGTGATTGCCGCCGTGCAGGGGGCGGCCTTCGGTGGCGGTTTGCAACTGGCGCTGGGCGCCGACATCCGCCTGCTGGGGCCCGACGCGCAGATGAGCGTGATGGAGATCAAGTGGGGCCTGGTGCCCGACATGGCTGGCATGGTGCTGATGCGCAGCCTGTTGCGCGACGACGTGCTGCGCGAACTGTGCTTCAGCGGCCGCGTGCTGGGCGCCGCCGAGGCTGTGCAAGTCGGTCTGGGCACGCGCCTGTGCGGCGACCCGCTGGCCGAAGCGCACGCGCTGGCGCTGGCCATCGCGCAGCGCAGCCCGACTGCCGTGCGGGCAGCCAAGCGCTTGCTCAATCAAACGGCCCACACGCTGGACGAACAAGCCGCCGTGCTGCTGCAGGCCGAGAGCGACGAGCAGATCAAGCTGATGGCCGGCCCGCAACAACGCGAAGCCGTGCGCGCCAACCTGGAAAAGCGTGCGCCGCGTTTTGAAGACTGAAATCCGAACACCGATGGAGATTGCATGAACCGCTTTTTGGCCCACACCGGCGCCCGCTACCCCATCGTGCAAGCGCCGATGGGCTGGATCGCGCGCAGCCAGTTGGCCGGTGCCGTGTCGCGCGCCGGCGGCCTGGGCGTCATTGAAACCTCGTCGGGCGAAAGCGCCAACTGCCAGCGCGAGATCGCGGCCATGCTGGCCAGCGGTCTGCCTTTCGGTGTGAACCTGCCGATTCGCTTCCTGAAAGACGACGCGATGCTGCGGTTCGTCTGCGAGTCGGGCATTCGCTTCGTCACCACCTCGGCCGGCAGCCCGGCCAAGTTCATCGCACCGCTGAAGGCCGCCGGCATCGTGGTCTATCACGCCGTGCCCACGCTGGACACGGCGCTGAAATGCGTGGACGCCGGTGTCGATGGCCTGGTCGTGGAAGGCAGCGAAGGCGGCGGCTTCAAGAACCCGGAAGAGGTCAGCACGCTGGTGCTGCTGCAGGCCATCCGCGAACGCGTGGACGTGCCGCTGGTGGCGGCAGGCGGCATCGTGGACGGGCGTGGCATGGCGGCGGCTTTCGCGCTGGGTGCGGAGGCCATCCAGATGGGCACGCGGTTCGTCGCCAGCGCCGAGAGCCCGGTGCACGACAACTTCAAGAACGCCATCGTCGCGGCTGAAGCCACCGGCACCTGGATGCTGAACAAGAAGGCCACGCCCTGCATCCGCGCGCTGAAGAGCCAGCGCACGCAGGCCATCCATGAAGCGGGGCTGATGCCGGCCGACACTTTCGCGGGCATCCAGCAGGTCTATTTCGGCGGCGACATGGAAGCCGCCCCGGCGCTGGCCGGACAGTCGGCCGGGCTGGTGCACGGCGTGCTGACGGTGCAGCAGATCATCGAAGACACGGTGGCGCAGTTCCACGCCATCAGCGCGCGCCTGGGTGCGATGGCGGCAAGCTCGACCTTCGGCTGAGCCCGCACGGCAACGCGCAAGGCAGCGGGCCAGATAAATCGCGCTCCGGGTCAACGCCGGCGGGTCAGGCGCCGTTATGCAGCGGACCGCCAGACACAAAAATCGGCGGCGTGTTCCCCGACATCACACCACTGAGGACCGTCCATGATCAAGAAACTGCTCGCCATCTGCTTGTCGCTGTTCGCCGCCATCGCGTTCGCGGCGGTTGACGTCAACAAGGCCACCCCGGCCGAACTCGACGGCGTCAAGGGCATAGGCCCGGCCATCGCCGGCAAGATCACCGCCGAACGCGCCAAGGGCAACTTCAAGGACTGGCCCGACTTCATCGAACGCGTCAAGGGCGTGGGCGACGGCAATGCCGCGAAGTTCTCGGCCGAAGGCCTGACGGTCAACGGTGCCACCTTCAACGGTGTAGCTGCCAAGCCGGCCGCTGCTACTGGCGCAACCACCGCCGCCAAGAAGGAAGCCGCACCGGCTGCCAAGGCTGACGCCAAAGCCACCCCGGCCGCACCGGCCACCGCTGCTGCACCCGCCGCCAAGCCCGCCGAGATGAGCGCCGCCGACAAGAAGGTGGCTGCTGCCAAAGAAAAGGCTGACAAGAAGGCCGCCGCCGAGAAGGAAAAGGCTGACAAGGCCGCCGCGAAAAAGGCCGCTGCCGACGAAGCCAAGAAGGCCAAGGCCGACAAGGCTGCCGCTGCGAAGGACGCCAAGGCCGCCAAGACCGCAGCGCCGGCTGCCAGCGCTGCTGCCAAGAAGTAAGACACACCCCGAGTAGGGCAGGCCGCCGGGTCTGCCTCGCACGCAACGCCCCGCCCCGTGCGGGGCGTTTTGCTTGCGGCGCCGCGCTTAGAGTCGCGGGCTGCGCCGAGCCCAGCTCCCCGCTCCCCGCGCCGCGCTGCCCACCACCCAACCGAACACCCGACCATGCTGATCACCATCGACCCCGGCGTCCGCCTTTACGTCGACATCGAAGGCTGCGGCCTGGTGCCCGACGGTCCCCAAATGCGCGTCAAGCCCACGCTGATCTTGATGCACGGCGGCCCGGGCTATGACCACAGCAGCTTCAAGCCGCTGTTCAGCCAACTGGCAGACGTGGCGCAGATCGTCTACTACGACCACCGCGGCCACGGCCGCAGTGACCGCCGGCCGGCCGTCGAGTGGACGCTGGACGTTTTCGCCGACGACATCGTGCGGTTGTGCGGCGCTTTAGGCATCGTCAAGCCCATCGTGCTGGGCCAAAGCTTCGGCGGCTTTGTCGCCCAGCGCTACCTGGCGCGCCACCCGGCGCACGCCGCGAAAGTGGTGCTCAGCAGCACCAGCCACCACCTGGGGCTGAGCCGCAAGCTGACGATGTTCGAACAGCTGGGCGGACCCGCCGCACGCGACGCGGCAAAGGCCTTCTGGCAGGCTCCGTCGCCCGCCACCTGGGCGCCCTACAACGAACACTGCCGCGATCTCTACAACCCCACGCCTGGCAACGCCGACGCGCGGCAGCGCACGGTGTTCAACGAAGAGATCCTGTTCACATCGGCCAGTGGTGAGCAGCAAACCATGCAGTTGCTGCCCGGCCTGGCGAAGGTGCAGTGCCCGGTGCTGGTGATGGCCGGTGAGCTGGACCCGGTGACGCCGCTGGCCGACGCGCAGGACATCGCGGCGGCGATACCCGCGCCCTGGGGCCGCCTCGTCACCTACCCGAACGCGGGCCACGGCGCCTGGCGCGACGAGCCGGTGGCCGCGATGGCGACGCTGCGCGACTTCATCACTGCGCCGTGACCCACGCCTTGACCCGCGCGCTGGGCAAACAAGGCGGCTGCCGATGAACAACAAGGCCCTGGTGCTTTTTTCCGGCGGACAGGATTCCGCCACCTGCCTGGCCTGGGCGCTGGAACGCCATGCGCACGTCGAGACCATCGCTTTCGACTACGGCCAGCGCCACAAGGTCGAGCTGCAATGCCGCTTGACCGTGCTGGCCGAACTGCGCGCCGCCTACCCCGCGTGGGCCGCCAAGCTGGGCGCCGACCACCTCATCGACCTGGCCGTGCTGGGCCAGATCAGCGACACCGCGATGACGCAAGACCGCGCCATCGAGATGCAGGCCAATGGCCTGCCCAACACCTTTGTGCCCGGCCGTAACCTGCTGTTCTTCACCTTCGCTGCGACGGTGGCCTACCGCCGCGGTTTGCAGGTGCTGGTGGGCGGCATGTGTGAGACCGATTACTCCGGCTACCCCGACTGCCGCGACAACACACTGAAGGCGCTGCAAGTGACGTTGAGCCTGGGCATGGACACGCCGATGGTGGTGGAAACGCCTTTGATGTGGCTGGACAAGGCCGCCACCTGGCGCATGGCCGAAACACTGGGCGGTGCGTCGCTGGTGGCCCTGGTGCAAGAGCACACGCACACCTGCTACCTGGGCGACCGCAGCACGCGCCACGCCTGGGGCTACGGCTGTGGCGCGTGCCCGGCTTGCGAACTGCGCTGCACCGGTTACGAGCGGTACATGGGCGTGAATATGGGCGGGAATATGGGCGCGAACGTGGGCGCGAACGTGGACGTGACCACATGAGTGCCGCGCAACGCGTGTTGACCGCAGCCTCGGCCGATTTCGAAGCCGCGCGATCGGTCAGCGTGCTGCCCGCAGGCCACCGCAGCCGGGGCCTGCACGGCCACGGCTTCCAGGCCACCGTTTACGCCGACTTGCCGGCCGGCTGGGCCGCCTTCCCCGGTGGCGAGGTGCTGACGCTGCAAGAGCAGTTGCGCGCCTGCGTGGCACCCCTGGACTACGCCCACCTGAACACGCAACTGGACGTGCCCACCGACGAGAACCTGGCGCGCTGGATACGCACGCGGCTGAAAGTGCCTGGCGTGGACCGCGTGGCCATCCAGAGCACGGCCCACCAGGGTGTCGACCTGGACCGCGACGGCCAGGCGCACGTCTGGCGCCGCTACCGTTTTCAGGCCGCGCACCGCCTGCCGAATGTGCCCGTTGGCCACCAGTGCGGCCGCATGCACGGCCACGGTTTCGAGGCCATCGTGCATGTCAATCAAGACCTGGGTGGCCGGCCGATCAGCATCGACTACGACCACATCGACGCGCTGTGGGCGCCACTGCACATGCGGCTGAACTACCAGTGCCTGAACGACATCGAAGGCCTGCACAACCCGACCAGCGAAAACCTGTCGGCCTGGCTGTGGCAACAATTGCAGCCCGGGCTGCCCGAACTGAGTTGGGTGACCGTGTATGAGACCGCCAGCTGCGGCGCCAATTTCGACGGCCGCGAATACCGCATCTGGAAAGACTTCACGCTGGACAGCGCCGTGCAGTTGAAGCGCGCACCGCCCGGCACGCCTGCCGCCCGCGTGCACGGCCACACCTACACGTTGCGCCTGCACCTGCACGCGCCGCTGGACACGGTGATGGGCTGGACGCTGGACTTCGGCGACGTGAAGGCACTGTTCAACCCCATCTTCAAGGCGCTGGACCACCACCCGCTGCACGAACTGGCCGGCCTGGCCGACGGCGACACCGCCACACTGGCCGCCTGGGTGCTGGCGCAAGGCCAGCCCAGTTTGCCGCAACTGGTGCGCGTGGACCTCTACGAAGCGCGCGGTTGCGGGTCCATCGTGGCGCGCTCAGCCGGCGGCCCGGCCCTTCCTGTCTAAAGTACGCGGTCTAACGTTCAAGGTACGCGCCTTCGCATGAGCTACGCCGTCAAGGAAATCTTCTACACATTGCAAGGTGAAGGCGCCAACGCAGGCCGCCCGGCCGTGTTCTGCCGCTTCGCCGGCTGCAACCTGTGGAGCGGCCGCGAGGCCGACCGAGCCACCGCCGTCTGCCGTTTCTGCGACACCGAATTCGTCGGTACCGACGGCACCGCCGGCGGACGTTTTGCCGACGCGGCGGCATTGGCCAACACCATCGCCAGCCACTGGCCCAACGCCGACGCGGCACACCGTTTCGTCGTCATCACTGGGGGTGAGCCGCTGCTGCAACTGGACGAGGCTTTAATCGCCGCATTGCACGCACAGGGCTTTCGCATCGCCGTCGAAACCAACGGCACTGTCGCTGCGCCGGCGGGTATCGACTGGTTGTGCGTCAGCCCGAAAGCCGGCGCGCCGCTGGTGCAGCGTTCAGGCCAGGAATTGAAGTTGGTGTTCCCGCAACCGGGCACCGACATGCAGGCGGCGGCAGCGCTGGATTTCGAGCGCTTCTACCTGCAGCCGATGGACGGCCCGCTGCAGCGCGTGAACACCGAATTGGCGATTGCGTACTGCCAGGCCCATCCGCAATGGGGTTTGAGCGTGCAGACGCACAAGGTCATCGGCATCCGCTAGCGGCTGGCTGGCGCTCCGCCAAGACCCGTTCGTGGGTGTGAAAACGCACAGACCTCATACCGCCTTGTGCTTACCGTTCGCCTCCGCAAGGACCCACCGCCGTGGGTCCTTTTCGGCGCCGAGCGCGCCTCGATCGAAGGAGTCGCCATGTCCCTTGCCAGCACCGCTTCCGCTGAAGGCTACGGCCGTTCACGGGTCTCAGACAGCGCGGTGATCGCGAACCCGCGCTCACTGGCCAGCGCCGTGTCGTGGGGTGCCATCGCAGCAGGCGCGGCAGCCGCTGCTTCGCTGTCCTTGATCTTGCTCATCCTGGGCGTCGGGCTGGGCCTGTCGTCGGTTTCGCCGTGGTCCGGTGCAGGCGTCAGCGCGGGCACCTTCGGCGTCTCCACCATCCTGTGGCTGACACTGACCCAACTACTCGCTTCGGCGATGGGGGGTTACCTCGCCGGCCGCCTGCGAACCAAGTGGACCGAGGTGCACACCGACGAGGTCTATTTCCGAGACACCGCGCACGGCTTCATCGCCTGGGCCGTGGCCACGCTGGCGACCGCGGCGCTGTTGACCTCGGTCATCGGCTCGATCTTGAGCGGTGGCGCGCAAGCGGGTGCTGCGATGGCCGGTGGTGCCGTCGGCAGCGCGGCCTCGGTGGTGGGCGGCGCCGCGGGCAGTGCTGCTGACGGCACGCGCATGGCGCAGGGCAACGACGGTGCGCCGATGGCCTACTTCATCGACTCGCTGTTCCGGCGCGAACCTTCGGTCGCCAACGCTACGCCATCGGGTGCCGCAGGGGCTGCGGACGCCATCGAGCGATCGTCGAACCGGGACGCCGCTGAAGTCAGCCGCATCTTCATGAACGTGAGCCGGACCGAGCCCCTGCCGCCGGAAGACATCCGTTACGTGGGCCAGATCGTGGCCCAGCGCACCGGCCTGGCACCGCAGGAAGCCGAGCGGCGCGTCAACGACGTGTATGCCCGCGCGCAGGCGAAGTTTCGTGAGGCCGAAATCGCGACCCGCGACGCTGCTGACAAGGCACGCAAGGCTTCGGCTTACGGCGCGCTGTGGCTCTTCGTGTCTTTGCTGATCGGTGCCTTCGTGGCAAGCCTGTCGGCCACCTTCGGTGGTCGGCGTCGCGACGCCTGATCGCCGGCATCGCCAACCATCCACAACCACCTTTCGGAGGCCGCCATGCGTTCACTGCTGCTGTTCTTTTTGGGCATTCCCATCCCGATCATCATTTTGATTGCGATCTTCGTGCGTTAGCCGCAAGCCGTCGCAAGCCGTTGACGGTAGCTGCCTGATGGCGAGGCGCAGTTGGACATCGATCTGGGCAATGGGCGTGGCCCGCGGCATCGTGGCGCTGCGCAAGGCATCCAGGCTGACGCGCAAGCGGGCGCCGGCCGCGAAGCCTCAAGTCGCTGTACGGGCGCCACGCTCAGCGCGCGCACATGCAGTCAGCCAGGTCGGCGCCGACCGTGCGCAGGATGCGGGGCGCTGGTCGGCAGGCGTTGCCCTGGGTCCCTCAGGTGCGCGTCGCTACAAGCTGTATGCGCCCCCCGGGCTAAAGGCCGGCGAGCAGGTGCCCATGATCGTCATGCTGCACGGCTGCGGACAGGACGCCGAGGGCTTCGCCGCCAGCACGCGGATGAACCGTATCGCTGCGCGTGAGCGTTTCATCGTCCTCTACCCGGAGCAGGATCGCCTGGCCAACCCGCAAAGTTGCTGGAACTGGTTCGACACCCGTTCGGGCCGCGCCTATGGCGAAGCCGTATTGATCATGGCCGCCGTCGAGCAAGCCTGCGTGCGGTTCCCGGTGGACCGTCAGCGCGTCGCCGTGGCGGGCTTGTCGGCCGGCGCCAGCATGGCAGCGCTGCTGGTCACGCGCTACCCCGAGCGCTTCAAGGCGGTGGTCATGCACGCCGGCATTCCGCCGGGAACCGCGCACTCCGCGCTGACTGCATTGGGTGCGATGCGTGGGCGTCGCGCCACCTCACCCCTGCAGGCGACACCGTCGGCGACGGCCGCATCCTGGCCACCGCTTCTGGTGATACACGGCACCGCCGACACGGTGGTCGACGTGCGCAATGGGCGCGTCGCAGTGCAAGTCTGGGCCGACGCCGCCGGCGCCCGCGCCACAGCAGAACGCAGCCTCCAGCGTGGCAAGCGCTACGCCATGAAGGTGACCGACTTCAAGCACAAGGGGCGCAGCGTGGCCACGCTCGCGGAGGTCGAAAGACTGGGCCACGCATGGAGCGGTGGTGCGGCGAAACAGCCGTTCAGCGATGCCAAAGGGCCGGACGCATCACGCATGGTCTGGGCCTTTGCAACCAAGCATTTCCGCGAGCCAGTAGCGGCCAGGCCGGGCTCCTGAGACGTGCGCTTGCGAACAGACCCCGTCTTTTCCAGAGCCTATCTTGCGTCACGCCCTGCACACCGCAGGCGTGCGCTTTCCGCCCGACCCCCGGGCGCCCCATCAGGAGATATTGATGAGCTACGAAGACCGCGATCCCTACGGCATGTACAAGGCCGACCCGTCCGGCACCACCGACTCCTCGCGGCTGCATGGCCCGGGGCCGGAGCTGATGGGCGCTGCAACCCTCACCGGCGACAACGTCGTCAACCCAAAGGGCGATGCGCTGGGCGACATCAAGGAGTTCATGCTCGACATGCGCACCGGTCGTGTCGCGTATGCCGTGCTGTCCTACGGTGGCTTGCTGGGCATGGGCGACAAGTTGTTCGCCGTGCCGTGGAACGCTTTGAAGCTGGACACCGTGAACAAACGCTTCGTGCTGAATGTCGAGAAGTCGAAGTTCGAATCAGCACCGGGTTTCAACAAGGACGCATGGCCCAACATGGCCGACTCGTCGTGGGAAAAGGACATCCACAGCTACTACGGCACCTCGCCCACCACGGCCGATTACCGTTCCTGAGTTGGTCTGAACGTCAGTCTGCGGCACGCAACGCCAGCACGGCGTTCGTGCCGCCGAAAGCGAATGAATTCGACAACATCGTTCGGCCAGCGGCACCAGCGCGCGCAGCATGGGGCACGTAGTCCAGATCGCAGTCCGGGTCGGACACGTCCAGGTGCGCAGTCGGCAAGGCCACGTTGTGCTTCACGGCCAGCAGCGAGAGCACGAACTCCAGAGCGCCTGCCGCGCCCAGCAGGTGACCGTGCAGCGCCTTGGTCGCGCTGATCGGTATGCGGCCCGCGCGGGCGCCGAACACACGCTTGATCGCCCCGGTCTCTGCGGCGTCGTTCGCTTGTGTGCCGGTCCCGTGGGCATTGATGGCGTCCACCTCGTCGGCGGCGATACCGGCAGCGCTCAGCGCAGCCGACATGGCGGCCGCCTGGCCTTCGACGCTGGGCCGCGCGATGTGGCCGGCGTCGGTGGTCAGGCCGTAGCCGAGCAATTCGCCGTGAATGGCGGCGCCGCGTGCCAGCGCAAGATCCCAGGCTTCCAACACCACGACCACGGCCCCCTCGCCGAGCACCATGCCACTGCGATTGCGCGAGAACGGCTTGCACGAACGGGCCGCGTCCAACGGGTCTTCGCAGGCCAGTGTGTGCATGGCTTCCCAGGCTTTCAGTGAACCCAGTGACAGCGGCGCCTCGGCGCCGCCGGCCATCGCCACGTCGGTGGCGCCGCAAGCCACGCGCAGCCAGGCTTCACCGATGGCCACGCCGGACGACGAGCAGGCCGTGGAGTAGGTCAAGTTGGGGCCACGCCAGTTGTTCTCGATGGCGATCCAGGCCGCCGGCGCGTTGTGCATCCCCTTCAGGATCAGCATCGGCTTGATGCGGTCTGAGTTCTCGCCGTACAGCGTCTGGTAGCCCTCGTCCATGCTCAGGGTGCCGGCCATGCCGGTGCCCAGGAAGACACCAGCGCGTTGCCGCTCGGCATCGCTGAGGTCGCAGCCAGCGTCGGCCAGGGCCCGCCGGGCCGCCACCACGGCGAACTGGCTGACGCGGTCGAGCAGGCGGAACTGGGGCGGGTCGAAGTGCTCGGTGCCGTCGAACTGCACCGTGGCCGCCAATGGCGCTGCCAGCCTGTGGTCGCCGGCGATCTGCAGCCGATGAATGGCCGAACGACCACTGCGAGCCGCTTCGAAAACAGCGGTGGCGTCGTGGCCCAGCGGCGAAACCAGGCCGATGCCGGTGACCGCCACGCGCCTCATGTCGCCGTCGGCACACCCTGCGCCGCAGGTGAGCGCGGTGCGGGTGCACACCGTACGGCAACGGCCTCGTCGATGAACCGGACGACTTCGCCGAAGGTGGCCAACTGAACGGCCACGTCGGGCAACTTCAAACCGAATTCGTCCTCGACATTGAAGATCAACTCGGCGATGCCGAGCGAATCCACACCCAGTTCTTCCAGTCGGGCGTCCAGTGTCAACTTGGCAGGGTCCAGCTTGAAATCCTTCACCAGCAGCGCCCGAATGCGCGTTTCGGTGTCGTCGAAGGTCATGGATGTCATGTGTGTTCTCCAGGCAAAGATCGATGCAACGCCTGCAAAGCCGTCGCCTGCGGCAGACGCTGAAGCCCGCCGCCCAGAGCGGCGCCGTTGGCGATGCTGCTGACCTTGCCGCCCCAGACGGCGCCACGGGTCAGCAGGTTGGGAAAGCGCTTCAAGGTGGCCATCAACACCGCGGCGCCGGCAGGCTGCATGGCCAAGTGCGCCAACCCTGCCGCCACGCGCAGACGCGGCACGAAGTGATGCCGCCATTCGGCGGCGTAGCGCTGACGGGCGACGCGTTGAAAGGCGGCTTGCGCAGCGAAATCTCGCGGCGGCCGCGCTGTGCCTAGCTGGGCACACAGCAGCCAGGCTGACTGCAAGGCCATGCTGATCCCTTCGCCAATGATTGGATGCGCTTCCCCGGCGGCATTGCCGATGCGGAAGACCTCGTCGTCGCCGCGAAGTCGCACACCGGGGCGCAAGGGGCCGGACGCCAGCCAGGCGCCGCTGCGCGTCGCGCCGTCCAGTGCCTCAGCGACACCCTGGCACTGGCGCTTCAGCATCTCTTCCACCACCTCACCCGCGGCCCGGCCGGGCGCCGCCCGGCGCAGGACATCCAGGCGGTCGGCACGGATGCAGCACGCCAGCGTCACCAGATCCCCCTCTGCCAGCACCATGCCGCCGTAGCCGCCATCGAAGGCCAGCATCGGCAACAGACCCGCAGCCAAGTTGCCGCCGGAAAAATTGGCCTTGAAGGCGAGCAGATCACTGCCACTGCGGGCCATGCGCTGCACGGCGCGGTCCTCGGGCAAGGGCTCCCACGAGCCATGCGCCAGGATGGCCACAGGTGCTTGCAGAATTTTCTGCCGACCATCCGCCGCATCGCGCACGGTGCAATGGTGGCTTCCCGCCTGACCCCGGAGCTTTTGCACCGCCCAAGGCTGCAGCACCGTGGCGCCGGCGGCCCGCGCGCGGTCCAGCAGCAGCGTGTCCAGGGTCTCGCGGCCCATGGCCCGGCCCCAGCGGTGCCGATCGTGCGCCGCGGGCGGCAAGTCGGCACTGACGCTTTGCGTGCCCCGCATCAGCGCCACGCGTCGCAACTCCGGACCGGCCAGGTAGGCGAATTCGTCGCCGATGCCCAGTGCGTCGAGCAAGGGCAGGTTGCTGGCCGCTATGCATTCGCCACAAACCTTGCGGCGCGGGAAGGTCTGCTTCTCGATCAAGGCCACCGACCAGCCCGCTGCGGCCAGCAGGATGGCGGCGCTGCTGCCCGCCGGGCCAGCGCCGATGATGATCGCGTCGAAGTCGGTTTTCATCGGCCAGCTTCCAGGCGGCGCCCCGCGATTCGCGCGGCGACAAAGCAATGGCTGAACAGGCCGGCAGCGGTCTCGGACAGCGTCCAGCCTGTGCTTGCCGGCCAGAGACCCCGCAATTCCTGGTCGCGAAAGCCGGCGTGCACGCTCAGCACGGCGTCTTCTCGCGTCACCGCGTTGGCGCCGAGTGCGCCGATCAGGTGGCTGCCCGCCCAGGCCAGCCAGGCGCGGCGCGGCTCGCAGGCCAGGAAGTGGTTGCTGCTGCGGACCACCGCCTCCAGCAGGACAACCAGCTCAGCGCTTTCGAAGTGATGCAGGAACAGGTTGGCCACGATCAGATCCCAAGGCGGCGCAGCCTGCGGCAACAGGCGTTCGGCGCGCGCCCGTTTCGCCCATTCGAGCGCATCACCGACCTCGGCTTTCGCGGTCCAGCCCGCCTGCGCGTAGCCCGCCACCGTGCCTGGCGTCAGCAACGGCAAGCGGTCGAGCAGCGTCAGAGTCACTGCCGGCCACTGGCCTTGCAGCGAGCGCGCGACGCCCAGCATCAGGCTGCCGTCGCCAGCGCCCAGTTCCAGCACCCGCAGCGGTGCCGACGACGCGCTGCGGTCGCGCATCAAAGGCAAGGTGCGCAGCACGCGCACCAGCGTGCCGCGTGTGCCCATCGCGCGGTGCACACGCTGCAGATCGCGGCGTGAACGCTGGGCCGCTCGGTCGTCGGCAGCCAGTCCGTCCAGCACCTCGGGCAGCACGACGCGGGGCAGTGCGACGCCCACGGTGTGGCCCAGTGTGCGGCTCATCCCTCCACCCGCAGCAAGGCCCCATGGCAGCTAAAACCCGCACCGAAGGACGACAGCCACCACCAGCCGTCAGGCGCAGCATCGGCAATGGCCGCCTCCAGAACGAAGTAGACGAAGGCACTGGACAGGTTGCCGTACTCGCGCAGCATGGCGGCGCTGTAGCGCAGATCGGCAGCTTGCAACTCGAAGCGGCGCTCCACGGCCTGCAGCACATCTCGCCCACCCGCGTGCAGGATCCAGGTCGAGATATCGTCGCTGTGCAGGCCCGCGCGCGTCAGCACGGTGTGCAGCACGCGCAGGGCGTGGTCGGCCGCCAGCACCGGCACGGCACGCGTCAGCACATTGCGCAGCATGCCTTGGCGGGTCTCGAACTTCAGTGCGTCGCGCTGCGACGGGTCCAGCAGCGAACTGTTGTCTATCCAGGCGATACGCCGATTGCCCGAGCCCGCGGCCGGTGGCGTGCGCGACAACACGGCCGCGCCGGCACCGTCGCCGAACAGGCAAGCACTGATCAGCACGCCGGGATCGTTGTCGAGGTACATCGCCGCGCTGCTGATCTCGACGCAGACCGACAGCACGTTCTCGCAAGCGCCGCTGGCCAGCAGGGCGCGCCCGAGCTGCATGTTGGGCAGCGCTGCCGCACAACCCTGGCCCACCAGATCGAAGGCCTGTACGTCCTTGCGCAAGCCCAGGTGCTCGGCGACATAGCCCGACAGGCCCGGGCACAGGTAGCCCGTGCAGGTGCTGACGACCACCGCATCGATGCCCTGCACCGCCACCTCGCCAGTCTGCAGCGCCTGCGTGGCAGCGCTGGCGGCCAACCCGGGAGCATGGGCCAGGAAGCGCTGCGCGAGCGTCTCGGGGTCGATGCGGAACACCTCGTCCAAGGTGGCCACGGCCAGGCGCCGTGCAGCGATGCCGTTGTCGCGTTGAAGCACCGTGCGCGCGATAAGGTGCGCCCGCGCGTCCAGTCGCCCGAACCAATCCGACTGCTCGAAAGCCGTCAGGCACTCGGCCTTGGTGTAGCGCGTTGATGGCGTGGCGGTGCCGATGCCGCGGATGTACATGTCAGCGGCTGGCGTCTTGGCATCGCTCACGGAAGGGTCCGCTCGATGCTGCGAACGGATCGAAGTGCGACGGTTTTCTTCATTACGCATGCTGGCATTTGACCGGCCGGCCATCTGTGCGTTGACGAACCGACAGGACACCTGTGTGAACGCCCGCAGGCGGGTCATCACACCCTCAGTCGGCGCCCACCGCAGTGTGTTGGCAGGCGGTTGCGTTCAGCCGGCCACGCCTGGCGGCAGCAAGCGGTCGTATTCGCGTTTCACCACCGCATAACACTCACAGGTGCGCCGCTCCAGGCCTGGCCGGTCAAGGACGGTGATGCGGCCCCGGGCATACCGGATCAAACCAGCGGCCTGCAGGTGCCCTGCGGCTTCGCTGACCCCTTCTCGGCGAACGCCAAGCATGTTGGCGATCAGTTCGTGCGTCATCACGAGTTCCGTTCCGGCAAGACGGTCCAGGCTCAAGAGCAGCCAACGGCACAACTGCTGGTCCACTGCGTGATGTCGGTTGCAGACTGCGGTCTGCGTCACCTGCGTGATCAGGGCTTGGGTGTAACGCAACAACAGATGCATCACGGGGCCGGCGCGGTTGAATTCCTGCAGCATGACCTGGGCCGGAATTCGAAAGCCTTCACCGCCACACTGCACCACTGCACGGCCGTTGGTCGACCCGCCACCCATGAACAGCGAAATACCGACGATGCCTTCATTGCCGACGACGGCAATTTCTGCCGACTGACCGCTTTCGGTGAGGTAGAGCAGCGAAACGACGGCAGTCGTCGGCAGGTACACGTACTTGAGCTTGCTGCCAAACTCGTACAGCACCTGCCCGAGCGGCATGTCAACGGCCGTCAAATGCAACTGCCATCGCGCCCATTCGGCCGGCGGTAAAGCGGCCAAGAGCCGGTTCTGCCGGGGGTCGCCCTTCAGACCTTGATGCAGAGTCAGCAGCGCCGGTGAAGACGGGCCTGGTTGGAAAGTCTCTTCCGCCACGATGTCGATCCTTTCCCTGTTTGCTGGTAACAGGCACCAAGCTCAGCTTGCGCGACGTCTGACTGTCCCGACTCGCAGGGCGCCAGAGTAGCTGCGCTGGCGCGTAAGCGGTGACAAGGACTCAGCGAGGCTCTCGCTTCGCCAAGCTCATGCCCCTGCACGTGACTCTAGCCTGCCTCCAGCGCGGCATTCCAAGCAGGAACGATGACGCGGGCGTCGAGGTGGGTGGCCAGGAAATGCTGCCGCCGCGCCGGGTCGTCGATGCGCGCAGCCTGGGTCTGCAGCATGCGGTGTGCGGCTTCAAGCCAGCCGGGCGCACGCGCGTCGTCGACCGCCTGCAGCACCAAGTGGCCCAGCCAGAGCACGCGCGAGAACGCCGGCGGCGTCTCGGCCGTCGGATCGATGGCCTCGACGGCCTGCAACACGGGTTGCAGCGCAGCCATCGCGCCTGCCGTGTCGCCCTGCCGCAGCCGCGCACAGGCCAGACCGGCGCTGGCATTCAGCGCGTGACGGGGGTTTCCCAGCGCCAGATGCGGGGCGTGCGCGCGCTCGAAAGCCTGCGCTGCGGCAGCCGCGTCGTCCCGCGCGAGCCGTATGTCGCCCAGCAACACCAGAGCGTCGGCGTGGTATTGAAGCGCGCCAATGGCCTGCAGTTCGGTGTCCGCCTGCTCCAGGCTGGCCAGCGCCTCGTCCAGCCGGCCCAGGCCGAAGCAGGCGTCGCCGCGGTTCAACGCCGCGAGCGTGGTCTGCAGGTGGTCGCCGACCTGCAGACCGTGCGCATGCGCCTGGTCGGCCCAGTCCAGCGCTGCCGAGTAGTCGCCCAGGCCGAGATGGCAGGCGCTGAGATTGCTGAGCAGCAGCGCCTGGACCTCGGCCTGGTGGTGGCGCTGCGCCAGTTCCAGGCACTCCACCATCCCCAGCACCGCAGTCTCGTAGCGGCCGGTGTCGTGGTCCAGGGTGGACAGGTTGCTCAGCAGGCGGATCTCGGTCAGCTTGGCCACATCGCCGGCCGCGCGGGCCAGCGCCAGGCCGGCTTGGCCCCGCACGCGGGCCTCGGTGTTGTCGCCGCGCAAGCGCAACGCCGCCATCCACAGGTTGTGCGCCTGAGCGCCTAGGTTGGCGTCGCCCACCTCGGCCGCCACGGCCGCCGCCTGCGCCGCCTGCGACAGGCTGGCGTCCAGCCGGCCCATGCGGACTTGCAGCAGTGCGCGCGCGTACGGCGCGTGCGCAGCCCACAACCGGGGCGCATGCGGCAGCACGGCCAGCGCTTCGAGCGCGGCCGTCGCAGCCTCCTGCGCCGCACGGTCGGCATGGGTGTCTGCGGCCTTGACGGCGCAGCGCGCCAAGCGAAAGCGCAGTTCGATGTCGTCCGCAGACACTTGGGTCATCGCGGTCTTCACGTGGGCCAGTGCGGTGGCGTTGTCGAAGCGGCCGACGGCATGTTCGGCGGCCTCGGCCAGCCAGCGTGCGGCCTGCGGGCCATCGCCAGCCTGGAGATAGTGCGTGGCGGTGGTGGCCAGGTGCTCACCCGAACGGTGGCTGACGCGCGCCGCCAGCCAGGCCGCCGTGACGGCGTGGCCTTGGCGGCGCTGCGGCTTCAGCACCGTGGCGTAGGCCACCTGGTGCAGCAGGTCGTGGCGGAAGGCTTCCTCGGTTGTGCCGTCGAAGGCGCTGTGTTCACGAGGGCGCACCAGCGCCCGACGCTGCAACGCGGGCAAGGCACCGGGCGCCGCGTCATCCAGAGCCGCCAGGGCGTCGTCCCAGAACACCGTGCCGACGATGCTGGCCTGCTGCAGCGCGCTTCGCTCGCCGGCATCCAGCGCGTCCAGACGGGCCTGCAGCACGCCAGCCAGCGTGGACGGCACGCGCAGCGCTGTCCACGCGTCGTCGCGCAGCCGCCACTGGCTGCCGTCGATGGCGATGATGCCGTCGTCGATCAGCATCTTCAGCAGTTCTTCCATGTAGTACGGGTTGCCTGCTGACTGGTTCAGCAACAGCGCGCGCAGCGCAGCCGAGGGTGGCGACAGGCGCTGCAGCAGCGCGTCAGCCAGCGCCTGGCTGTCGATGTCAGCCAGCGGCTGCAAGGCCAGCAACGCGTGGCCGGCGACACCGGTGGCCCAGCCGGCACGCCGCTCCAGCAACGCCGGCCGTGCGCCGGCCACCAGCAGCAGCGGCAGCGGCAGCACGCTGGACATCAGGTGCTGCAGCAGGTCCAGCGAGGCGTCGTCGGCCCAGTGCAGATCGTCGGCCAGCAGCAGCACCACGCCACCGCCTTCGGCCGCAAGGCCCTGCAGCAGGCGTTGGAAGGCCGCCAGCGCGCGGTCGCGCAGTTGGCGCGGGTCGACCGCCACCAGGTGCGGGCTGGCCGAGAAGTCCAGGCCGATCAGCTGGCCCAGCAGGTGCGCGTCGGCTTCGGCGCCGAGGTAGGGTGCCAGACCCCGCGTGAACGTGTCGAGCGCCAGCGTCACGCTGTCGCTGTCGACGATCTGCAAGCGCGTGGCGAGCATGTCGCGCAGCATGCGGTAGGGCTGTAACTGGGTGCCCGGGTGAGCGCGCGCCAGCAAACGCGGCAGGCCACCCTGCGCATCCACATGCTGCAGCAGTTCGTGCAGCAACCGGCTTTTGCCCAGGCCGGCCTCGGCCAGCACGGTGAAAGCCTGCGGCTGTTGCCGGGCACGCACGTGTTGCAGGCCGTCAAGCAGCTGCGCCAGTTCGGCGGCGCGTCCCAGCATCGGCGGCGACACGCCTTCGATGGCGCGTGCCGGCCGCACTTGTGCTTCTGGCAACGCGGCGCGCACCAGGTAGGTCGTCATCGCCGCATCCCGCCCCTTCACCAACAGCGGCGCCTGCACCTCGGTATCGAACAGGCCTTCAACATGGCGCCAGGTCTCGCGGCTGATGCGCAGGCCGCCAGCCGGCGCCGTCTGCTCCATGCGCGCCGCCAGGTTCACCGTCATGCCGCGGATCGAGCCGTCCTTGTCGACGCCACCGCCCAGCAGCACCGGACCGGTGTGGATGCCCACGCGCACGTCGCAACTCGCGTGGCCGTGGTCGCGCAGCACGCGCTCGCCGAGTTCGCGGCCCACCGCCAGCAGCGCCAGGCCGCAGCGCACGGCGCGCTCGGCGTCATCCTCCCGCGCCTCGTCGGCGCCGAAGACCGCCAGCATGCTGTCGCCCGCGTATTGCAGCACCTTGCCGCCCTGCGCCAGCACGATCTCGCTGCAGCGCTGCAGGACACCGTCGACGACCTGGTGGATGTCCTCGGGGTCCAGGTGCTGGCTCAGCGCCGTGGAGCCCACCACGTCGAGGAACAGCACACAAACCTGGCGCAGCGTCTGGGCGGTCACGGCGCGGGCCGTGGCGGCTACCGATGTGACCGATGTGACCGATGCTTCAGCCGCGGCGGGCGCGCCCTGCAGGGCCGCCAGCCTGGCGCGCAGCGGCTCCAGGGCCATGTCGACGACAGCGTCTCCCAGCTGGGCGCGCTGCGCCTCCAGCGCCCGGATGCCGGCTTGGAGTTTGCTTTGCGAATTGATCGCCATGTGGGACGAGGATAGCGGTAGCAGCAACGGGTTTGGGCAGCGGCGGCATCGACTGCGCCGCGCACGTGCAGACGGGGCGTGAGAGGGCCGGCTGCCGCCGCCGGCAGCAATCGGCCGGAACTGCGAGTTGGCCCAAGCATCCCGCAGCTACCCTGCGGGCGAGCGCGGGGGATGCATGCGACCATCCTTGAGTGATCCGTCCATCAACGTGGTGCCGAGCTGCCTGCGTGCGCTGCATGCGCCCGCAACCGACTTGCCTTTGCGCGTTGGCGCGGCCGACCGCCCACCGCACCGAGGTGTTGGTGCTGCAACACCCTCAGGAACAACGCCAGGCGAAGAACAGCGTGGCACTGCTGCGCCTGTCACTGGCGCACTGCGAGGTGGTCGTCGGCGAGTGCTTCGCGCCCGAAACTCTGCAGGAACTGCTGCTGCGTCCCGGGTGGGACACGCGGCTGCTGTACCCAGATGTGCCGGCAGCACCGGCGCCGTCGGGCACAGGCATGGGCACCGTCACCGGCACGACGCCTGCCGCGCCCCTGCGGCTGGTGGTGCTCGACGCGACGTGGCGCAAGAGTCTGCAGATGCTGCTCGCGCACCCGGTCCTGGCCGCGCTGCCGAGGCTGTCGTTGGACGCGCCGGCACCCACCTGCTATCGCGCGATCCGCGCGGCGCGGCGAGCCGATCAGGTTTCGACGCTGGAAGCGACCGTGCAGGCCCTGGCCTTGCTGGAAAGCCCGTCCTTCGACGCCGCGCCGCTGCTCGCCGCGTTCTGCCACTTCGTCGCTGGTGTGGCGGCACGCCAGCGGCAGCCGGTGGCCCCGCGCCAGGCGTAGCCCTTCGCAGACCCTTCGCCTTCGATTTGCCAGCCGCTACTCACAGAGGCAGGCCTGTGCGCCCGCCTGGTTAGGAACACCCCGATGCGTCAGGGCACAAGTGAGAAGGTGACGTAGCCTGCACCTGCCTCAGCGAGGTGCTTGATTCCCGACGTGCCCGCACTGATGGCAAGAAATCTGAGATGCCGCTGGGTCTCTTTCGCGTGTTTCGCGAGTTCCAGGGCGGCAATCATTCTGTCGTTCGCATGAGGCGCAAGATCGTTGTACGAAACTTCAAGGTTGGATCCGGCTGTCATCAGCGAATTCAGGTAAGGGGCCTTGAACGTGATGTTGAGCATGTGATCTCTCCGATGGTTTCAGACAGCATAGTCCCGGATCGATCCGCCATGGCCCAACGGCGCGGACGTGTCGACCCCGAGCCGAAGTTCAGGCTGCTGGATTGCTCGCCCGAATCCAGACCTCGGTGATGCCAAATGGGCGGCGATCTGGAAAACTTTCCATTTCAGGACAGCAGTGGCATGCGGTTCGACCAGCGCACCGACCGTTTCAAGTGAAAGGTTGATGCAGAGGCTTGGTCAGACTCATGCGCCACTGCGAACGATGCCCAAGCGCCGGGCCATCTCTGCCGGCAGCCAGATCACGTCG
The DNA here is from genome assembly GCA_038316205.1 of Burkholderiales bacterium. Taxonomy (GTDB): domain Bacteria; phylum Pseudomonadota; class Gammaproteobacteria; order Burkholderiales; family Burkholderiaceae_C; genus Rubrivivax. The sequence goes on from JBBQAI010000014.1 coordinate 47,702, forward strand.
TGCCCAGGCACCACGAAGCGGAATCCTGTTTTTGACATCGCATGCGCCATCTCGGCGCTGCCGCACCAAACGCCGGCCACCTTGCCAGCGGCTGCGCAGGCACTGGCCACGCGCTGCAGCGCATCAGCCATCACCGGGTGCTCGTGATGTGCGCCTGGGCCCAGGCCCAGCGCAATGCCCAGGTCGCTGGGGCCGACGAACAGGCCGTCCAGATGCGGCACGGCGGCAATTGCGTCCAGCGCATCCAGCCCGCTGGCGGTTTCGATCATCGCGAAGGCCAGCACCTGCGCGTTCGCCTGCTGCGGATAGTCGCGCCCGCCGTACAGCAGGCCCCGCGCAGGGCCGAAACTGCGGTCGCCCGGCATGCCGTCTATCGGGTAGCGGCAAGCACGGGCAAAGGCCCTGGCATCGGCTGCTGAATTGATCAACGGGCAGATCACGCCATGGGCTCCTGAATCGAGCGCGCGGTTGATTTCAGGCAGGCTGTTGCCCGACACCCGCACCATCGGCACGGCTGGCGTGTGCGACAGCGGCCGCAGCTCGATGCCAATGGCATCGTGATCGCGCCTGCCGGCCAGCGCCGCTTGTTCGCGCCGGGCTACCGCTGCAGCGTGGTTCCAGGCACCGGCGGCAGCGGCCAGCCCGCCGCTGCGTTCGGTTGCGACCTGACCGGCAACCGGCTGCCGTACAGCCCGCAGTCTCAAGTCGCGCTGTTCGCGAAGTACGACATCGGACTGGGCAATATGGGCACGCTAACGCCGATGTTGATCGTGAACCGATCCAGCGGCTTTTACGGCCAACCGACAAACGCCGAAATCGAGAAGCAGGGCGCGTACACAAAGGGCGACTTCAAACTGAACTGGAAATTCAACGATTCCATTTCGCTACAAGCTTACGTCGACAACTTCACCGACAAGCAGACACTCAACCGCTTCGTCTGGGGCGGTGGTGGTGCGCTGCAAGCCAGTGCTGCGCCACCGCGGACGTATGGCATGCGATTGAGCTACGCGCTGTACTGAACAAACGGGGCTTCCGCCATGAGCCGTGTCCTCGTCACCCACGTCGGCAGCCTGCCACGCAGCCAGCCCGTCGTCGACCAGATCTTCGCCCGCGAAAACGGAGGTCCGGTCGACGAGACCATTTTTGATGCGGTGATGGCCGATGCCATTGACACCTGCGTCGCGCGGCAGGTGGCCGCGGGCGTGGACATCGTCAGCGACGGCGAGATGAGCAAGATCAGCTATGCCACCTACGTCAAGGACCGCTACACCGGCTTCGATGGAGACAGCCCGCGGCGTACCCCGGCCGACCTGCTTGACTACCCAGTATTCCTGCGCAAACTGGCAACCGGCGGCGGCACCCCCACCTATCGCCGGCCCTGCTGCGTGGGTCCGATCGGCGTCAAGACTCTTGAGCCTCTGGCCCGTGACATCGCGCATGTGAAGGCAGCCGCAGCCAAGCACGGGGCGCACGGCGTGTTCATGAATTCGGCCTCACCCGGCGTCGTGGCGCTGTTCCAGCCCAACCAGCATTACGCCGATGACGACGCCTACCTTGAGGCACTCGCGCTTGCTTTGCGCCACGAATACCACGCCATCGTAGACGCCGGCCTCATCTTGCAGATCGATTCGCCAGACCTGGGCCTGGGGCGGCACATGATGTTCAAGGAACTCGATGAGGCGGCCTATCTGACGCGAATCGAGCGGCATATCGAGGCACTGAACTTTGCGCTTGTGGCCATTCCGGCCGACCGCGTGCGCATGCACGTGTGCTGGGGCAATTACGAGGGTCCGCACCACCGCGACGTGCCGCTGGCCACCATCCTGCCCACCGTATTGAAAGCCAAGCCGCAGGGTCTGCTGTTCGAGACCGCGAACCCGCGTCACGGTCATGAGTGGGAGACCTTGCACGAGATGCGCCACCTCATCGCCGACAACAAGGTGCTGATCCCGGGCGTGCTTGACACCACCACCAACTTCATCGAGCACCCGCGCCTGGTCGCGCAACGGTTGCAGCGCTTCGTCGACCTCGTGGGGGCTGAGCGCGTGCTGGCTGGCAGCGACTGTGGCTTCGGCACGTTCGCGGGCTTTGGCGCTGTCGACGAGGACATCGTCTACGCCAAGCTCGCAGCAATGGACGAAGGCGCCCGGCAGGTCGTTACCGGCTGAAGACCCGCTGCCAAGTCCACCGACTCCGTCGTTATCGAACCCGGGCTCGGCGCTGCCTGGCGGGCCAACGCGTGATTGGAAAACCGAGGCTGAATTGCGCTGGAGTGGACTGCCGTTTAGCAGCCTTTAGCGGGCACCCGCACATGGCCGGCAGCAGCCCAGGCCGACGCCGTTCAGGGCATGGCAATCTCACCGCGTTGGTCGCGCCGGCACGCTTCAGTCAGGTCGCGTCGAAAGCCGCCTGCAACCATTCGACACGGTCGCCGTCGATGGCCAGCACGTCGAAGCGGCAGGGCGGCAGCGCGGGCAGGCGCAGCAGGTAGTGCTGGGCGGCGCGGATCAACCGCTGCTGTTTGCGCCCACCCACGCTGGCCGCCGCGCCACCGTGACCTTGCCCCTGCGGGCTGGCGGCGCGGGCGCGCACCTCTACGAAGACCAGCGTGCCGTCGCGGTCGCGCATCACCAGATCGATTTCGCCGCCGCGAACCGACGGTCCGAAGGCCACCCGATAATTGCGTTGCACCAGCACCATACCGCGCGCCTGCAGCCAGGCCAGCGCGCGGTCTTCGGCGGCGTCGCCCAGGACTTTGCTGCCGGCTTTGCGAATGACTCCGCCACCGAGGCTGGCGCCTGCCCCTATCGCCGATTTCGCCGATTTCGCCAATTTCACCAATTTCGCCACCTTCGCGACCCTCGTGACCATCGACCCCTCCTTGTTGCAGCGCGCCGCCGCTCTGGCCGCCGGCCACCAGCAGCACCGACCCGGCACGCTCTACGTGGTGGCCACGCCCATCGGCAACCTGGCCGACATCACGCTGCGCGCCATCCACATTCTGGGCCGCGTGGACGCCGTGGCCTGCGAGGACACGCGCGTCGGCGCGCAGTTGCTGGGCCACCTGGGCTTGCACAAGCCGCTGCTGGCGCTGCACGCGCACAACGAGCGCGAGGCCGCGCACGCCGTTCTGGCGCGGCTGGCGGCTGGCGAGTCGGTGGCCTGCATCAGCGACGCCGGCACGCCGGCCGTCAGCGACCCCGGCGCCGTGGTCGTGCAACTGGCGGCGGCCGCCGGCCACACCGTCGTGCCGCTGCCCGGCCCCAGCAGCGCGCTGGCCGCACTGAGCGCCGCCGGCGACACCCAGGCCGGTGGCTTTTGCTTCACCGGTTTTCTGCCGGCCAAAGGCGCCGAACGTCGCAGCGCGCTGCTGGCGGTGTTGGCCGACCGCCGCGCACAAGTGCTGTTCGAAGCGCCGCACCGCATTGCCGAACTGCTGAGCGCACTGGCCGCCACCGCGTCCGAACGCCGGGTGACCGTCTGCCGCGAATTGACCAAGCAGTTCGAGTCCATCGTCACCCTGCCGGCCGCAGATTTACCGGCCTGGCTGGCCGCCGACGCCAACAACAGCCGGGGCGAATTCGTGCTGGTGCTGCACGCGCTTCCAGCGCTGGCCGTCGATGAGTCGTCGCTGCCCGAAGCCACCTTGCGCACCCTGCGCGTGCTGCTGCGCGAAGTGCCGCTCAAGCAGGCCGTGACGCTGACCGCCGAGTTGACCGGCGCGCCGCGCAACGCGCTCTACCAGCGCGCACTGGACGAACAGCGCGCCGAGCCTGAATGAGCGTCAACGCATGAACGCGGCCAGCGCCTGGCTTCACAGCCGCACCGCCCACCTGTCACCCACCGTGCGCGGCCTGATGTGGGCCGCCGCCAGCGGCGCGCTGTTCTGCGTGCTGAACGCCACCATGCGCAGCCTGGCGCAGCAGTTGCACCCGATGCAAGCGCAGTTTCTGCGCTACCTCTTCGGCGTGCTGGTGATGCTGCCGTTGGTTTATCGCGCCGGCTGGCGGGCCTACCGGCCGAAGAACGTCAGCGGGCAGTTCACGCGCGGCGCTGTGCACACCGTGGGGCTGATGCTGTGGTTCGTGGCGCTGCCCCGCATCCCGCTGGCCGACACCACCGCCATCGGCTTCACCGGGCCGCTGTTCATCATGGTCGGCGCCTGGCTGTTCCTGAAGGAGCCGATGCGCTGGGAACGCTGGCTGGCCACGGCCATCGGCTTTGGCGGCGTGCTGCTGGTGGTGGGGCCCAAACTGTCCGGCACCGGTGGCCAGTACCACCTGGTCATGCTGGCCTCGGCACCGGTCTTCGCCGCATCCTTCCTGATCACCAAGGTGTTGACGCGCACCGAGAAAGCCGGCGTCATCGTCGCCTGGCAGGCCATCAGCGTGACGCTGTTCAGCCTGCCGATGGCGCTGTGGGTCTGGCAGACACCCAGCACGTTGCAGTGGCTGGGTTTCGCGCTCTGCGGCTTCCTGGGCAGCGCCGGGCACTACTGCCTGACGCGCTCATTCAGCGTCGCCGACATTTCATCGACGCAGTCGGTGAAGTTCCTGGACCTGATCTGGTCGTCGGCGCTGGGCTGGTTGATGTTTGCCGACGTGCCGACACAGACAACGCTGCTGGGCGGCGTGGTGATCAGCGCGGCCACGCTGTGGGTGGCACGGCGTGAACACCGGCGGCCGCCCGAGATGCCCGAACCGGCCGACACCGAAGCGCTGACCGAACCCGCCGAAAAAAGTTGAAGCCCAAAAGCTGAGGCCCGGCCGCTCGCGCGGTCGGGCCTCAGGCAGGGCGGTGACGGCCTTACCTGGTCGGCGCAGCGACAGGCACCGATGTGGTGGTCTGCGCATCGTGCTTTTGCTTGGCGATGTCCTTGCTGGCTGCATGCTGCATGCGGTGCAGCTTCTTGTGCTCGGCAGGGGTCACGACGCCATCGGCCTTGGCCTTGGTTTCGACCACGGCGATGTGCTTCTGCTCACGTTCCACCTTCAGCGTTTCAGTCGCCGTCAGCTGGCCGCTCTTGACGCCTTGCTCGATGCGCTTTTCCTGGTTGGCGGCACGGGCGTCGATGGCCGGCGTTGCTGGCGCAGGCTTCGGCGCCGGGATCTGGGCAAAGCTGGTGGCAGCGGTCAGGGCCAGGGCAGCAGCGGTCAAAGAGGTGCGGAGGTTCATGGTGCTTCCTTGTGAAACGTTCAAATGTCGGGGACTCGGGGAGGAGGAGTTGTCGCTTTGCAGGCCTGCCCATCCACAACGCCGGCGCTGCCACAGCGGTACACGCGCGTTGCGTGAAGGGAGCGTAAAGAAGCGTGCAGCGGTCCTGGCCGGTGGGCAGCCCTGAAGGCGGCTGGCCCAGGTGGCGACTCCTACAATCAAGCTCTGCAGGACCTTGCCCGAAAGGCGCTATCGATGATCACCCGCGAACCCACACTTGAACGCCTGGCCATCGCCCAGTCGCTGATGCTTGAACCCTTCGGCTTGTCCGAGGCTTCGATGTCGCAGGCCCTGGCCACCATCGGCGAGCACCGGGTCGACGACGCCGACCTCTACTTCCAGACCACGCGCCACGAAGGCTGGAGCCTGGAAGAAGGCATCGTGAAGAGCGGCAGCTTCAGCATCGACCAGGGTGTGGGCGTGCGCGCCGTGGCCGGCGAGAAAACGGCTTTCGCCTATTCCGATGATCTCAGCGTCGAATCGCTACTGGACGCCGCACGCACCGTGCGCACCATCGCCGCAGCCGGCCAGGACAAGCGCGTAAAGCTGGCGCGCAAGCCCAAGATCGCCGGCATCCGCACGCTGTACGCACCCACCGACCCCATCGCCACACTGGACAGCACGCAGAAGGTGGCGCTGCTGGAGAAAACGGAAAAACTCGCCCGCAGCAAAGACCCGCGCATCGTGCAGGTGATGGCCGGTTTGTCGGCCGAATACGACGTGGTGCTGGTGGCCCGCGCCGACGGCACGCGCGCCGCTGATGTGCGGCCGATGGTGCGTTTGAACGTCACCGTCATCGCTGAACAGAACGGCCGCCGCGAAGTCGGCAGCGGCGGCGGTGGCGGGCGCTTCGGCCTGGCCTATTTCACCGACGAGATGATCGAGAGCTATGTTCAGCACGCCGTGACGGCCGCGCTGACCAACCTGGACAGCCGCCCCGCGCCAGCCGGCGTGATGACCGTGGTGCTAGGCCCGGGCTGGCCCGGCGTGCTGCTGCACGAAGCTGTCGGCCACGGCCTCGAAGGCGACTTCAACCGCAAAGGTTCGTCCACTTTCGCCGGACGCATCGGCCAGCGCGTGGCGGCCAAGGGCGTGACGGTGCTGGACGACGGCACCATCGCCGACCGCCGGGGCAGCCTGAACGTCGACGACGAGGGCAACGCCACGCAGAAGAACGTGCTGATCGAAGACGGCATCTTGCGCGGCTACATGCAAGACAGCCTGAACGCCCGACTGAGCGGCGTGAAACCCACCGGCAACGGCCGCCGCGAAAGCTACGCCAGCCTGCCCATGCCGCGCATGACCAACACCTACATGCTGGCCGGAAAGCGTGCGCCGGAAGAAATTGTCGCCAGCATCAAACGCGGCCTGTACGCCACCAATTTCGGCGGCGGCCAGGTCGACATCACCAGCGGCAAATTCGTCTTCAGCGCCAGCGAAGCCTTCTGGGTCGAGAACGGCAAGATCCTGTACCCGGTGAAGGGCGCCACCATTGTCGGCAGCGGGCCG
>JBBQAI010000009.1:0-66293 GCA_038316205.1 Burkholderiales bacterium
AATGCCATGGTGCCGCTGGTCACGGTGGTCGCACTTTCCTACGCTGGCCTGCTGGAAGGCAGCGTGCTGACAGAAACCGTGTTCGCCTGGCCCGGCCTGGGCCTGTACATCACCAATTCATTGCAGAACGCCGACATGAACGCGGTGCTGGGCGGCACACTCGTCGTGGGCACGGTGTTCATCGCGTTGAATCTGCTGAGCGACGGGCTGTACCGCTTGCTGGACCCGCGCACGAAGGACACGCGATGAGCGAGTCTGCAGGTCACCCATCGACACTTCGGCAATGGCTGCTGTCCGACCGCCCGCAATCGCGACGCCAGGCTGCTTTGGGCCGGCTCTACGGCGGCTGGTGCTCCTTCGCGCGCAACCGGTTGGCGATGGTGGGCCTGGGCATCGTGGTGTTGCTGGTGCTGATTGCGGCGCTGGCGCCGTGGATCGCGCCTTACTCGCCGACGGTGGGTGACCTGGGCAACGACCGGCTGCTGGCGCCGTCTGCGGCACATTGGTTCGGCACCGACGACCAGGGCCGCGACATCCTCAGCCGATTGATGCACGGCAGCCGCATCACGCTGTACGTGGTGGCGCTGGTGGCCGTGCTGGCCGCGCCCATCGGTTTGCTGGTGGGCACGGTGGCGGGCTATGCGGGCGGTTGGGTCGATGCCGTGCTGATGCGCGTGACCGACATCTTCCTGGCTTTCCCGCGCCTGATCCTGGCGCTGGCCTTCGTGGCCGCCTTGGGCCCGGGCATCGAGAACGCGGTGATCGCCATCGCCATCACCAGTTGGCCGCCGTACGCGCGCATCTCGCGTGCCGAGACGCTGACGCTGCGCCAGGCCGACTACATCAGCGCCGTGAAACTGCTCGGCGCCAGCCCCGCACGCATCGTGCTGCGCCACATCGTGCCGCTGTGCCTGAGCAGCGTCATCGTGCGCGTGACGCTGGACATGGCCGGCATCATCCTCACCGCCGCAGGCCTCGGTTTCCTCGGTCTGGGCGCCCAGCCGCCGATGCCCGAATGGGGCGCCATGATCGCCGGCGGCCGGGCCTACGTGCTGGACCAGTGGTGGGTGGCCGCAGCGCCTGGCGCGGCCATCTTTGTGGTCAGCCTGGCGTTCAATTTGCTGGGTGACGGCCTGCGCGATGCGTTGGACCCGAAGGCGGTGCGCTGATGGTTTGGCTCCGAGAAAACCAGTCGAATCGTTCGAATCGAACGATTCGGCCTATCATCGGTGCACCGCCAAGTTCTGAGGAAACCCGCCATGGCCGCCCAGTCTTACACCGCGAATGAAGCCAAGACCCGTTTCGGCGAATTCATCGACCGCGTGCAGCAAGGGCCTGTCCAGGTGACCCGCCACGATCGCGTGGTGGGCGTGATGGTGTCCGCCGAAGACTTCGAAGGCATGCGTGCTTACTACGCCGACCGCTTGCAGAACACGATGTCGCGCATGGCCGAACGGGCGGCTTCCCAGGGCTTAACGCCGGCGGCCTTGGCCAAGCTGTTGGTCGATGAAAGTTGAGCGCTTCGTCATCGACACGAATGTGCTGATCAGCGCGGCGCTGCTGGGCGGCTCGGTGCCCGCTCAGTGGCTGAACCATGTCTTGCGGCATGGGCGGCTGATTTTTTCGGATACAACTTTCGTTGAACTGGAGTCGCGCTTGTGGCGACCCAAGTTCGACCGCTACCTGACCACCCCGGACCGCAAGTTGCTGCTGCGCGACTTGCAAGCCACGGCCGAATGGGTGGCCGAAGGCGCAGCCACCGACGCCCCGCTGTGCCGCGACCCCGACGACCAGAAGTTCATCGCTGCGGCCATCACGTCAGGAGCCGCAGCCTTGGTCAGCGGTGACAAGGACCTGCTGGTGTTGAAGCACGTCGGCGACGTGCCCGTGTACACGCCCGCGCAGGCGCTCAAGCGTTGGGCCGTCAGTGGCTGATCGGCCGCAGTCCGCCATGGCCCAGCCCATGCTCACCGTCCAGAACCTGCGCGTCGCCTACCCCAACCGCGACGGTGGCCTCAGCGAGGTCGTGCGCGGTGTGTCTTTCACGCTGGGCCGTGAGCGGCTGGGCATCGTCGGTGAATCGGGCAGCGGCAAGAGCCAGACCGGCCGCGCCATCCTGGGCTTGACCGCGCCCGGCGGACAGGTTACGGCGCAGCGGCTGAACTTCGACGGCATCGACCTGTTGACCTGCCCGCCGACGCAGCGCCGCAGCCTGCGGGGCGGGCGCATTGCGATGATCTTGCAAGACCCGAAGTACGCGTTGGACCCGGTGATGCGCATCGGCGCGCAGATCGCCGAGACGCTGCACACCCACACGCGCGCGCATGCCCCGGTGCCGCGCCGCGAGGCGCAGGAACGCGTGCACGAAGCGTTGGCGGCGGTGGGTATCGAAGACCCGGCGCGGGTGGCGAAGCTGTATCCGCACGAGGTGTCGGGCGGCATGGGCCAGCGCGCGATGATCGCGATGATGCTGATTGCCGGGCCGGAATTGCTGATCGCCGATGAGCCCACGTCGGCGTTGGACGTGACGGTGCAACTGCAGGTGCTGGGCATCCTGGACAAACTGGTCGCCAAGCGGGGCATGGGCCTGATTTTTGTGTCGCACGACCTGCGCCTGGTCAGCAGTTTTTGCGACCGCGTGCTGGTGATGTACGCCGGCCGCGTGGTAGAAGAGATCGCCGCGCGCGACCTGCAGCATGCGCAGCATCCGTACACGCGCGGCCTGCTGAATTGCCTGCCGCGGCTGGGTGATACGCAGCACCCGTTGCCCACGCTGGACCGCCGCCCCGAATGGTTGCAGACATGAGTGAGGCCGCCATCCAGCCCAGCGCTGACCGCAGCCTTGGTCTGAGCGTGCAAGGCCTGCGTGTCGTCTTTGATCGCTTTGTCGCTGTCGATGGTGTGACCTTTGAGGTTCGTCCCGGTGAGAGCTTCGGCATCGTCGGTGAATCGGGTTCGGGCAAAAGCACGGTGCTGCGCGCCATCTGCGGCCTGGCGCCCAAGGCGGCCGGCGATGTGGCCCTGACGGGTCGCGCCTATTTGCCCCAGCCCGGCAGCAAGGCTTACCGCCGCGAAGTGCAGATGGTGTTTCAAGACCCCTACGGCAGCCTGCACCCGCGCCAGACCGTGGACCGCATCCTGGCCGAGCCGTTGGCCATCCACGGGGTGGCCGATGCCGAAGCGCGCATCGAACAGGCGCTGAACGAAGTTGGCCTCGGGCAGGGCTTTCGCTTCCGCTACCCGCACCAGCTGTCGGGCGGCCAGCGCCAGCGCATCGCCATCGCCCGCGCGCTGATCCTGGAGCCGCAGGTGTTGCTGCTCGACGAGCCCACGTCGGCGCTGGACGCCTCGGTGCAGGCCGAAGTGTTGAACCTGCTGGAAGCGCTGCGCCAGCGGCGCGGCTTGAGCTTCATCATGGTCAGCCACGACCTGGCTGTCGTCACCCACCTGTGCGAGCGCCTGATGGTGATGCGGCGCGGGCAGGTGGTTGAACACGTCGCATCGACCGACCTGGCCGCGCACCGCGTGCAAGCTGAATACACCCGCAGCCTGATGACCGCATCCCACGGTTTCAGGCGTGAACCCCCACGCGCTCACGAGGCGCAGGAGCATTGAGAGCATGAAGATCGAAACAACCGCCTTGCAACCCACCATGCCAGCGCGTTCGCGCCGCTGGCTCGGAGCCCTAAAGGCAGCCCTGCAGGCAGCCCTGGCCGTGACGGCCGGCCTGGGCCTGGTGGCCTGCGCCACCGTGCCGCCACCCGCCGGACTGAGCTACCCCGCCACGCGCAAGGTGGACCACGTCGACACCTATTTCGGCACCGCCGTGCCCGACCCCTACCGCTGGCTGGAAGACGACAACAGCGCCGAAACCAAGGCCTGGGTGCAGGCGCAGAACGCGGTCACCGACAAGGCGCTGAGTGCGATGCCGCAGCGCGTGCCGACGCGTGCGCTGTACACGGCGATGTTCAACTACGAAAAGGTGGGCCTGCCCAGTCGCGAAGGCGGCCGCTACTTCTGGAGCCGCAACGACGGCCTGCAGCAGCAGAGCGTGATCTACATGGCGCCTTCCTTGACGGCCACGCCCACGGTGGCGCTGGACCCGAACACGCTCAGCCAAAACGGCACCGTGGCGCTGACCGGGCTGGTGCCTTCCAAAGACGGCAAATTGCTGGCCTACGGCATCGCCGGCGCGGGTTCGGACTGGCAAAGCTGGCGCGTGCGCGATCTGGAAACCGGCAAGGACCTGCCCGACCAGATCGAATGGGTGAAGTTTTCGCGCGCGGCCTGGACGCCCGACAGCAAGGGCTTCTTCTACGCCCGCTTCGACAAGCCGCAGGCCGGCACGGCGCTGACGGCCGCCAACTACTTCCAGAAGCTGTATTACCACCGTATCGGCACTGAACAGGCGGCCGACACCCTGGTCGCCGAGAACGCGGCGGAGAAGTCCTGGGGCTGGGGTGCCGAGGCCACAGAAGATGGCCGCTGGGTGGTCATTGAGGTGTCGCCGCGCAACGGCCGCAAGAACGGCTTGATGGTCTTGCCGTTGGTGAATGGCGCACTGGTCAGCACGCTGGACGGCAGCAAGCCGAAGCCGGTGCTGATGGCTTTCGACGCCGAATACCAGGTCGTGGGCACGGCCGGCAACAGCCTGGTCATCAAGACCGACAAAGACGCGCCCAACGGTCGCCTGATCAGCGTGGATATCGACGCCTCGGCGCTGGCCAACTGGAAGACCGTGGTGCCCGAAAGCCGCGACGCGCTGCAACGCGCCAGCGCCGTGGGCGGACGCTATGTGTTGCAGTACCTGCACGACGCCAGCAGCGTGGTGCGCGTGTACGCTGCCGACGGCCAACCGGTGCGCGACGTGGCGCTGCCCGGCGTGGGCACCACCACCGGTTTCGGCGGCCATGCCAACAGCACCGAAACTTTCTTCAGCTACGGCAGCCTGATCAACGCGCCCGAGATCTGGCGCTACGACGTGGCGACCGGCGAAGCCGCGCTGTGGAAGCGCCCGAAGACGGCCTTTGACAGCGCGCAATTCGAAACGCGCCGCGCCTTTGTCACCAGCAAGGACGGCACGAAATTTCCGGTTTTCATCGCGCACAAAAAAGGCCTGGTGCTGGACGGCAACAACCCCACGCTGCTGTACAGCTACGGGGGCTTCAACATCTCGATGACGCCGGGCTTCAGCGTCACCGCGGCCACCTGGATGCAGATGGGCGGCGTCTACGTGCTGGCGTCCATACGCGGTGGTAGCGAATACGGTGAAGCCTGGCACCAGGCCGGCACCAAGCTGAAGAAGCAGAACGTGTTCGACGACTTCATCGCGGCCGCTGAATGGCTGATTGCGCAAAAGATGACCAACCCCAAGCAGCTGGCCATCAACGGCGGCAGCAATGGTGGTTTGCTGGTGGGGGCGGTGGTCAACCAGCGGCCCGAACTCTTCGGCGCGGCGGTGCCGCAAGTGGGCGTGATGGACATGCTGCGCTTCCACAAGTTCACCATCGGCTGGGCTTGGGTGTCGGATTACGGTTCGTCCGACGACGCGGCGCAGTTCCAGGCGCTGAAGGCTTACTCGCCGCTGCACAACATCCGGGCGGGCAAGATCTACCCGCCCATCCTGGTGACCACCGGCGACCACGACGACCGCGTCGTGCCGGCGCACAGCTTCAAGTACACGGCGCAGTTGCAGGCCACGGACACCGGCCCGGCGCCCAAGCTGATCCGCATCGAAACCGACGCCGGCCACGGCGCGGGCAAGCCCACGTCCAAGCTCATTGAAGAGCGGGCCGATGTGCTGGCGTTCATCGCCAACGCCTTCGGCATGGCGGTGAAGTGAGGCGGGCTGTGCCGGGCCCGTTTCAGGCGGGCTCGGGCGGCCGCCGCGCCAGCAACTCGGGGACCAGCGCCTCGTAGCCCGCTGCTGCGCGCAGCAGTGCGGCATCGCCTTGCGGTCGGCCGATCAGCTGCAAGCCCATCGGCCAGCGGCCGGTGGCATCGAAGCCGGCCGGCACGCTGATCGCCGGCAGCCCGGCAAAGGTGGCGTACAGCGTGCACTCCATCCAGCGGTGGTAGGTGTCCATCGCCCGGCCGGCCACCGTGCGCGGCCAGGTCACATCGACGCTGAACGGCCAGCACTGCGCCACCGGCAAGGCCAGCACGTCAAAGCGTTCGAACAGTGTCAGCAGGTGCTGCAGATAGGCTGTGCGCACCACGCTGGCCCGCATGAAGGTGGCGAAGTCCAGGCCTTGCGCCGTGTCGTATTCCCACAGCGCTTCGGGCTTGATCTGGGCCCGTGCATTCGGCCCGTCGATGACGGCGGCCACGCCCTGTGCGGTGAGCGCGCGACGCCACACCAGCCAGGCGTCCCACAGCGCCGGGGCTGAAAACCCCAGCGCCGTGGGCTCGACCTGGGCGCCTGCGCCGGCCATGCGCTGCAGCGCGTTATGGCAGACATCGAGGATGCCGTCTTCCACCGCCAGGTGCCCGCCCAGGTCGCCCAGCCAGGCGATGCGCAAGCCCTTCAGGCCACGCTCTGCGGCGTCGGCAGCGGGCGTGAAATCGACACCGGTCTGGGCGATCGACAAAGGCGCGCGTGCATCGAAACCGGCCTGCACATTCAGCAGCCCGGCCACGTCGCGCACGCTGCGGCCCAGCGGGCCGTCGGTGCTCAATTGGGTGAGCCATACGTCAGGCTTGGGCCAGCCCGGCACGCGGCCCTGGCTGGGGCGCAGGCCAAACACGTTGTTCCAGCCGGCGGGGTTGCGCAGGCTGCCCATGAAGTCGCTGCCGTCGGCCACCGGCAGCAGGCGCTGCGCCAGCGCCACACAGGCGCCGCCGCTGCTGCCACCGGCCACCACGCGGCTGTCCCAGGCGTTGGGCGTGGTGCCGAAAACGCGGTTGTAGGTGTGCGAGCCCATCGCGAATTCCGGCACGTTGGTTTTGCCGATGACGGTGCAGCCGGCCGCCTTCATGCGCGCCACGTAGACGCTGTCTTGGGTGGCCACCGCGTCGGCCAGCAGCGGGCTGCCGAAAGTGGTGGGCAGGCCCTGCGCGTGGCCGGTGTCCTTGATGGCCTGCGGAATGCCGTGCAGCCAGCCGCGCGAGCGGCCCAGCGCCAGTTCGGCATCTCGCTCGTCGGCCTGGGCCAGCAGCGTGTCGGCCGGCAGCAGGTTGACGATGGCCGTGTAGTGCGGGTTGAGCCGCGCGATGCGCGCCAGGTAGGCCTGCATCACCTCGCGGCAGGAAACGCTGCGCGCGTGGATAGCCAGCGACAGCGCGGTGGCATCCAGGTCGGTGATCGGGTCGGTGATCGGATCAGTGAGCGGGTCAGTGAGCGGGTCAGTGAGCGGGTCAGGGCGCATGGCGGTCGGGCTTTCGGAATGGGCGGCTGCGGGGCGCGGATCGCGTCGGCATTCTGGCGCCGCCCGGCAGGCGCCCTGCTATCGTGAACCAGCACCCTGGGCCTCGCGTACAGCCGTGGGTTCGCCGCTTTGCTCCGCCGTCCATCCGCCACTGCCGCATGCCATTTTCTCTGCCTTTGATCGACGCCGCACTGCGCGGCATGGTGCTGAGCTGGCTGCTGTTGATGGCCGGTCTGTTGCTGCGCGACCGGCCGCGCCTGCCGGCCGCGCAGGCCGGGCTGCTGCTGGCCTTGGGCATGGTGGTGCAGGTCTTCAGTTCAGCGCCCAGCTTCGAACGCCAGGTGTCCTGCGCCGCGCAGTCGCCGCTGGTCGGGGTGGCGGTGGCCAATGCCATGGCCTTCTGGTTTTTTGTGCGCGCGCTCTTCGACGACGACTTCCGCTGGCGCGGCTGGCATGCCGGGGCCTGGCTCTTCGCATTCACTGTCGGCACCCTTAACTGCGGCCTGGTGGTGGGTGAAGGTGACGCCGTGGCGTTGACGCTGCGCGTGCTGCTGCGCACGGTCCCGCTGGCCGGCGTGCTGCTGGCCATCCGAGCAGCCGTGCTGCATTGGCGCGACGACCTGGTCGAGGCGCGCCGCCGCCTGCGCGCCTTTGTGCTGGTGACGGGCGTGGTTTACACGCTGGCCCAACTGTGGCTGCGCCTGTCGTCGGCGCAGGGCCGCTTGAGCGACAGCGCAGCCCTGCTGGACGTTGCCGGACTGCTGCTGATCGCCGCCGGCGTGGTCTGGCGGCTGGTGCATTTGACGCAAAGCGACCTGTTCCCGCAGGCCTTGCTTGCCGGTACGCCGACGCCGGCGCCCTGCATCAACCCGGTGCCGGATGCACGCGCTGCGGCGCCCGCCGATCGCGCCGATCGCGCCGATCGCGCCGACCCGCAGGCGTCCGTGACGGAATTTCGACCGCTTGAACCGCCCGACCTGGCAGACACACAACTCGCCGACGCGCTGCAGCGCCTGATGCACGATCAGCGGGCCTACCGCGCCGAGAACCTGACCGTGGCCGGCCTGGCTGCGCGCTTGGCGGTGCCCGAATACCGCTTGCGGCGGCACATCAACCAGCGCCTGGGCCACCGCAACTTCAACGCCTACGTGAACGGTTACCGCCTGGCCGAGGCCCAGGCCGCACTGGCCGACCCGGCGCGTCGCGACCTGCCGGTGCTGACCGTCGCACTGACCGCCGGTTTCCAGTCCATCGGCCCCTTCAACCGCGCCTTCAAAGCTGCCACCGGTCGCACGCCGACCGAGTTCCGCAAAGAGAATCAGGCCGATTCCTGAAATCGGCCAGCCGAAAGTCGCAACCAGCAGGAAATGGCGAGACGCAGGTCAGGCGGCTGGGCATCGTGGCCGCACCGGGGGCAGGGGCCTTCGATGGGGAGACGAAATATGCCGAGCCTCACACCGCAAGTGCCCACCCAGGCCAGGCGCCGCGCCCGAATCGCCCGAATCCCCCGAGCGGCCTTGACGGCCCTGATGGCGGGACTGGTCTGGGCGGCCACGCTGGCCGCCACCGCCATGCCACCCAGCCTGGGCATGACCGAGATTGCGGCCACCGCAGAAGACGGCCCGGTGACCGTTTACTACGCCAGCGCCGCTGCCGCGCAGGCGGTGCGCCGTGGCCGCACGACCTTGAAAGTGGCACCCGACGGCTCACCGCTGCGCGGCAACGGCCGGCTGGTGGTGGTGTCGCACGGCTCGGGCGGCGCACCCTGGGTGCATGCCGACCTGGCACGGGCGCTGGTTGAGGCGGGCTACACCGTGGCTCTGCCCGAGCACCGTGCCGACAATTACAAGGACGAAAGCCAGCCCGGCCCGGCGAGTTGGGTGCGGCGGCCGGCAGAGGTGTCCCGCGCCATCGACGCCGTGGGCCGTGACGCCCGTTTCGCGCCGCTGCTGCAGCTGGACCGCGTCGGCGTCTACGGCATGTCGGCCGGCGGCCACACGGCGCTGAGCATGGCCGGGGGCGCGTGGTCCCCGGCGGCCTTCAAACGGCATTGCGAGGCCCATTTGGTGGAAGACTTTCAGGCCTGCGTCGGACTGGCCACGAAATTGCGAGGCAACTGGCTGGACGGCGCGAAAGTGTGGGTGGCGTTGGCCGTCATCCGCCACTATTTCAGCGATGACACGCCCCAGGTGCACAGCGACCCGCGCGTGGCCGCCGTGGTGGCGGCGGTGCCGGCAGCGGCCGATTTCGACCCGGCCACGCTGGCCGTTCCACGCGTGCCGCTGGGCCTGGTCACGGCGCAGCAAGACCGCTGGCTGGCGCCACGTTTCCACGCTGAAGCGGTGCTGCGCGCCTGCAAGCCCTGCGTGCGCATCGCCGACCTGCCCACCGGCGGCCACGGTGCGATGCTGTCGCCCTTGCCGCCGGGCTTCACCGGCTTGCTGGGCGAGATGCTGAACGACCCACCAGGCTTCGACCGCGCGGTGCTGCCCGCCATCGACCGCCAGATCGCGGCTTTCTTCATGCAGCACGTGCCGCCTGCAGTGCCGGTTGCGGCGGCCGCTGCGGCTCAGGCCGCAGCGGCCTCCAGTTCGGCCGACAAGCGCAGCAGCAAGGCGTCGTCGCCCGGCTGACCGGTCAGCATCGCGCCGATGGTCAAGCCGTCTTGCGACAGCCCGGCCGGCAGCGTGATGCTGGCGCCGCCGGTGGCATTGGCCAGGGGCGCAAACGGGCTGTAGCGCCACAAGCCGTCGGGGCCGATGCGGTAGTCCAGGAAGTCGGGGTTGCTCATCGACCAGCGGCCCAGCAGCGGCGGCGGTTCGGCCAGCACCGGGCTCAGCAGCAGGTCGTGGCCTTCGAAGAAGGGCGCCAGGCGCCGGCCCATCGCGTGCAGTGGCGCCAGGTGTTCCAGGTGCGCGGCGCCCGTCACGCGCTGGCCTCGTTCGACGGCGCCCCAGGTCACGGGTTCGAGTCCGTCGTGCCCGATGGGCCCGTGCTGTGCGGCCAGGCGCGCGACGCCCATCGCCGTGCCACAGGCCACCACGTGTGCCGGCGGCCCGGCCGGCACCAGGCCGCGGCTGGGCTTCAGGCCGATCAGGCCGCAGCAGGAAGCGCGGATGCGGATCGAGCCCGCGCCGTTGTTGGCTAGGGTGCTGGGGCTGATGCCATCTCGGGCGAGGTGCTGCGGCCAAAGGGGATGAAGCCGGCCTGGCGGTAGCGCGCGACCAGCGTGCTGTCCACCGGCCAATGCACGCCCGCACCCAGCGGGCCGCGCAGCCGCGGCACGCAGCGGGAGCCCATGCGCGAAGGCAGGTCGGTGGCGGCGGTGCCCAGGTCTTTCACCAGCAGCGGCACGCCCAGGAAGGGCTGCTGCGCGTGCAGCGCGGCGCGCTCGGCGTCGTTGCGGCAGGCGGCCACTTGGGCATCGGCTTTCGTCGCGCCGCGCAGGCCCAGTTCGGCGTCCAGCAGGCACACGGCGTTCAGCGAGGGGTTGAGCTGCTGTACCCGCGACACCGTCTCGGCCATGACCTGCCTGGCGCTGATCTGGCCTTGCGCAATGCGTGTGGCCAGCGCGATGGCATCTTCGGGTTTCGTCATCCAGGGTCTCGCTTCCATCGTCGCTTCCAACGGTGCATCAAACCAGTTGGGGCCGGGGTATCGGCATGGCGCTTTCGAAGGCCCGCGCGGCGCGCATTACCAAGGCGTCGCCGAACATCGGGCCGACGATCTGCAGGCCGATGGGCAGGCCCGCCGCCGTGAGCCCGCAGGGGATGCTGCAGGCCGGTTGCTGGGTCAGGTTGAAGGGGTAGCTGAACGGCGTCCAGCCCAACATGTTTTGTGGCGTCAGCGGGCTGTGGCCGGCGGGCTGCGCGTCGAAGGCCGGCACGGCCACGGCCGGCGTCACCAACAGGTCGTAGCGCTGCATGAATTGGCGCATCTGTGAGCCGAGCGCACCCCGGCGCAAATTCAGCCGCGCGATGTCCAGCGCACTGAAGCCGGCGCCCCATTGCGCCTCGGCCTGGAAGTCGGGATCGACCAGCGCCTTCTGTTCGGTGTTCAGGCCGTTCCACAGCGTCCACGAGCCCAAGAACCACAGGCCGCAAGTGATGTCCAACGGGTCGTCGAAGCCCGGGTCCATGGCCTCGACGTGGGCGCCCAGATCGATCAGCTTCTGCACCGCCTGCGCACAGGCGACGGCCACTTCCGGGTGCACGTTGGTGGCGTAGCCCAGCGTGGGCGACCAGGCGATGCGCAGGTTGCGAATGCCGTCGTCCAAACCGGCCGTGTAGTCGCGTGCGTCGGGTGGCAGCGACGTCCAGTCGCGCGCATCGGGCCGTGCCATCGCGTTCATCATCAAGGCGGCATCGGCCACGCTCATCGTGTGCGGGCCCAGGTGGGCCACGGTGCCGAAGGGCGACAGGGGGTAGGCTGGCACGCGGCCGAAGCTGGGCTTCAGGCCGAAGTTGCCGCAGAAGGCCGCCGGGATGCGCACGCTGCCGGCGCCGTCGGTGCCCACCGAGATGGCCCCCATGCCGGATGCCACCGCCGCCGCCGTGCCGCCCGACGAACCGCCGGGTGTCTTGCTCGGGTCCCAGGGGTTGCGCGTGATGCCGCTGCGCGGCGAATTGGTTTCGCCCTTGCAGCCGAATTCGGGCGTGGCGGTCTTGCCCAGCAGCACCGCGCCGGCTTCGCGCAGGCGCGCCGTGACCGGGGCGTCCACGTCCCAGGGCTGATCGGCGGCCACCGTGTGGCTGCCGCGCAGCGTGGGCATGCCGCGGGTCAGGATCAGGTCTTTGATGGAGGTCGGCACGCCGTCCAGCACACCCAGCGGCGCGCCTTGCTGCCAACGCGCTTCGCTGGCCCGGGCGCTGGCCAGCGCTTCTTCTGCCGCCACGTGCACGAAGGCGCGCAGGCTGGGGTTGTGGCGCGCGATGCGGGCCAGCGCGGCCTGCGTCGCTTCCACCGGCGAAGCCTGCGCGGTGCGGTACAGAGCCAGCAGTTCGGTGGCGGTGCAATCGGCCAGATCGGTGGGCTTCATCGGTACCTCGGGGGTTGCGGGATCACTTGCGGGATCACTAGAGGGTTCACTAGCGGGGATGCTTGCGGCATCATGAAGCGTAAATCGTCGGCCTGCCTGCGCCTCTGCCTGCGCCTCAGCCTGCGCCTCAGCCTGCGCCTCAGCCCGCACCCATGCCGGCCTCTCCCTCCCCTGGACCCGATTCAATGTTCTTCAAGAAGCAAGACGCCGACCGCGACTACCACCGCGACCGCTACAAGAGCGTGCGCTACCGGCCGGTGTCCAAACGCCGGCGCTTGCTGATCTTCCTTTTGGCACTGGTCACGGCAGCGACCTTGCTGCTCTACATCCTTGGCCGTCGCGACGCCATCCACAGCCATCCCTTGTTGCTGCCGCTGCCGGCCGATGTTTCTGCCTGCAAGGACGGCAAGACCACCGGCTGCGTGGGCGGCATGGCGACAGTGATCATGGCGCCTGTGCCCGTGCCGGCGCCTGTGTCCGCCCCGGCAGCTTCAGCACCACCAGCGCCGCCCCACCCAGCACCAGGCTGAAGCCCAGCCAGTCGGCTGTGCTGGGCCGGTCGCCGACCAGGGCCATCGCGCTGAGCACGCCCACCACGGGCACGGCCAGCACGGCCAGCGAAGCCGCAGTGGCGCTGGCGCTGGCCAGCAGGCGATACCACAGCACATAGGCCACGGCGGTGGCGATGAGCACGTGATAGGCCATCGCCACCCACACCCGCGGCGGCCACACGGCCGGCCAGCGTTCACCGATGGCCAGCGAGATCAGCAGCCCGCCCACCGCGCCCAGACCCAACTGCCAGGCCGTAACCACAATGCGGTCGCCCAGCGGCGGCCAGCGCTTGGCCATCACCGTGCCGCTGGCCCAGGCGAAGGCCGCCAGCAGCGGCAGCAGCAGGCCACGCGCCTGCGTGGCCGACAGGCCGCCGTGCAAGGCGGTGTCCAGCACCGGTTCGGCCAGCACCGCCACGCCCAGGCTGCCCAGCGCCAGCGCCCAGCCGCCGCGCCGGCCGGGCCGTTCGCCCAGGAAGACCCAGGCCAGCGCGGCGGCCATCATCGGTGTGGTGAAAGTCAGCACGGCGGCGCGCGAGGTGCTGGTGTTGAGTTGCGCGAAGGCCGTCGCGAAGTTGAAGACCATCACCGTGCTGAAAGTGCCCATCGCAATGCCGGGCCAGGCCGCGCGTGTGGGCCACAAGGCCTTGCGTTGCGTAGCGGCCAGCGCGAACAGCAGCAGCGCGCCGCCACCCAGGCCCAGCCCGCGCAGCGCGAAGGGCGGGATCACCGACAACATGATCTTCACCGCCGGCCAGTTGAAGCCCCAGGCCAGGGCCAGCAGTACGGGGATCAGGCGCAGCGGCATCGGGTGCCTGGGTGGGTGCGTGGGCGGGTGATCACGGCCAGCACGTTGAAACGCCCGGGTTGTCGTGGGTGTCGGCGATGACCACCGGTTTGGCAGCGCCTTCGGCCAGGGCCAGCGCCTGGGCCACAGCCTCGCGCGCGGGGCGCATGTCCATCTGCCATTGCGTGGGTTCGGCGGCCAGCGCGTAGAAGCGCTCCACCGCCGCTTCGGCCTGCGCGCCGTGAGCCCAGACCATCGGTGCGCAGCCTTCGAAATCGCTGGCCGGAAAGCCCGTGCAGAAGCTCAACACCGTGCCGTGTTGGCGGTCCAGCGCCTGGAGCTGTTCGTACAAGTGCTGCGCCGGCTGCAGCCAGGTGCTCTGCGCGTTCAGCGGTATCAGAAACGGCAGGCGGTGCGCATGCATCACTTCCTTGCGCACGGCCTTGAAACGCCGCGCCAGCAACCGCCCGGCCAGCATGCCGGTGGCCGCCATGTCCACGTGGGGGTAGGTGCGGTAGGCCACCAGCGCGTCGGCGTCGCGCACCATGCGGGGCGTGACGTTGGCGTGCAGGTCCAGGCTGGCGACGATGGGCAACTGCGGCCCGACGATGGCGCGCAGCCGGGCCAGCAGTTCGCCCTCGCTGTCATGGGCGTGCTCGGCCACGGCGGCACCGTGCAGGTCGAGATAGATGGCGTCCAGGCCGGTGGTGGCCGCCGCCACCACGTCTTCGCAGATGGTGGTGGCGATGCGCT
Source organism: Burkholderiales bacterium (assembly GCA_038316205.1). Taxonomy (GTDB): domain Bacteria; phylum Pseudomonadota; class Gammaproteobacteria; order Burkholderiales; family Burkholderiaceae_C; genus Rubrivivax. Next base: position 14,497 of record JBBQAI010000009.1, read on the forward strand.
CGAAAGCCTCGCGCGTGACGTAGGACGAGGGGATGGCGCCGGCCCAGCAACTGGGCAGCAGCGACCAGCCTTGTGTGCCGGCGAATTCAATGAAACCAGCGACGGGGATGTTGATGCCGCTGAGCTGGGCCTGCATGGCAGCGCCTCGCACGAAGGTCGGGAAAGAGTCGCCGCGCGTCAAGGCGGCCCAGTCGGCCAGACTGGGCGCGAAGGTGTTGGTCTCGTGCTGGTAACCGGCGATCAGGATACGGGGCATGTCGGGGATCAGAGAGGGCTTTTCAGCATGCGGACGCTGTGGCGTGGCGGAGGATAGCCGCCGCCGAAAGCGCCGCCGGTCGTTTGTCCTGCAGGACGCCCAAAGACCCAGCCAAGACAAATATTGCCTAGGCATGTATATTCATTTTTTCGCTTCAACCGTCAGACCGCCGTGGCCCGTTCAGCATCTGCTCCCGAGTTCTATTGCCCCAACGCTTACGCCAGCAGCGAGAGCGTGGCTTACCTGATGAAACGGGTTGTCGGCTCGGTCGTCGGGCAGGCCGACCGTCGACTGGAACCCCACGGGCTGACCAGTGCGCAGTGGGGCCCACTGCTGATGTTGCAGAAGGCCGGCTCGATGCCGGTGGCCGAATTGGCGAGACGCCTGTTCATCGACGCCGGCGCGATGACGCGCATGCTCGACCGCCTGGAAAAGAAGCAGCTTTGCAAGCGCGTGCGCTCCACCGATGACCGGCGTGTCGTGCAGGTGGAATTGACGCCGCAGGGCGCCGAGGCCATCACCGAAGTGCCGGGCGTGCTGGCCGATGTGCTGAACGCCCATTTGGCCGGTTTTTCAAAGACCGAATGGCAGGCGCTGAAGGGCTATTTGCAGCGCATGGTGGAGACCGGCGAAGCGCTGCGCACCGCCGATCTGAACCCGCCGGCCTGAGCCCGCGAACTGAGCACGCGAACTGACATCGAGACACAGCTTGAACATCCCCAATTCCTTGCCTGAGCAAATGAAGCCGCAACAAGCATCCCCTTGCGTCGGCGTGACGACCTTCGCGGTTCTGGCCTTGGCCCTGGCCGCCAGCGCGGTGCTGACACTGGCCGGTTGCGCCAGCAGTGCGGGCATCGCGTCGAGTGCCGCGATGGTGACGCCGGTGGCTGTCGGCCTGACTGCGCCCGGGTCTGCGCCCTCATCCGAAACGGCCATCGCCGCTGATTGGTGGCGGGCTTACGGCGACACGCAATTGAACGCACTGATCGAAAGCGCGCTGGCCGGCAGCCCCAGCCTGCGCGGTGCGCAAACGCGTGTCGAACGTGCGCAGGCGCTGGCCGCCACGGTGCAGGCGAATGAAGGCTTGCAAGTCAATGGCTCGGCCGATTTGACGCGCCAGCGCTTCAGCAGCACCAGCATCTACCCGCCGCCGCTGGGTGGCTCCATCCGCACGCTGGCCAGCGCGCAAGTGGGCGTGGGTTGGGAGTTCGATTTCTTCGGCCGCAACCGCGCTGCACTGGCCGCCGCGGTGGGTGCCGGCCGTGCCGCTGAAGCCGAGGTACAGGCCGCCCGCAATGTGCTGGCCAGCAACGTGGCGCGCAGTTACGGGCAACTGGCGCGGCTGTTCGATCAGCGCGCCATCGCCGAACGCGCTTTGAAGCAGCGCGACGAGATGCTGGGCCTGATCCGCCAGCGCGTGCAGGCCGGCCTGGACACCACGGTGGAGTTGCGCCAAGGCGAGGGCGCGCTGCCGGAAGCCCGCCAGCAGATCGAACAACTGGACGAGCAGATCGCGCTGACCCGCCACGCACTGGCCGCGCTGACGGCTCAGCCGCCCCAGGCGCTGGACACGCTGGTGGTGGCGCCCGGCAGCGCCCGCCTGTCGGGTTTGGCCATGCCGTTACCGGCCATGCTGCCGGCCGATTTGCTGGGCCGCCGCGCCGACATCACGGCCGCGCGCTGGCGCATCGAAGCCGCTGGCAGCGACGTGGCCAGTGCGAAGGCGGCGTTCTACCCGAACATCAACCTGACCGCTTTCGCCGGCTTGGCCAGCATCGGTCTGGACAAACTGATCAACGCCGGCAGCGAGCAATACGGCGCTGGCCCGGCCATACGCTTGCCGATCTTCGACGCCGGCCGCCTGCGTGCCAGCCTGCGCGGCAAGACGGCCGATCTGGACGCCGCCATCGAAAGCTACAACGCCGCCGTGCTGGAAGCCGTTCATGAAACGGCCGACCCGATCAGTTCGCTGCGCGCGATCGCGCTGCAGCAGCGCGAACAGGCGCAGGCTCAGGGCGCGGCAGAAGCCGCCTACGACCTGGCCACGCAGCGCTACCGCGCCGGGCTGTCGACCTACCTGGTGGTGCTGAATTCAGAGGTCGGCGTGTTGAACCAGCGCCGTCAAGCCGCCGACCTGAAGGCCCGCAGCTGGGACGCGCAGATCGCACTGATCCGAGCACTGGGTGGCGGGTACGCCGCCCAGGCTGATACGCCCGGTCTCGCGCCGACGCTGGCGATCAATGCTCGATGAACGCGCGCTGAGCCCAGCCTGAACACCCATCTGAACACCGCACTGAATTCTGGAGTCACCCGATGAACGCCCCGCAAAACACCACCGCCGCTGTCGCCGCCGGCAACCCGGCCCGCAAGAAGGCTCTCACCGCCGTTGGCGCTCTGGTTGTCGTGGGCGGCATCGCCTACGCCGCCTACTGGGCGCTGGTGCTGAACCATTTCGAGTCCACCGACAACGCCTACGTGCAAGGCAACGTCGTGCAGCTGACGCCCCAAGTCGGTGGCACGGTGGTGGCCATCAATGCCGACGACACCGACCACGTGAAGGCCGGCCAGACGCTGGTCAAGCTGGACCCGGCCGACGCGCAGGTCGCCCTGGAACAGGCCGAAGCGCAACTGGCGCAGACCGTGCGCGAAGTGCGCACGCTCTACGCCAACAACGGCACGCTGCAGGCCCAGATTGCGCTGCGCGAAGCCGACCTGGCGCGCGCGCGGGCCGAGGTGGGCAAGGCGCAAGACGATGTCAGCCGCCGCAGCCCGCTGCTGGCCAGCGGCGCGGTGGGCAAGGAAGAGTTCAACCACGTCACCGCCCAATTGACGACGGCGCGCAGCAGCGTGGCCGCGGCGCAGTCGGCCGTGCTGGCGGCGCGCGAACAGCTCGCGTCCAACCAGGTCTTGACCGAAGGCGTGGCCGTCGATCAGCACCCGAACGTGGCCCGTGCGGCGGCCCGCGTGCGCGAAGCCTTTCTGGCGCTGAAGCGCGCCGATCTGCAGTCGCCGGTGGACGGTTTCGTCGCCAAGCGCAGCGTGCAATTGGGCCAGCGCGTGCAGGCTGGCACGCCGCTACTGTCGGTGATTGCGCTGAGTCAGGTCTGGGTGGAAGCCAACTTCAAGGAAAGTCAGTTGCAGAACCTGCGCATCGGCCAGCCGGTGGAACTGGTGGCCGACGTCTACGGCAAGAAAGTGCCCTACCGCGGCACCATCGAAGGTCTGGGCGCGGGCACCGGCGCGGCCTTCGCGCTGCTGCCGGCACAGAACGCCACCGGCAACTGGATCAAGGTGGTGCAGCGCGTGCCGGTGCGCATTGCGCTGGACGCCAAGGAAGTGGCCGAACACCCGCTGCGCGTGGGCTTGTCGATGGACGCCAAGGTGGACGTCAGCAAGACCGAAGGCCGCATGCTGGCCGATGGCTCACGCGCCTCCACGGTCACGCAGACGGCGGTCTTCGAGCAGAACAACACCGCCGCCGACGCCGAGGTGCGCCGCATCATCGTGGCCAACGGCGGGCGCCCGACCAAGCTGGCCAAGGCCACTTCGGCAGCGCAGCCTGTGGCCGCCGCAGCAGTGGTGAACGGCCATCAGGCCGTCGCCAGCGCCGCACAGCGCGTGCAGTGAACTGACGGGGTCTGCGCACCGTGACTGCATCCGCCACTAGCAGCGGCCCCGGGCCGTCTGCATCGCCGCCGGCACCTGCCGCTGCGGGCCCCGCCCGCCCGCCGGCCTTTCCGCCGCTGACCGGCAGCCAATTGGTTCTGGGCACGGTGGCGCTGTCGCTGGCCACCTTCATGAACGTGCTGGACACGTCCATCGCCAACGTCTCCATCCCGGCCATCGCGGGCGACATGGGCGTGAGCCCTTCGCAGGGCACCTGGGTCATCACCTCGTTCGCGGTGGCCAATGCCATTTCAGTGCCGCTGACCGGCTGGATGACGCGGCGCTTCGGCGCGGTGCGTTTGTTCACGGCCAGCGTGCTGCTGTTTGTCATGGCGTCGTGGCTGTGCGGCCTGGCACCCAACATCGGCATGCTGATCGCCTTCCGCGTGCTGCAAGGCCTGGTGGCCGGACCGATGATTCCGCTGTCGCAAACCTTGTTGCTCAGCAGCTACCCCGCAGCCAAGGCCGGCACGGCCATGGCGATGTGGGCCGTGACCGTGCTGGTGGCGCCGGTGGCCGGGCCGCTGTTGGGCGGCTGGATCACCGACAACATCGCCTGGCCGTGGATCTTTTACATCAACATCCCGGTGGGCCTTGTCGCCGCCGCGATGACTTGGTCGATCTATAAAAAGCGCGACCCCGGACCCAACCGCGTGCCGCTGGACCGCGTTGGCCTGGTGCTGCTGGTGCTGTTCGTGGGCGCCATGCAAATCTGCATCGACAAGGGCAAGGAGCTGGGCTGGTTCGAATCGGGCCAGATCGTCGCGCTGGCTGTGGTCGCCGTGGTCAGCTTTCTGTTCTTCCTGGCCTGGGAGCTGACCGAGAAGCAGCCCGTCGTTGACCTGCGCTTGTTCGCGCGGCGCAATTTCCTGGTGGGCACGGTGTCGCTGTCGGTGGCTTACGGCCTGTTTTTCGGCAACGTGGTGCTGCTGCCGCTGTGGTTGCAGCAATACATGGGCTACACCGCCACCTGGGCCGGCCTGGCGACGGCGCCGGTGGGCCTGCTGGCCATTCTGCTGTCGCCCTGGGTGGGCAAAAACGTGGGACGTATCGACCCGCGCAAGCTGGCCAGCGTGGCTTTCATCGGCTTCGCCTTGATCCTGTGGATGCGCTCGCGCTTCAACGCGCAGGCCGATGTGGTCACCATCCTCATCCCCACCTTCTTGCAGGGTGCGGCGATGGCCTTCTTCTTCATTCCTTTGCAGGCCATCGTGTTCTCGGGCATGACGCCCGACAAGCTGCCCTCAGCCGCCGGTTTGTCAAATTTCGTGCGCATCACGGCCGGCGCCATCGGCACGTCGCTGTTCACCACGGTGTGGGAAGACCGCGCCGTGTTCCACCACGCGCAGCTGGCCGAATCCATCAACCGGGGCAACTCGGCGGCCACGCAAACGCTGGCTCAACTGGCGGCCGGTGGCTTCACCCCTGAGCAGGCGCTGGCCACCATCAACCGCACCATCGACCAACAGGCCTACACCATGGCCGCGACCGATTTGTTCTACGCCTCGGCGGGCATCTTCATCTTGCTGCTGGGCGTGCTGTGGTGGGCGCGGCCCGCGCCGCCGCAAGGGCGCGGCGCACCCGAGGCGGGCGGGGCGCATTGAAGCGCCATTGCGCGGCACTGAGCGCCGCTAGCGAGCGCCCGCACGGAGCGTCGACCTGTCACCTTCAGTGAAAGCGGCCGCGACCGCCTGAGCGCTTGGGCGGGGTTGGCGGTGCCGGTGGCGGCTCAGGCGCTGCGCCGCGTACCTTGATCGCCAGTTCTTTGCTGGTGATACCGGCGAACAGTGCCGCCGCGCGCACCTTGATTTCCAGCAACTCGCTGGCGCTGACCGAGTACTGCCCGGTGACCTTGTTCACATCGACGCGGAATTCAACATCCTTGCCGGCGTTGGACAGCGTGCCGCTGGTGAATTCGTAGTCTTCGCTCTCGAAGGGCTGGCCGCGTGCCTCCACGTCCCAATCTTCGTAGTCGATGCGGCCGATCTCGCCGCTGGCCAGGTTCAGCGCGGCCTTGCCGGTGATGACCTCTTCGGTCAGTTCATCGCTGATGGTGATCGGTACGTGCAAGTCCACGGTGCGCGCTTTCTGTCTTCAAAACGCGGATTTTGCCTGCAGGCACTGCCGCCGTCGCGACGACCGGATGGAATACCACACGCGGCCCGGCCGTACACCCGAATTAGCAGCTTGGCCGATGCAGTGCCTGTCGCCCGAGGGTTGCGCTGAAGAAGACAAACACGACGGGGGTCGCCATGGCGTTTCAACGATGGAGCAGGTCGGCTGCGTGGGCCTTGGGCCTGTTGGCCAGCCCGGTGATCGCTGTGACCGTGGGTCAGGTCGATACCTTCCAGAACGGCGGCACCGGCGACTGGGTCACGGGCGGTCCAAGCCCGAACCCGCCGGCCAATGGCGGCGGTGGCGGCCCTGGCGGCGCCAGCGATCTGTACCTGCTGGCCACGGCCACCGGCTTGGCAGCCCCAGGCGGCAAGCTGGTGCTGTTCAACTCGGTGCAGTGGACCGGTAGCTACACCGGCGCCGCGCTGAGCGCCATCACGATGGACCTGAAGAACTTCGGCAGCACCGAACTGGATCTGCATTTGCAAGTCACCGGCCCCGACCCCAGTGTCTTCGCATACACCACGGCCGCCTTCGTCGTTCCTGCAGCAAGCGGCTGGATGCACGCCACCTTTTCGCTGCTGCCGGCGGCGCTGACGGGGACTTTCACGGTGCTGAGCGGCGTCAACGAATTGCGCCTGTGGCACGGCAACCTGGGCCCCAGCAATGTGTCTGCGCAACTGGGCATCGACAACATCAGCGCCGTGCCCGAGCCGGACCGTGCGCTGATGCTGGCAGGCGGTCTGGCCGTCCTGATCGGGTTGTGGCGCCGCCGAAGCGCTCGCTGAAACGTGACGCACCCAGCCCCCTTTTCTACCCCTAGGCCGCCTCGAATGAGGAACGGAACATCAAAGTTAGGAGACCGCCATGTCGCACACCTTCAAGCCCAGCCGCACAGCGCAAGCCGCAGCCGGGGTCCTGCTCGCGTCGGCCGGCCTGTCACACGCCACCTCCGTGCTGCCCGCCATCGTCCACGGCGACATCGCCATCACGCTGAAGGCTGTGGCCACCGGCCTGTCGGCACCCGACTACGCGATCAGCGCACCCGGCGACGCGAGCCGCTTGTTCGTGGTCGAACAGAACGGCTTGTTGCGCGTGATCCAGAACGGCAACCTGCTGGCCGCGCCGGCGCTGGACATCAGCGCCCGTGTGGCGCCGCCGCTGGTCACCACCAATGCCAACGACGAACGCGGCTTCCTCGGCCTGGCATTCAGCCCTGACTACAACAAAGTCGGCTCGTCTGGATTCCGCACGCTGTACACCTACAACAGCGAGTTGATCGCGCCTGGCACTGCGCCAACTTTTGCCGCACCCAACGGTGCCGCACAGGGCTACAAGAACGTCATCAACGAGTGGAAGATGAACGCCGATGGCAGTGCAGTGGATGCCACAACGCGGCGTGAAATCGTGTCCTTCGGCAAGAACGCCAACAACCACAACGGCGGCACCATCGCCTTCGGAACCGACGGCTATATGTACGTCGGCCTGGGCGACGGCGGCAACGCCAATGACGTCGGCCTCAGCCATCTGGAGCCCGGTGGCAATTCGCAGAACCTGAGCACACCGCTGGGCAAGATGCTGCGCATCGACCCCATCAACCCGGTCTTGACCGGGGCCAGCAGCGACGCGCTCAGCGCCAACGGCCAGTACCGCATCCCCAGCAGCAACCCCTTCGTGGCGAGGGCTGGCGCCTTGTCCGAGATCTACGCGCTGGGCTTGCGCAACCCCTACCGCTTCAGCGTCGACCGCGTTGACCTCGGCGGCAACGGTCAGATCATCGTCGCCGACGTGGGCCAGAACAATATCGAAGAGATTGACCGCCTGGTCAAAGGCGGCAACTTCGGCTGGGCCATCAAGGAGGGCGACTTCCTTTTCAACCGCGTCACCGGCCCCGGCGGCGCGGCCGGCACGATCGGCCCACGCAGCCCCGGCTCGCCGGATGGTTTGATCGACCCCATCACCGGCACTTTGGGCACGTTGGAATACGACCACGGCGACGGCATCTCGATCACCGGGGGCTTCGTCTACCGCGGGGCGGCCCTCCCCGGGCTTAATGGCAAGTACATCTTCGGTGACCTGGCGCTGCATGCGGCCGGCGGCGGCTTGCCGCGGGCGGACGGCCGCTTGTTCTATGCCGACCTCATCACCGGCGAGATCAAGGAATTCCTGCTGCCGCAGTTCGGTACTGGCCAGTTGCCCAGCGGCCTGACCGTGCACGGCTTCGGCGAGGACGACTCTGGCGAGTTGTACGCGTTGGTCACCAACACGGCGTCCAACGGCACGGGCGGCATCGTGTACCAGTTGACAGCTGCCGTGCCCGAGCCGGCCACCTGGGCCAGCCTGGGGCTGGGCTTGATGGTGCTGGGTGCGCTGGCGCGGCGGCGCCGGGCCTAACTCAGCGCGGGCTCGCCGCCCAGGGCCTCGATCAGGTCGGGCAGCAGGCGGCGCAGCTCGCCGGTGGTCAGCGCCACGTCGGCGTCGAAGCCGCCGTCGTCCTTGCCATCGTTGGCGCCCTGGTTGGCTTCCAGCACCACGTCCAGCAGCTTGATCTTCTTGATCGCCAGCACCTCGGTCAGCACGAAGCTGACGCGGCCGCCCCAGGTCATGGCCAACTGCGTCGGCAGCTTGCCCTGTTTGATGTGCTCGCCGACCTCGTCGATGTCCAGCGTGTGGCGGGCGTAGCGCACGGCGGCCTTTTCGCTGTCGGGCTGCTTCAGTTCGCACTCGCGGTCGATGCTGAACCCGGCTGGCGCTTCCTTCTCGCTGAGCCAGGCGGCCATGGCGGTGGCAGGCGACAACCCGGTCTGCAACTGCGTCAAACGCAGGCCGCCGCCCAGCAGATCGGCCAGTTGGGTCAGCACCTTGTCGGCCTTCTTGGCGGTGCCCGCGCCGATGACGATGCGCTTGGCCGTCAGGTCGATCCAGATCAGCGTGTTACCGCGTTTGGGGAAGGCGCGCGGCAGCAGGCTGTGCACGATCTCTTCCTTCAGCTCTTTGACCATCTTGCCCTTGGGGCGCCGGCCGGTTTGCGCTTCGATGTCTTTCAGCCGCAGTTCCAGCTGGTCCTTGACTACCCCGCTGGGCACGCCCTTGGTTTCGCTGCACAGCTGCAAGATGAGCTGGCCGCCGACGCTTTCCAGCAGTGCGCCCTGGTTGTTGCCGCGCGGCTCGACGAAGCCGTGCGATTCGGGCTGCGTCGCGGCGCATTCGATGAAGCGCGCACTGGCCAGTTTTTCTTCGATGGCGGTGTGCGGGGGCTGTTCCCAGTGGTCGATGCGGTAGACGAGCGCGTTTTTGAACATGGAGGCAGGCTGGGATGGCCGCGTGATTCTAGGGGCGCTCTTTCACTGCGCTTTCAAGCTACCGGGCCCACAGCCGCGCGGTGCTGGCCAGTGCCGCCAGCGTGGCAGTGCCGGCACCCAGCCACAGCGCCCAGGTGGCGCCTTGGGCGCCGGACAGGCCGAAGCACAGGGCCACCAGCGCCGCGCCGCTGGCCTGGCCCAGCAGCCGGGCCATGGCGATGACGCCGCTGGCGCCACCGGCGCGTTCGGGCGGTGCGCTGGCCATCAAGGCACGCAAGTTCGGCGACTGGAAGAAGCCGAAGCCCAGGCCGCAGACCGCCATGCGCAGCACGATGTCCAGCACGCCAGGGTTGGCCGGCAGCAGCGCCAGCGAGGCCATGCCCAGCGCCAGCACACTCAAGCCAATGCCGCCCAGCAGACCCGGCGCGTGGCGGTCTGAAAGCCGCCCGGCGAAGGGTGCGGCTGCGGCCACGACCACAGCCCAGGGCGTCATCAGGAAACCGGTCTCGATGGGGTCGCGGTGCAGCACCTGTTCAAAGTAGAAAGGCAGTGACACCAGCGCCAGGCCCTGCGTCGCAAAAGCGCACATCGACGTGACCGCCGACAGCGCGAACAGCGGCCTGCGCAGCAGATCCACCGGCAACATCGGCGCCGGGTGTCTGGCCTGGCGGCGCAGCAGCAGCCCGCCCGCGACCAGCGCGGTCAGCAAGGCCAGGCCCAGCCAGCGCGCGTCTTCACGCTGCGTGGCCGCGCCCAACGACAGGATCAGCGCCGAAAAAGCCACCGCCGTCAGCACGGCGGCGGCGGGGTCAAAGGCGTGACCACGCGGTTCGCTGCGCGGCAGTGCCGGCAGGCCGAAAGCAAAGCAAATCGCACCCAGCGGCACGTTGATGGCGAACAGCCAGGGCCACGACGCCACGCTGAGCACCAGCGAAGCCACCGTGGGCCCGACCGCGAAACCCACGCCCACCACCAGCGCGTTGAGCCCCACGCCACGGCCCAGGCGGTGGGCCGGGTAGATCAGCCGGATCAGCGCGATGTTGACGCTCATGATCGCGCTGGCGCCGATGCCCTGCAGCGCGCGCGCCAGCGTCAGCGTGACCAGGCTGTCAGCCAGCGCACAGCCCAAAGAGGCCAGCGTGAAGAATGCCAGCCCGCCGAGGAAAACCTTGCGCGGCCCCCACAAGTCGCCCAATGCCGCGAAAGGCAACAGCGTAGCCACGATGGCCATCTGGTAAGCGTTGACGATCCAGATCGACGTGGCCGGTGACGCGTGCAAATCGGCCGCGATGGCCGGCAGCGCCGTGTTGGCGATGGCGGTGTCCAGCGAGCCCAGGAAGATGGCCACCAGCGTGGCCAGCAGGGCGCGGCGGTCGCGGGCGCTCAGCGTGTCGCTGGGGCGGGTGTGTGAGGTTGGTGGGGGCACCGCTTGCACGATAAGGCAACCGGCGGCTGGCGGCCGCCACGTTCGCTGGGGCCAGCGACCCTGCGACCCGCCTTCAGCCCGTCACGTAAGCCGCAGCCAACGTGCGCAAATGGTCACGCGACGCCTCGTCCAGGTGCGGCATCAGCAAGGCCAGCGCGTGGAAGGCGCCACGGCCCATCGAAGCCGCAGCGGCCTCGGCTTCCAGCGCGTGGCGCGGGTCGCGCACGTATTCGAAACTGAGCCAGTAGGTCACGACCACGACCATCGAGGTGGCCAGCGGCCCGGCGTCGGCGCTGTTCAGCCGCGCCACGCCAAAGCGCGACAGCCCATCCAGCAAACCGTGCATGGCCTTGGCCTTGTTCTTCAGCACGAACTGGACATGCGTTTCCAGCCGGCGGTTCTTGCTGAGCAGGTCGTTCAGATCGCGGTACAGGAAGCGGTAGCCCCAGATCAGCTCGAAGAGCATGTGAAAGAACAACCACGCGTCTTCGACGTTCTCGACCCCTTCTGCGGCCGGCAAGATCTCGTTCAGCGCTTTTTCATAGCGGTCGAAGAGCGAGTTGATGAGCTCGTCTTTGGCCGGGTAGTGGTAGTACAGGTTGCCCGGGCTGATGCCCAATTCGGCCGAGATCAGCGTGGTGCTGACATTCGGCTCGCCATAGCGGTTGAAGAGCGCCAGCGTCACCTCCAGGATGCGCTCGGCGGTGCGGCGGGGGGGCTTGGTGGTCTTGGTGGCGGCCATGTGGGTGGGCAGTCTTCGGGTCATTCTGGCACCGGGCCGTGGCGCTGCGCCTGCCTACAATCCCGCCCTCCATGCCCTGTCCGTCCCCGTCCTTGTCCACCATTGCGCAGTCCAAACCCGTCGCCATCCATTTCGACAAGGTCAGCAAGGTTTACCGCGGCGCCCGTGGCAGCCTGCGGGCCCTGGACGGCGTTTCCTTCGATATCTTCCAGGGCGAGTTCTTCGGCCTGCTGGGCCCCAACGGCGCGGGCAAGACGACGCTGATCTCGGTGCTGGCCGGCCTGGGCCGCGCCACCGGCGGGCATGTCACCGTGATGGGTCATGACGTGGTCAGCGACTTCGCCGCCGCGCGCCATGCTTTGGGCATCGTGCCGCAGGAATTGGTCTTCGACCCCTTCTTCAACGTGATGGAAACGCTGCGCATCCAGAGTGGCTATTTCGGGGTTCACAACAACCAGGCCTGGATCGACGAACTGCTGGACGCGCTGGGCCTGACCGACAAGGCCAGCTCGAACATGCGCCAGCTCAGCGGCGGCATGAAGCGGCGCGTGCTGGTGGCGCAGGCTTTGGTGCACCGGCCGCCGGTCATCGTGCTGGACGAGCCGACGGCCGGCGTCGACGTCGAACTGCGCCAGACGCTGTGGGCCTTCATCAGCCGCTTGAACCGCGAAGGCCACACCGTGATGCTGACCACGCACTACCTGGAAGAAGCCGAGGCGCTGTGCGGGCGTATCGCCATGCTCAAGCAGGGCCGCGTGGTGGCGCTGGACACCACCAGCGCGCTGCTGGCCGGCCGCGCCAGCACCATGCTGCGCTTCAAGACCGACGACGCGCTGCCGCCGGCCATTGCCGCCACCGCGCGCGTCACCGGCCGCACGGTGCAGGCCAAGGCGCATGACGCCGCCGAAGTCGAATCCATGCTGGCCATGCTGCGCAGCAGCGGCGTGAAGGTCGAAGATTTGGAGATTGGGCGGGCCGACCTGGAAGATGTCTTCCTCGAAATCATGCAAGGCGCGGGGGCGGCCGCATGAGCATCAGCATGAACTTCGAAGGCACCGGCACGCTGTTCCGCAAGGAAATCCTGCGCTTTTGGAACGTTGCCTTCCAGACCGTGGCCGCGCCGGTGCTGACATCGGTGATGTACATGCTGATCTTCGGCCACGTGCTGAACGAGCGCGTCGAGGCCTTCCCCGGCGTCGGCTACACCAGCTTCTTGCTGCCCGGCCTGGTGATGATGAGCGTGCTGCAGAACGCCTTCGCCAACAGCAGCAGTTCACTGGTGCAGAGCAAGATAACCGGCAACATCGTCTTCCTGCTGGTCACGCCGCTGTCGCACGCCGCCTGGTTCGCGGCCTACGTGGGCGCGGCCATGGTCCGCGGGCTCGCGGTGGGCACGGGCGTGCTGCTGGTGACCGTCTGGTTCGCGCCGCTGCGGCTGGCCGAGCCGTGGTGGATCTTGACCTTCGCGGCACTGGGTGCGGGCCTGATGGGTTCGCTGGGCGTGATCGCCGGTTTGTGGGCCGACAAGTTCGACCAGATGGCGGCCTTCCAGAACTTCATCATCATGCCGATGACCTTTCTGTCGGGCGTTTTCTACTCGGTGCATTCCTTGCCCGGGCTGTGGCAAGCGGCAAGCCACTTGAACCCGTTTTTCTACATGATCGACGGCTTCCGGCGCGGCTTCTTCGGTGCCAGCGACGTGTCCCCACTGCTCAGCCTGGCGGTGGTCGGCGTCGCTTTCGTGGTGGTCGCCAGCGTTGCCTTGCGCCTGCTGGCCAGCGGCTATAAATTGCGCTCGTAGACAATACGGTCATGGCCAACCCAACCCCTGACGAAGTCCGCGCGTTCATCGCTGCCGGCCTGCCCTGCGAGCACCTGGAACTGGAAGGTGACGGGCAGCACTTCTTCGCCACCATCGTCAGCGCCGAATTCGAAGGCCTGTCGCGCGTGCGCCGCCACCAGCGCGTCTACGCGGCCCTGGGCGATAGAATGCGCGAGCAAATTCACGCCCTCTCGATGAAGACGCTCACCCCCGCCGAATTCTCCGCAGCCGACGCTGCCGCACCCGCTGCGGCTTCCGGCTTGACCCACCACCATTGACCGACCCTGCGGTGCGCCGCGGGGAACCGCTGCGCGCCCGCAAGGCGTGGATGGGGTTCCGCCGACGTCACTGCAAGCTCGCCGGGAAAGCACTCCGATGATCACGCTCGCACTGTCCAAGGGCCGCATCTTTGACGACTCGCTGCCGCTGTTGCGCGCAGCCGGCATCGAAGTGCTCGAAGACCCCGAAAAGAGCCGCAAGCTCATCCTGGCCACCAGCCGGCCCGATGTGCAGGTGGTGCTGGTGCGCGCCAGCGACGTGCCAACCTACGTGCAGCATGGCGGCGCCGACCTCGGCGTGGCTGGCTTCGACACCCTGCTGGAACACAGCGCAGCGGCCGGAGCGGGCAGCGCGGTCGGCTTGTACCGCCCGCTGGACCTGAAGATCGCCCGTTGCCGCATGAGCGTGGCCACGCGCGCCGACTTCGATTACGCCGCCGCTGTGCGGCAAGGTTCGCGCATTCGCGTGGCCACCAAGTACACCCACATCGCGCGCCAGCACTTCGCGGCCAAGGGCGTGCACGTCGACCTGATCAAGCTCTACGGTTCGATGGAACTGGCGCCGCTGACCGGGCTGGCCGACGCCATCGTCGACCTGGTGTCCACCGGAAGCACGCTGAAGGCCAACCACCTGGTCGAGGTCGAACACATCATGGACATCAGTTCGCGGCTGGTGGTGAACCCGGCGGCGCTGAAGCTCAAACGCGAGGCACTGCGGGGCCTGATCGACGCTTTTGAAGCGGCCGTGGAGGCGCGGGCATGAGCAGCAACATGAACCCGGTGAACATCCGCCTTCTCAGCACCGCGTCGGCTGACTTCGAGGCCAGCTTCCAGCGCGTGCTGCACTGGTCGGCCGCAACCGATGCGGCCATCGAAACCCGCGTGGCCGAGATCCTGGCCGACGTGCGCGCCCGCGGCGACGCCGCCGTATTGGAGCTGACCGCCCGCTTCGACGGCGTGCAGGCCGCCAGCGTGGCCGCGCTGGAAATCACACCCGCCGAATTGCGCGCCGCGCTGGACGCCATCACGCCGGCGCAACGCGTTGCCCTGCAAGCCGCTGCCGACCGCGTGCGCAGTTACCACCAGCGCCAGTTGGAAGCCACCAGCCGCAGCTGGCAATACCGCGACGCTGACGGCAACCTGCTGGGCCAAAAGGTCACGCCGTTGGACCGCGTCGGCATCTACGTGCCCGGTGGCAAGGCGGCCTACCCGAGCAGCGTGCTGATGAGCGCGATCCCGGCGCAGGTGGCCGGTGTTCCCGAGATCGTGATGGTCGTTCCCACGCCGAGAGGTGAGCGCAACGCTTTGGTGCTGGCCGCTGCGCAGGTGGCCGGCGTGCACCGCGTCTTCACCATCGGCGGCGCGCAGGCCGTGGCCGCGCTGGCCTACGGCACGGCCACCGTACCGCGCGTGGACAAAATCACCGGCCCGGGGAATGCGTACGTGGCCAGCGCCAAGCGCCGCGTCTTCGGCCAGGTCGGCATCGACATGATTGCCGGGCCCAGTGAAATTCTGGTGCTGGCCGACGGCAGCACGCCGGCCGACTGGGTGGCGATGGACCTGTTCAGCCAGGCCGAGCACGACGAACTGGCGCAGAGCATCCTGCTGTGTCCCGACGCCGACTACATCGCCGAAGTGCACGCCGCCATCGAACGTTTGATCGACGGCATGCCGCGCCGCGATGTGATCCGGGCCAGCCTCGAAGGCCGTGGCGCGCTGATCCAGACGCGCAGCATGGAAGAGGCCTGCGCCATCAGCAACCGCATCGCGCCTGAGCACCTGGAAGTCAGCTCGCGCGAGCCGCAGCGCTGGGAACCGCTGCTGCGCCACGCTGGCGCCATCTTCCTGGGCGCCTACACCAGCGAAAGCCTGGGCGACTACTGCGCCGGCCCCAACCACGTGCTGCCCACCTCGGGCACGGCGCGCTTTTCATCGCCGCTGGGCGTGTACGACTTTTGCAAGCGCAGCAGCCTGATCGAAGTCAGCCAGGCAGGCGCGCAGGTGCTCGGCCCCATCGCGGCCGAGTTGGCCTACGGCGAAGGCCTGCAGGCCCACGCGCAGGCGGCCGAGATGCGTTTGCAGGCCGACGCCGTGCCGGTGTCCACACCGGCCAGCCAACTGGCTGCGCGCATCCGCAACACCGTGCGCCAGGACGTGCAGGGCATGCACGCCTACGCCATCCAGCCCAGCGCCGGCTTCATCAAGCTGGACGCGATGGAGAACCCCTTCAGCCTGCCGCCCGAGTTGCAGCGCGAATTGGGCGAGCGCCTGGGTCGCGCGGCCCTCAACCGCTATCCGGCGCAGTGCGTGGCCGATGTGGCCACGGCGCTGGCCCGGCATGTCGACTTGCCAGCCGGCTGCAAGTTGATCATCGGCAACGGGTCGGACGAGCTGATCGACATCTTGAGTGTGGCCTGTGACGTGCCCGGTGCTACCGTGCTGGCGCCGCTGCCGGGTTTCGTGATGTACGAGACGTCCGCGAAATTGCGCGGCCTGCAGTTCGTCGGCGTGCCGCTGACGGCCGACTTCGAACTGGACGCAGCCGCGATGCTGGCGGCCATCGAAAGGCACCGCCCGGCAATCACCTACATCGCCTATCCGAACAACCCGACGGCCAATTTGTTCGACGACGCCGTCATCGACCGCATCGTCGGTGCAGTGGGCCGGCAGAACGGGCTGGTGGTGTTCGACGAGGCCTACCAACCCTTCGCCGCGCGCAGCTGGATGCGGCGCATGGCAGCCCACGATCACGTGCTGGTGCTGCGCACGCTGTCGAAGTTCGGGCTGGCCGGCGTGCGGCTGGGCTACCTGTGTGGCGCGGCCGCACTCATCGACGAGATCGACAAGGTGCGCCCGCCCTACAACGTCAGCGTGTTGAACGCCGAAGCCGCTTTGTTCGCGCTGGAACACGCCGACGAATACGCCCGCCAGGCGGCGCTGCTGTGCCGCGAGCGTGTGCGCCTGCAGGCCGCGCTGCGTGACATGTCCAGCGTGCAAGCCTGGCCCAGCGAAGCCAACATGATTCTGGTGCGCGTGCCCGATTCGAAGCGCGCCTTCGAGGGCATGAAGGCCCGCGGCGTTCTGGTCAAGCACATCGCCGGCCTGCACCCGCTGCTGGCCAACTGCCTGCGTTTGACGGTGGGCGCGCCCACCGAAAATGACGCGATGATCCGCGCCCTGCAAGACAGCCTGTGAAAGCCGATTCATGACGAACCGCACCGCCGATGTCACCCGCAACACCAAGGAAACGCAGATCCGTGCGCGCATCGATCTGGACGGCACCGGCGTCGCCCAGCTCGCCACGGGTATCGGTTTCTTCGACCACATGCTCGACCAGATCGCCCGCCACGGGCTGATCGACCTCGACATCCACGCCGTGGGCGATTTGCACATCGACGGCCACCACACCGTGGAAGACGTGGGCATCACGCTGGGCATGGCGGTGGCACAGGCGGTGGGCGACAAGAAAGGCATCACGCGTTACGGTCACAGCTATGTGCCGCTGGACGAAGCGTTGTCGCGCGTGGTGATCGACTTTTCCGGTCGCCCCGGTTTGCACATGAACGTGCCCTTCAAGTCCGGCATGGTGGGCGCGTTCGACACCCAGTTGACCTACGAGTTCTTCCAGGGTTTCGTCAACCACGCGCTGGTCACGCTGCACATCGACAACCTGACCGGCGACAACGCCCATCACCAGTGCGAGACCATCTTCAAGGCCTTCGCTCGCGCCTTGCGCATGGCGCTGACGCCCGACCCGCGCTCGGCCGGCGTCATCCCGTCCACCAAGGGCAGTCTTTGACATGCCGACGGTGGCCGTCGTGGACTACGGCATGGGCAACCTGCGCTCGGTCTCGCAGGCGGTGATGCACGTGGCTTATGCCGAGCGCGGCAGTGGCGTTGATGTCATCGTCACCCGCCGTCCGGAAGAGGTGCTGGCCGCCGACCGCGTGGTGCTGCCCGGCCAGGGCGCGATGCGCGACTGCATGCGCGAACTGCACGACTCGGGTTTGAAGGACGCCGTGCTCCACGCTGCCGCCAACAAGCCGCTGCTGGGCGTCTGCGTGGGCATGCAGATGCTGCTCGACCACAGCGAAGAGCAGGACACGCCGGGCCTGGGTTTGATCCCCGGCTGGGTGCGGCGCTTCCAGCTGGCCGGCCAGTTGCAGCCCGACGGCAGCCGCTACAAAGTGCCGCAGATGGGCTGGAACCGCGTCCGCCAAGCGCAGCAGCCCAAACCGCACGCCTTGTGGGCCGGCGTGCCCGACGACAGCTGGTTCTACTTCGTGCACAGCTACTACGCCCAGCCGGCACAGCCTGAGCACACGGCCGGCAGCACCGAATACGGTGAGCGCTTTACCTGCGCCGTGGCAAGGGATAACATTTTTGCAACCCAGTTCCACCCCGAGAAGAGTGCCGAACAGGGTCTGGCGATCTACCGCAACTTCCTCCACTGGCAACCTTAAGACCGAGCCCATCCATGCTGCTGATCCCGGCCATCGACCTCAAGGACGGACATTGCGTCCGTCTGCAAAAAGGGGACATGAACGTCTCCACGACTTTTGGTGAAGATCCGGCGGCGATGGCACAGCGCTGGCTGGACGCCGGGGCACGTCGCCTGCACCTGGTCGACCTGAATGGTGCCTTCGCCGGCAAACCAGTGAACGAGCCGGCCATCAAGGCCATCCTGCGCGTGGTGGGCGACAAAATTCCGGTGCAACTGGGCGGCGGCATCCGCGACCTCGACACCATCGAGCGCTACCTGGACGACGGCATCAGCTACGTGATCATCGGCACGGCGGCGGTCAAGAGCCCGGGCTTTCTGCGCGATGCCTGCACCGCATTCGGTGGTCACATCATCGTCGGCCTGGACGCCAAGGATGGCAAGGTCGCCACCGACGGCTGGAGCAAACTCACCGGCCACGAGGTCATTGACCTTGCGAAGAAGTTCGAGGACTACGGCGTGGAAGGCGTGATCTACACCGACATCGGCCGTGACGGCATGCTCACCGGCATCAACATCGAAGCCACGGTCAAGTTGGCGCAGGCATTGACCATCCCGGTGTTTGCCTCAGGCGGCTTGTCCGACATCGCAGACATCGAACGCCTGTGCGAAATCGAAAGCGAAGGCGTCGATGGCGTGATCTGCGGGCGCAGCATCTACAGCGGTGCGCTGGACTTTACTGCCGCACAGCGCCGCGCTGACGAGCTCGCAGCTTGAGCAGTGGGAAGGGCGCCCTGCGCCCAACCCTTGCCGCGCAAAGTCGCTCAGCGTGCCGTGCGTCGGCGAGCCAAAGCGCCTAGACCCGCGATACCGGCCAGCATCATGACCAGGGTCGATGCCTCGGGGACGGGTGCCAGAAAGCCTCGGATCTCGCCGCCAGGGATCGCCGTGGAGTGCAAATTCACATAGTCCAGACCGGCATTGGCCCCAGTGAGCAAAGCAGCGAAGTTCGCCGGGGTGAAGGTGGCCGAGAAACTGCCGGTCGCCACCGCGGGCACCGTGCCAAATCCCAAGGCAACGCCGCCGGTGCCGCCCGGTGCAGAGGCGATGTGGATGTGGTTGTTGTTGACCGTCCCGAGCAGGTTGGCCCAGCTTTCCGTGACGGACACTGTGCCTGCAACGTCATCGAAGACGACCGTTGCAAAGCCAGTGCCGGGGCTGGCGTTGGCTGGCGCTTCGTTCGCGCCGTTCATGGTGGTCGTGAACATGAAGGTGGCAGCGTGAGCGGGCACTGCGGCCGCCAGGGCCAAGATTGCGCCGGCAACGGCAATGGAAATGCGGTGTGGGGTCATTCGGGGCTTCCGTTTGGTTGCGGAGCAAAACGGCTCCTGGGTGGCGTACGCACCATACGCGCAGAACCTTCCATGCGTGTGAAAGGAACCCCCGCATTCACGGGGTGGGTTCACCTTGATAATCGGGCTCATGCTCGCCAAACGAATCATTCCTTGCTTGGACGTCACTGGCGGTCGCGTCGTCAAGGGCGTCAATTTCGTCGAACTGCGTGACGCCGGCGACCCGGTGGAAATCGCCGCCCGCTACAACGACCAGGGTGCCGACGAACTGACCTTCCTCGACATCACCGCCACCAGCGACGGCCGCGACCTCATCCTGCACATCATCGAAGCGGTGGCCTCGCAGGTCTTCATCCCGCTGACCGTGGGCGGTGGCGTGCGCACGGTGGCCGACGTGCGGCGCCTGCTCAATGCCGGTGCCGACAAGGTCAGTTTCAACTCGGCAGCGGTGGCCAACCCGCAGGTCATCCGCGATGCGTCTGACAAATACGGCGCGCAGTGCATCGTGGTGGCCATCGACGCGAAGGCCCGCAAGGGTAACGACCTGGCGGCGCGCGGTGCTGGCTGGGACGTTTACACCCACGGCGGCCGCCAGAACACCCACTTGGACGCCGTGGCCTGGGCGCGGCAAATGACCGACCACGGTGCCGGCGAAATCCTGCTGACCAGCATGGACCGCGACGGCACCAAGATCGGCTTCGACCTGGCGCTGACCCGCGCCGTCAGCGACGCGGTGGCCGTTCCGGTCATCGCTTCGGGCGGCGTCGGCGCACTGGAACATCTGTCTGACGGCATCCGCATCGGTGGCGCCGATGCGGTGCTGGCGGCCAGCATCTTTCACTACGGCGAATTCACTGTGGGGCAAGCCAAGGCGCTGCTGGCGCGCGACGGCATAACGGTACGACTCTGATGAGCTACGAGGGTTACCCGAGTGCGAATTCCCGCCTGGCGGGACCGCGCAGAGCGCGTAGGGTGCACACATGAGCAAAGCCCAATCCCAGGCCGACGGCCGCGACCCGAAATCCACCCGCAAGGTCATCAAGCCGGCCACCCAGCACCTGGGCGAAGTGCGGCTCATCGGTGGCTTGTGGAAGCGCAGCAAGCTGCCGGTGGCCAACCGCCCGGGCCTTCGCCCCACACCCGACCGTGTGCGTGAGACGCTGTTCAACTGGCTGGGGCAGGATCTGAGCGGCTGGCGCGTGCTGGACGCCTTCGCCGGCAGCGGTGCGTTGGGGTTCGAAGCCGCTTCACGCGGCGCTGCCGAGGTGCTGCTGCTGGAAAACGATGTGGTGCTGGTGGACAGCCTGCGCGAATCGCGCCAGCGGCTGAATGCGACGGCCCTGCGCGTGGAGCGCGCCGACGCGCTGGCCTGGATGGCCCGCAGCGCCCGCGCGCGCTTCGAGTTGGTCTTGCTCGACCCACCTTTCGATGCCGAACTGGGCTCGATCGCCACGGCGGCCGCTGCGCCCTTGTTGGTTGAAGGCGGCTTCTTGTACGTCGAGGCCGGCGAGCCGCTGGCTGAAGCGCTGCCGGGTCTGACGCTGCACCGCAAGCTGCGCGCCGGCGCCGTGCACGCCGGGCTCTATCTTCGGAATGCCGCGCCATGACACTCAAAGCCCCGCTCACCGCTGTCTATCCGGGTACTTTCGACCCGATGACCTTGGGCCATGAAGACCTGATGCGCCGCGCGGCCAGCTTGTTCGACCGCCTGATCCTGGCCGTGGCCGCCGGCCACCACAAGCGCACCATGTTCACCGTCGACGAACGCCTGGAGATGGCGCGCGAGATCGCGGCGCCCTACAAGAACGTCGAGGTCACGCCATTTCGTGGCCTGCTGCGCGATTTCATGGTCGAGCGCGGCGGCAAGGTGGTGATGCGCGGGCTGCGCGCGGTCAGTGACTTCGAATACGAATTCCAGATGGCCGGCATGAATCGACAGCTAATGCCCGAAGTCGAAACCGTTTTCATGACGCCCAGCGACCAGTACCAGTTCGTCAGCGCCACCTTCGTGCGCGAGATTGCCACCCTGGGCGGTGATGTCTCGAAGTTCGTGGCACCCTCGGTCTTGCAGCGCTTGAAAGAGCGCGTCGCGCAAACACCTGACTGAAGCCTGCTTAGGAACACCAACGATGGCACTCTGGATCACCGACGCTTGCATCAACTGCGATGTCTGCGAGCCCGAGTGCCCGAACCAGGCCATCACCATGGGCGTCGAAATCTATGAGATCGACCCGGCCAAATGCACCGAGTGCGTGGGGCATTTCGACGAGCCGCAATGCGTGCAGGTCTGCCCGGTCGAGTGCATCCCGGTCAACCCGACTTGCGTCGAGACGCCGGCGAAACTGCTCGAAAAATACCAGCGTCTGCAGAATGGGCTGACTTCTGCTTCGCCTTCGCTGCAATCGGTTTAGTCGCCGGTTTGGCGAGGGCCACTGGGCGGTCCGTCGCGACGCCCATGCTGCGCACGGCCGCCTCCCGTTGCAGCCGCTCCCGCACCAAGGTGTCCGCAGCGCGCTGCTCTTGAGCGGCACGCTCACGCGCCGCTTGCACGTCGGTCGCAGGGCGGCTTTCGGCCAGCGCCAGTTGGCGGCCCTGACCCTGTTCGCAAGGCACATCGGAATAGCTCCGGCCATCGGCGCCGCAACGCCAGACGGCCTGCGGCTGCGCAGCGGCCAGCAAGGGCAGGGCCAGGATCAGGATCAGGGCGGCGATCATCGTCTTCATGGGGGCTCTCCTTCGGGTGCGGGCTTGATGAAGGGCAGGACGGCCGGACGCGGCGGTTTGGGCCGCGGTGGCTGGGCGTGGATCAGCGCCAGCGCGGCGTCCATCTCGCCGGCCAGCAGGCGGTCGCTGGCTTGCAGCGACCGTTCGGTCACCAGCGCGATCGCGTCGCGGTGTTCGGCCGACGGCTTCTTCAGCACGTAATCGGCCACCTCGGCCTTGACGCCCGGGTGGCCGATGCCCAGGCGCAGCCGCCAGAAGTCTTGCGTGCCCAGCTGGCCCTGAATGTCCTTCAAGCCGTTGTGCCCGGCCGCACTGCCGCCGAACTTCAACTTGGCCTGGCCGGGCAGCAGGTCGAGTTCGTCGTGAACGACCAGGATCTCGTGCGGCGCTATCTTGAAGAAGCGCGCCAGCGGCGCCACCGACGCGCCCGAGCGGTTCATGTAGGTCATGGGCTCCAGCAGCCACACCGGCCCGACGGCCAGGTTCAGACGGGCCATCAAGCCCTGGTAAGCGCGCTCGTGCACCAGGCGGGCGCTCAGCTTGTCGGCCAGGGCGTCTATCCACCAGAACCCCGCGTTGTGCCGCGTGGCTTCGTAATCAGCGCCCGGGTTGCCCAGGCCCACAAAGAGTCGAATCATGGGAAAGAATTATGGAAGGGTCGCCCAAAGAAAAAGCCCCACCGGAGTGGGGCTCTGCGCCGGTTCGATGGGGGTGTCTGCACACCCCCATTCGGGTCGGTTCACGCCGATCGATAGACGTTACTTGGCGTTTTGCTTTTCGCTCTTCTTGGCCTTGGCGGCCTTGCCCTTGTCGGCAGCCACCACCACGGTCGCTGCGACTTCTTCTTCGACGCGTGGCATGGTCACGGCCACGATCACCGGGTTCTGCGTGCCGTGCTTGGCGGCCTTGATGCCCTCGGGCAGTTTCAGGTCGCTGGCGTGCAGGCTCTGGTTCTTCGTCAGACCCGACAGGTCGATGGTCACGAACTCGGGCAGCTGCGAAGCCAGGCACTCGATTTCCAGTTCCAGGCGCACGTGGGTGACCAGGCACTTGTCGGTCTTCACGGCCGACGACAGTTCTTCGCCGGTGAAGTGCAGCGGCACCTTCTTGTGGACCTTGGTGGTCTCATCGACGCGCTGGAAGTCGATGTGCAGCACGATGGGCTTCCAGGCATGCACCTGGTAGTCGCGCAGCAGAACCTTCTGGGTCTGGCCGGCCAAGTCCATTTCGAGAATGGAAGAGTGGAAAGCCTCTTTCTTCAGCGCGAAGAACAGGGCGTTGTGATCGAGTTCGATCATCGCGGGGGCGCCGGCACCGTAAACAATACCGGGCACTTTGGCAGCGAGGCGCAGGCGGCGGCTCGCTCCGGTCCCCTGCAGCGTACGCTCGTAAGCTGTGAATTTCATGTTGACTCCAAGATGGGTCGAGGTGGATGAACGCCCGCGACCAGGCGTCCGTGAACCAAGGCCAGCGTGGTGCGCCAGCCCCGGGTGTTGCGGCTCAGAAGTTGTTGTTCTGCTCCGCGAACAGGGACGTCACCGACTCACCGTCGCTGATGCGACGGATGCTTTCGGCGAACAAGAAGGCGACCGAGAGCTGTCGGATCTTGGGGCAGGCCTTGGCGGCAGCGCTCAGTGGAATGGTGTTCGTGATGACGACTTCGTCGATCTGAGAAGCGCTGATGCGCTCAATGGCCTGACCGGAGAAAACGGGGTGCGTGCAGTAGGCGTAGACGCTTTGCGCGCCGCGTTCCTTCAGTACCTCGGCGGCCTTCACCAACGTGCCCGCAGTGTCGATCATGTCGTCCATGATCACGCAGTTGCGGCCTTCGATCTCGCCGATGACGTGCATCACTTCCGACACATTCGCGGTGGGCCGGCGCTTGTCGATGATGGCCAGGTCGCAACCGAGTTGCTTGGCCAGTGCGCGGGCACGCACCACACCGCCCACGTCGGGCGAGATCACCACCAGATTGGGGTAGGCCTTGCTTTTCAAGTCGGACAGCAGCACGGGGCTGGCGTAGATGTTGTCGACCGGGATGTCGAAGAAACCCTGGATCTGGTCGGCGTGGAGGTCCATCGTCAGCATGCGCTCGACGCCGACGCTTTCCAGCATGTTCGCCACCACCTTGGCGCTGATGGGTACGCGCATGCTGCGCGGCCGGCGGTCCATGCGGGCGTAGCCGTAGTAGGGAATGACTGCGGTGATGCGGCGCGCGCTGGCTCGCTTCAAGGCGTCGACCATGATGAAAAGTTCCATCAGATTTTCGTTGGTCGGCGTGCAGGTGGGCTGCACGACGAACACGTCGCGGGCGCGCACGTTCTGCTGAATCTCGACCGTGACTTCGCCGTCAGAAAAGCGGCCAACGTGGGCCCGTCCGAGTTCGACGCCCAGGTGCGTGGCCATTTCCTGCGCCAAAGCGGGGTTGGCGTTGCCGGTGAACAGCACGGTGTTGAACAGCACGGCAGGAACTCCGGGTATTGATGAAGCTTGGGGCCAGGATCATCGTCTTGGCTGTAACTTCAAGTGCAGGTCTGGCAGGGGAGGAAGGATTCGAACCTTCGCATGTCGGAATCAAAATCCGATGCCTTAACCAACTTGGCGACTCCCCTACACGGGTCCCGAAGCAGCAGCCCGGAACCCAAAACTGTTTCAGTCAGCCCAAGACCGCAGCGGGTGTTCGGGCAGACCGCAGCACATCCGCCCCACCCAGCCCGCCGGAAGTGCATCCGTTGGGAAAGTCGCCGAGGGTGAATCGGACCTGCCTGCTCTGGCGAAGAGGGCGCTGCCTGAACCGGTCATGCGGCTGTTGCCGTAATGCCGTTCCAACCAGCCAGCAGCCTGGGCCACCTCGGCGCATTGATTTTCCGCAGCGGCTTGCAGGTCGTTCTTGCCGAACCCGTTCTGCCAATCCTGCGGCATTTCGATGATGCCGGCCTCTTCAGAAGAGCCTTCTAGTGTAGCAGCATGTGTGTTGCGGACCATCAGCGGGTGGGTGAAGATTTCGTGGGTCGGCAGGCTGGCTGCAGGCTTGACGACCGCGTAGCGGGCCGGCGCACAGCGCAGCGGCGTCAGGCGCTCGCCAATGCCTTCGACGAAGGCATTCCGCCCGTCGACGAAGAACGGCACGTCGGCGCCCAGCGCCAGCCCCAATTCGGACAGTCGCGCGCGCGACCACTTCAAGCCCCACAAACGGTTCAGTGCGAGCAGCGTGCTGGCCGCGTCGGAACTGCCACCCCCCATGCCCGCGCCCCAGGGCACGCGCTTGTGGATGTGGATGTCCACGCCCGACGCGCAGCCGCTGGCCGCTTGCAGGGCCCGCGCTGCGCGCAGGCACAAATCGTCCTCGGGCAGCGCTGGCCCCAGGTCGTGACGGCACAGCACGCCATCGCCACGCTTTTCGAAATGCAAGGTGTCGGCCCAGTCGATCAGCACGAAGGGTGACTGCAGCAGGTGGTAGCCGTCGGCGCGGCGGCCGATGACATGAAGAAAAAGATTCAACTTGGCCGGAGCCGGAACGTCGTACAGCGCTTGCAGGCTCATGGTTCCGGGGTGTCCAACCGCACGCGCACCGTCACGCTGGGCGGTGCTGCGCGCCGGGCTTCGATCAGGCCTTCCGCGCGTTTCGTCAGCAGCACCTGCCAACCCAGTTGCTCGAAACCGGCGTCGTTCTCGGTGTGCGCGGCCGCTGGCCACGGGCGGCCGTTCAGCCAGTCGGGCAAGGCGGCCAGTGGCAGGGCTTCACCAAGCGTTTGGCGCGACAGTTCGTCCAGCGTGGCGTAGCGCTGCTCGCCTTGCGGCGTTTCCAGCGTGGCCAATCCGGGCGCCCAGCGGGCAGCGGCCAAGCGCGAACCCAGTGGCGATATCAGACGCAATTCGCCGCTGTCGCCGTCACCGCGCAATTCGAACGCGGCGCTGACACCTTGCGCCGATTGCGTGGCGCCGGCTTCGATGCGCACGCTGATGCGGCCGCTGGTCCACGGCACTGCGCCGGCTTGGGTCGGCGCGCGCGGCGTTGCGCAGGCGGTCAGCAGCGCTGCCGTCAGGCTCACGCAGACCGCCCGCATCACAGGTCGACGCGCAACCGGCTCAGCGTTTCGCGCAGCACTTCGTTGGCCGGCTCGCGCACTCGGCCTTCGCGCCAGATACGTCGCGCCTCGTCGCGCTGGTCGGCTGCCCACAAGACCTCGCCGAAATGGGCGGCGATCTCGGGGTCTGGCCGCGCGCCGTAGGCGTTCTTCAGCAGCCGCAGCGCCTCGTCCCGGTTGCCCAGGCGGAACTCGACCCAGCCCAGGCTGTCGGTGATGAAAGGGTCGCCGGGCGCCAGTTCCAGCGCACGCTGGATGAGCTGGCGCGCCTCTGGCAGGCGCTGCTGGCGGTCGGCCAGCGAATAGCCCAGAGCGTTGTGCGCATGCGCGTTGTCGGGCTTCAGCGCAATGACCTGGCGCAGCAGCTTTTCCATCTCGGGCAGACGGTCGATCTTCTCGGCCATCATCGCCTGTTCATACAGCAGATCGGGGTCGTCGGCGAAGCGCTGCGTGGCGCTGGCCAGCACGTCGAAGGCATCGCGCCAGCGCTTGCTGTCGCGCAGCAAGCCGGCCTCGGCGACCAGTTTGGCGCGGGCGTCTTCCACGCGCTTTTCCGGCACACGGCGTATCAATTCGCGGGCCTGCGCCAGTTGGCCCTGCTTGGCCAGGATGGAAGCCCGACGGGTTTGAACGTCCAGCGCGCGCTGCGGGTCGTCCACCTTGGCCAACCAGCGTTCGGCGGCGGGGTAGTCGCCGCGCTGTTCTGCCGATTGGGCCAGCATCAGCCAGGCCTGCAGCAGGCCTTGTTCGGGGCGCGCGGGCTCATCGCTGTCGTCGTCGGCATCGCCAGTGGCCACGGTCAGCGCGGGCTGCACGGCGGCTGGGGGCGCTGCGCCCTCGCCCGGCTTGACCATCTGTTTTTGCACCAGTTCGACATAGCGCATCAAGGCGGCTTCGCCGGCCGGTGCCTGCTTCAGTTCCAGGTGCAGCGCACCCAGCGACAAGAACGGCGGAGCCACCTCAGGCTGCTGGCGTGTCAGCACCTCCAACTGCGCAATGGCGTCGGCGTAGCGCTGCTTGCTGGTCAGCAAGCGCACGAAGACCATGCGCAGCGCCGGCTCGGCCTTGGGCGTTTGCAGATAGGTCAGTACCAGTGCCTCAGCGGCAGGGCGCTCGGCGATCAACTCCATCGCCAGCAGCACTGGGCCGGCGGCGGCCGGGTCCACGGCATGGGCTTCCTTGGCCAGAGCCAGCGCGCGGTCAGGGTCGCGGGCTTCCAGCCAGGCGCGGCCTTGCGCCACGCGAACGGCCACGGCCGTGGTGCCGCTGCGGTAGGGCTTCAGCGCGTCGTCGATGACCTGGGCCACCCCCTTGGGGTCGCTGGCCTGCTGCAGCAATCGTGGCAGGGCCGATATCAAGTCCGGCAGGTCGGCCGGCAGCGTTTGCGCCAGCAGCAGCTTCAGCGGTTCACCGACGGCGGTGGGCCGGTTCAGCAGCACCAAGATCTGCAACTGCAAGCGCAATGCGTCTGTCGATTTGGGGCTGGCGGTGCGCCAGGCGCGTGTGGCAGCCAGCGCCTGGTCACCGGCGCGGGCCTGCAAGGCGATGTCCACGGCGCGGCGGAAGAGCTTGTCGTCGCGGGTGCGCCTGGCGGCGTCCAGCATCAATTCGTAGGCGCTGCTGGCGTCGCCCGAATTCAGCGCCATTTCGCCGATCAGTAGCTGGTAGAACAGGCGGTCGTCGAGTGCCGAGTTGTCGGGCACAGCGTTGGCGCTGGCTGGCACTTCGAGCGGTGCGGGTTGCGCATGAAGCGCAGGCACCAGCAGCAGCATCGCGGAGATGGCCAACCAGCCACTCAACCGGGGTGACGAGTGGGGGCGCTTCCAGGAAGTCGGGAACTTCGCAAGGGGCCGTGGGCTGCGTGCTGTCATCGGTGTTCCCCTGCGTTTACTGCAATTCATTCTCACATAATGACCCATGCCTGAACTCCCCGAAGTCGAGGTCACGCGGCGTGGCATAGCGGCACCTTTACACGGGGCACATGTTCTATCGGTGCGCCTGGGCAAGCCCTTGCGCTGGCCCCTGGGCTGCGAGCCGCAAAGCCTGGTCGGCAGCCATGTTGGTGACGTCACACGGCGTGGCAAATACCTGTGGCTGCCGCTGTTCCGCGAAGCTGTTGCCGATGGGGGTTTGCTGATGCACCTGGGCATGTCGGGCTCGCTGCGCATGCTGCCGCTGCTGGCCGAGGGCATCGCCCATCCCGGTCCGCACGACCACTTCGATTTGCACACCGACCGCGGCACCTTGCGGATGAACGACCCGCGCCGTTTCGGTGCCGTGGTGTGGTCGCCGGCCATCGGCCAGGCACCGGCATCGACGCTGCTGCAGCGCCTGGGCCCCGAGCCTTTCGACCCTGCGCTGACACCCGCCGTTTTCCACGCCGCGTTGCACAGCCGCCGCACGCCGATCAAGGCGCTGCTGCTGTCCGGCGAAGCAGTGGTGGGCGCCGGCAACATTTACGCCTGCGAGGCGCTGTTCCAGGCCGGCATTCACCCTGCGCTGCGCGCCGACCGCATCAGCCGTCCGCGCGCCGAAAAGCTGCTGGCCGCCTTGCGCAGCACCCTGGGCCGCGCGCTGGAAGTGGGCGGCTCGACGCTGCGCGACTTCACCGACGCCCACGGCGTCAGCGGCGCCTACCAGGCCGAGGCCGGGGTGTACGGCCGCGCGGGGTTGCCCTGCGTGCGCTGTGGCCAGCCCGTGCGGCGCACGGTGCAGGCTCAGCGGTCGACGTTTTTCTGCCTGAATTGTCAGCGTCGGTAACCCCCGGAGCGGCCCCGGTTTCACCTCTGAAGACCGGCAAAAAAGCGCCTGAAAGGCGGGTCATTTCCAGGTCTTCGGTGCAGGGGCTTTGCAGACACCCTGCGCTAGCATGAAGTTCAAACTTCGGCGTCCATGTCCAACCTCCACCCCATAGCTGAAAGTCTCGATGCGCTGGCCTCGTGGCGCACGGCTTTGGGTGCGCAGGCATTGCAGTTCGGCCGCACGCTGCGAGACCACGAACTGCTCGACGACACCGATGCCGCCGTGCTGGGCGCGCTGCGCGACCGCCTGGATTCCGAGAAGCTGGTGCTGGCCTTCGTGGCCGAATTCTCGCGAGGCAAATCCGAGCTGATCAACGCCATCTTTTTCGCCGACGCCGGCCGGCGCGTGCTGCCAGCCACTCCGGGCCGCACCACGATGTGCCCGGTTGAACTGCGCTTTGAGTCCGGCCGCTCGCCCAAGCTGTCGCTGCTGCCCGTCGCCACGCGCCTGAGCACGCTGACGCTGTCGGAACTGCGCCAGCGTGAAGATGCCTGGCAGCACCTGCCGCTGGACCCGAAAAACCGCGACAGCCTGGTGCAGTCGCTGTTGGCGGTGACGCGAACCCAGAACGTCAGCGTGGCCGAGGCCGAAGCGCTGGGTTTCTGGAGCGCCAGCCAGCCCGACGACAATCCGCCGCAGGCGGCAGACGGCAGCGTTGAAGTGCCGGCCTGGCGGCACGCCGTCATCAACTACCCGCACCCGCTGCTGGCCCGCGGCCTGGTCGTCATCGACACGCCGGGCCTGAACGCGGTGGGCGCTGAGCCCGAGTTGACGCTGGGCCTGCTGCCGTCGGCGCACGCGGTGGTTTTTCTGCTGGCGGCCGACACCGGGGTGACGCGGTCAGATCTGGCCATCTGGCGCGAACACCTGGGTCAGGGCAGCCAGGAACGTTTCGTCGTGCTGAACAAGATCGACACGCTGATGGACCCGCTGGCCACGCGCGCCGAGGTCGATGAGCAGATCGCCCAGCAGTGCGAGACCGTGGCCCAAACGCTGGGCGTGCCGCAGTCGCACGTCTTTCCGCTCTCTGCACGCGAGGCCTTGGCCGCGCGCGTGGCCGGCGATGCCGTGGCGCTGCAGGCCAGCCGGCTGCCGGTGCTGGAACAAGCGCTCACCGAAGGGCTGCTGCCGCGCCGCCAGGCCTTGCTGCTGCAATCCACCGTGGGCGTGGTGGAACGGCTGCATGCATCGGGCGGACGGCGCCTGGCCGACCGCCGCCGCCAGCACGCCGAACAACTGCTGGAACTGCGCGGCCTGCGCGGCAAGAGCGGTGGCAAGCTGCGCATGCTGGTGGCCCGGCTGGACGCCGAAGTGGCCGACTTCGAACTTTGCGTGGGCCGGTTGGCCGCGCTGCGCGCTGTGCAGACGCGCATCCAGCGCACCCTGCTGGGTGAGCTGTCCAGTGATCTGCTGCGCGTCGAGGTCGGAGCGATGCAGGCGGCGCTGGGTAGCTGGCCTTTCAAGTTGGGCGGGCGCGCGGCTTTCGACACGTTGATGTCGCGTCTGCGCGCGGCGGTGACCGGTGCCGCCACGCAGGCCCGTGAGATGCAGCAGATGCTGGAAGCCAGCTTTCGCCAACTCAACACCGAATTCGGTTTCGCCTTCACGCTGTCGCCGCTGCCCAGCATCCAGCCCACGCTGGACGAATTGATCACCATCGAGCGCAACTACGGCCGTTACCTGGGCCTGGGGCAGGCTTGGCGGCTGGCACAGCCGGGTTTCGTCGAGCAATTCAGGCGCATGTTGCTGTCGAAATTGCGTGTCGTCTTCGAAAGCGCGGCCAGCGAGTTGGAACTGTGGAGCAAGGCCGCCACCCACCAGATCGAAGCTCAGTTCCGCGAACGCCGCAACAGCTTTGCGCGGCGCCGTGAAGCGCTGTTGCGCGTGCAAACGGCTTCAGGTGAACTGGAGCAGCGCATTGCCGAAGTGCAGGCGCAAGACTCCGAACTGGACCAGGTTCAAGTCCGCCTGGCCGCACAAGCCGTCGAGCTGCTGGCCACGGCTCGCCGCCTGGGTACGCCAACGGCAACCCAGGCTGACGTCGAAACGGAAGACGAGGCCGAGCGCCAGGACGCCGCTTGACCCGCCCGGCTTTCGCCGCGCGGGTCGTGACCTGGCAGCGCCAGCACGGCCGCCACGGCCTGCCCTGGCAGGGCAGCCGCAACCCCTATCGCGTGTGGTTGTCCGAAGTGATGCTGCAGCAGACGCAGGTCAGCACCGTGCTGGACTACTACCCGCGCTTCCTCGAACGTTTCCCCACCGTGGCCGCCTTGGCCGCTGCGCCGCTCGACGACGTCTTCGGCCTGTGGAGTGGCCTGGGCTATTACAGCCGCGCGCGCAATCTGCACCGTTGCGCGCAGGCGGTGGTGGCCGAACACGGCGGCGCCTTTCCATCCAGCAGCGCGGCTTTGGCCGAACTGCCCGGCATAGGCCGGTCGACCGCCGCCGCCATCGCGGCCTTCTGCTTCGGCGAACGCGCGGCCATCCTGGACGGCAACGTCAAGCGCGTGCTGACGCGCGTGCTGGGCTTCGACGGCGACCTGGCGTCGGCAACCGAAACGCAGCGATTGTGGGCACTGGCCGAAGGTTTGCTGCCGCATCGCGATGTCGACGTCTACACGCAGGGTTTGATGGACCTGGGCGCCACCGTGTGCCTGGCGCGCCGCCCGGCCTGCGAGCGTTGCCCGCTGGCCGAACCCTGCATGGCGCGGGCCAGCGGCACGCCGCAAAGCTACCCGGTGAAGACGCGCAAACTCAAGCGCAGCCACCGCGAAAACGCGTTGCTGTGGCTGCAACGCGGCGGCGACGTGTTTCTGGTGCAGCGGCCGCACAAAGGCGTTTGGGCCGGGCTGTGGAGCTTGCCGGAACATGCCGGCGTGCAGGCTCTGGAGAAGTGGATGGCGGGCTGCGCCGGCCAGGGCGATTGGCTGCCGACCATCGAACATGCATTGACCCATTTCGACTGGACGTTGCACACATTGGCCTGGCGCGCACCGGCCGATGTGCCACTGTCGGTCGACCTGCAGCACCGCTTGCCCGAAGGCCGCTGGGTCAGCGTCGATACGGCTTTGACGATGGGCCTGCCGGCGCCAGTGCGGCGGTTGCTCGAGGCCTGATCAGCCGATCACGACCTTCTTGTCGCGCAGGAAACCGTCCACCAGCGACAGGCGGATGACGGGGTCTTCCAGGGCCATCAGCTTTTGCTTGGCCGCCAGGGTGATGGGCAGCAATTCGCACCAGCGGTTGGCCACCCAGCCGGCGTCGTCCAGCCGGTAGGGTTGCGCGAAGGGCGACTGCTCGTGCGACTGCAGCTTGCGGATGGCCTCGGCCAGCGCAGTGACGGTGGGCAGCACGGCCGGGCCGGGTGCGCGCGGCGTGTCGGCGGCGATGTGCTGCACCGGCGCAGTCCACAGGCCGTTGTCGCGCTGTGTGGGCGGGACCGCGATGCGGAAGCGCTGCGTGCCCAGGCAGCGCAGGCGCAGGATGCCGGGTTGTTCGGCGTCCACGTCTTCGATCTGCGCCAGCACGCCCACATCCTCAATGCGCAGGGCCTCGCTGCGGCCGGCTTCCGAGCCCTGGCGCAGGCAGATGACGCCGAAGGCTTGACCTGTGCGCATGCACTCGGCGACCAGATCGAGGTAGCGCGCCTCGAAGATTTTCAGCTGCAGCACGGCGCCAGGAAACAGCACCATCTGCAGTGGAAACAAGGCCAGTGGGGCGGCCAGGGGAGCGTTCATTTGGATTTCAGTCACGGGCGTCAAGCTCCCGGTGGCGCACCAGCGTGGCGTAGGCGCTTTCGAACTTCCGCGCCAGCCATTCAACGCCGTAGACCGAACGATGCTGGCCGCCAGTGCAGCCGATGGCCACCGTGAGGTAGCTGCGCTGATCGTCTTCAAACGAAGGCAACCAGCGCTGCAGGAAGTCGTGGATTTGCTGCAGCATTTCGGCCACTTCAGGCTGGCCTTCGAGGTAGGCGGCGACGTTCTCGTGGCGGCCGGTCAGCGGGCGCAACTCGCGGATGTAGTAAGGGTTGGGCAGCACGCGCACGTCGAACACATAGTCAGCGTCCAGGGGCACGCCGTGCTTGAAGGCGAAGGACTCGAAGACCAGGGTCAGCGACGCTTCGCGCGCACCGACCAGCGAGCGCACCCAGTTGCGCAGCAGGGCCGGGCGCAACTGGCTGGTGTCGATGATGGTGGACTTGTCGCGCAGGTCGCCCAACAACTCGCGTTCCAGTTCGATGGCGTCCACCAGCGCGCGTGACACGTCACCGCCAGAAGTGGCCGTCAGCGGGTGCGGGCGCCGCGTTTCGGAAAAGCGGCGCAGCAGCGCGTCGGTGCTGGCGTCGAGAAACAAGGTGCGGATGCGCACGCCTTCGCTGCGCAACTGGTCGATCAGCGGCACCAGGCTGGGCAGCGAACTGGCGGTGCGCACGTCCACGGCCACGGCTACGCGGTGGGTGTAGCGAGCGTGTTCCAGGTGGATGAAATCGCGCAGCAGTTCGGGCGGCAAGTTGTCGACGCAGAAGTAGCCGGCGTCTTCCAGAGCGTGCAGGGCTACCGATTTGCCCGAGCCCGAAATGCCGGTGACCAGCACGACCTCGTCGCGTTCGGCCTTGCCGTCCTGATTGATGGACACGCTCATTTCACAGCCCCCAAACCGGCTTGTGCGCCCAGGCCCAGCAAGGCCTGAGCGTGCGCCGTGCCTGACAGCTTTTCGCCACCCAGCATGCGGGCGATTTCGGCCACGCGCGCCTCGCCTTCGACGGGGCGGATGTCCGACAACGTCTGCTTGCCGCGCAGTGCTTTCGAAACGACGAAGTGCCCATCGGCGCAGGCGGCCACCTGCGCCAGATGGGTCACGGCCAGTACCTGACCGGTCTGGCCCAGTTCGTGCCCCAATTGCTTCATCAAACGTCCCACACTGTCAGCCACGGTGCCACCGACGCCGGCGTCGATTTCGTCAAAGATGAGTGTCGATGCGCCGCTGCGCGCGGCTGTTTTGCCGCCTTGCGCGGTGGTGACGGCGATCGCCAGGGCCAGCCGCGACAACTCGCCGCCCGAGGCCACTTTGGCCAGCGCACGCGGCGTGCTGCCAGCATGGCCGGCGACACGGAATTCGGCAGCTTCCAGTCCGAACGCTTGCGCTTCGGCTTGCGGCAACAGGGCCACTTCGAAACGACCACCGGCCATGCCCAATTGCTGCATCGCCTGCGTGACGGCAACGGACAGCAAGGGCGCAGCTTTTTTGCGCAGCTTGGCGACGCGTTCGGCCTCGGCGCGCCAGCCGCGCTCGGCATTGGCCACAGCGAGTTCCAGGCCTTCAAGATCGGCCGCCGCGTCCAGCCTCGACAGCTCGGCCTGCCAGCCGGCCAGCAGCGTGGGCAACTCGGCCGGCGTGCGGCGATAACGGCGGGCCAGCGTCACCCAGACGCCCAGGCGCTCGTCCAGCGCAGCCAGGCGTTCGGGATCGGGCTCGCGGTGGCCCAGGTAGCTGTGCAGCGTGTGCGCGGCGTCTTCTAGCTGGGCCTGCGCAGCGCGCAACTGATCGGCCACGGCGACCAGTTCGGTGTCGTAGCGCTGCACGTCGTCCAGCGCGGCGATGGCGCGTGAGGTTTGCGTGTCCGCGCTGTCGCTGTCGTCAGCGACGGCATTCAGTGCAGACCGCGCGCCGTCGATGAGCGCCTGAGCGTGGGCCTGACGCTGGTGTTCGGCGTTCAGCGTTTCCCACTCGCCATCGGCCGGCGCCAGCTTGTCCAGTTCGGTGATCTGCCAGGCCAGCCGTTCGCGTTCACGTTCCAGCGTGTCGCGCTGGCCGCGCGCGGCGTCCAGCTGCGCCAGGGCCAGCCGCCAGGCCTGCCAGGCTGTGGTCATGACGCTGGCATCGACACCGGCCTGCGCGTCCAGCAGCGCGCGCACGGCGGCGGGCCGGGTCAGGCTTTGCCAGGCATGCTGGCCGTGGATGTCCACCAGGTGGTCGGCGGCCTCACGCAATTGCGCCACGGTGGCCGGGCTGCCATTGATCCAGGCGCGGCTCTTGCCTTGGGCGTCCACTGTGCGGCGCAGCAGCAGGGTTTCGTCGGTGGCCTTGTCGCCCGTGTCCGCGCGGTTGAAGCCTGCTTCGTCCAGCCAGGGCCGCAGCGACGGCGGCCGATCGAATTCGGCACTGACCTCGGCGCGGGCGGCGCCTTCGCGCACCAGCGCCGCGTCGGCGCGGTTGCCCAGCGCGAGTTGCAGTGCGTCGATCAGGATGGATTTGCCCGCACCGGTTTCACCCGTCAGCACGCTGAAGCCGGACTGGAAATCCACTTCCAGTTCAGCGACGATGACCACGTCGCGCAGCGACAGTCGCCTGAGCATGGCCTAGACCACACCCTCGTACCAGCGCAGCTTGCGGCGCAAAGTCGCGTAGTAGCTCCAGCCGCGCGGATGCAGGAAGCGCACCTTGAAGGCCGAGCGCCGCACGCGCACCTGGTCGCCGATCATCAGGCTGGCCAGCGTGTGCATGTCGAAGTTGGCCGACATGTCGCGGCCCGAGACGATGCCGATGCGCACCTCGCCCGTGTCGGGCAGCACGATGGGGCGGTTGCTCAGCGTGTGGCTGGCGATGGGCAGCACCAGCAGGCCGCCGATGCTGGGGTGCAGGATGGGCCCGCCGGCCGACAAAGCGTAGGCCGTGCTGCCGGTGGGCGTGGCCACGATCAGGCCATCTGCGCGCATGTTGGTGACGAAGTCGTCGCCCACGTCGACGCGCAACTCGACCATGCTGGCCGTGGTACCGCGGCTGACCACCACGTCGTTCAGGGACAGGCCTTCGAAGATGCGCTGGCCGTCGCGCCAGACATCGCTTTCCAGCATGGCGCGCGATTCTTCCTCAAAGTCGCCGGCCACGATGGGTGCCAGCGCTTCCTTGTATTGGCCCATCGCGATGTCGGTGATGAAGCCCAGCCGGCCCTGGTTGATGCCTACCAGCGGCAGGTTGTGGCGCGCCAGTTGGCGAGCGATGCCCAGCATCGTACCGTCGCCGCCCACCACCACGGCCAGGTCGCAGCGCTGGCCCATTTGCTGCGGTGTCAGGGCTTCGAAGTCGGTGACACCGGTGTTGCGCGCGGTGTCGGCTTCGAAGGAAACCTCAAGGCCCTGGGCCATCAGGAAATGGGCAATCTCCTCCAGCGCCGGCCGTATGCCCTGCGCTTGATACTTGCCCACGATTGCTGCATGACGGAAGCCTGAAGGCATGCGCGGCATTACACCATAGGGCCTCTGTTTCGCGCCGCGCCGACCCAGCAGTTCCGGGGTGGCACGCAGCGCCCCGCTCCCTACAATCGGCCCATGCTGGATGACCGAGCACGCACGCTGTTGAAGACCCTCGTCGAGCGTTACATCGCCGACGGCACGCCCGTAGGTTCGCGCACGCTGAGCCGCACCTCGGGCCTGGACCTGTCGCCGGCCACCATCCGCAACGTGATGTCCGACCTGGAAGAGCTGGGCCTGATCGCCAGCCCGCACACCAGTGCCGGGCGCATCCCCACGGCGCGCGGCTACCGGCTCTTCGTCGACACCATGCTGACGGCCCGCCCGCTGGATTTCGAGCGCAACTCGCAAGACGTGGCCGCCGCCCGTGACCAGTTACACCCCGACCAGCCGCAGCGCGTCATCGCGCAAGCCGCGTCGCTGCTGTCCAGCCTGAGCAGTTTTGTCGGCGTGGTGACGGCGCCGCGCAAGGCCAGCGTCTTCCACCACATCGAGTTCCTGCGCCTGGGCGACCGCCGGGTGCTGGTCATCCTGGTGGCGCCTGACGGCGACGTGCAGAACCGTGTCATCTTCACTGCCCGCGACCATCTGCAAAGCGAACTGGTCGAGGCCACCAATTTCCTCAACGCCCACTACGCCGGCCTGACCATCGAAGAGGTGCGCGAGCGCCTGAAGAACGAGATCGACGCCTTGCGAGGCGAAATCGCGGCGCTGATGCAGGCGGCCGTGCAAGCGGGCAGCGACGTGCTGGCCGAAAGCACCGACAACCTCGTCGTCGCGGGCGAGCGCAACCTGTTGACGGTGCAAGACTTCGGCAACGACATGAACAGCCTGCGCCGCCTGTTCGACGTCTTCGAGCAGAAGACGGAACTGATGCGGCTGCTGGAAGTTAGCAGCCGCGCCGAAGGCGTGCGCATCTACATCGGCGGCGAAAGCCGCGTCGTGCCCTTCGAAGAACTGAGCGTGGTGACCGCGCCCTACGAAGTCGATGGCCGCATCGTCGGCACCCTGGGCGTCATCGGCCCGACCCGCATGGCCTACGACCGCATGATCCAGATCGTCGATATCACGTCGCGTCTGGTCGGCAGTGCGTTATCCGCCAGGTAGGCAGGCCAGGCCTTCTAGAATCGGTCGCTCCGAAGCGTTTTGCATACGGGCCGTTAGCTCAGTTGGTTAGAGCAGAGGACTCATAATCCTTTGGTCGTAGGTTCAAGTCCTACACGGCCTACCATTCAAGACTCCGTAAAAGACCGCTTACGGTCAGTTGTTTAGATAAATCAACAACTTACGTGAATTACTGATCCACATGGGACCGCAAGCGAGCGCTTGCAGCCGACTGTTTGACGGGTAATATTCTGGGTAACCGGCCCCGAGTGGCCGCAGACAGCGGAGAGTTACCCAAATGGCAGCGACAGGCACCCTCACGGACAAGGCGATTCGAGCGGCAATCAAGGCAGCGGGGGTTGGCGGCAAGGCGCGACGCATCAGCGATGGCGGGGGCTTGTACTTCGAGGCGCGGCCGACTGGCGCCGGATGGTGGCGTTTGCGGTACATGAGCGATGGCAAGGAAGGGATGCTGAGCCTAGGCACCTACCCGGACGTTTCGTTGAAGCTGGCGCGCGAGCGCTGCCAAGAGACACGAAGCACGCTAGCCGCTGGAACGGACCCAAGCGAGCAACGCAAAGCCGACAAGGCAGAACAAGCGCAGCGGGCTGAAGCAGCCCGGCTGGCTTCGGCAGGATTGCCCGGTCCGGGCACGTTCGAGCATGCGGCGCGCGAGTGGCACGCGCGAATGTCTCCGACTTGGTCAACCGGCCATGCCGTCAAGGTGCTTGCGCTGATGGTCAATGACCTGTTCCCGTACATCGGTGCCCGGCCGCTGGCCGAGTTGACTGCGCCCGAAGTGCTGCGGAATGCGCGCCGGGTAGAAGCACGGGGTGCTGTCGAAACCGCGTACCGCGCCCTCAAGTCGGCTGGCGCCGTGTTCCGCTTCGGTGTGCAGCAGGGCTACTGCGAGAGCGACCCAACACGCGACCTCAAGGGGGCGATCATGTTGCCCATGGCGCAGCATCGGGCCGCAGTGACTGACCCTGCAAAGCTCGGCGAGTTGCTGCGCGCCATAGATGCCTATCAGGGCACGCCGGTAGTCCGCGCGGCCCTGGCGCTGGCGCCGCTGGTGTTCCTGCGGCCGGGCGAACTGCGGAATGCGCAATGGACCGAATTCGACCTCGATGGCGCGACATGGACGATTCCCGCTGCGCGGATGAAAGGCCGGCTCAAGGCGAAGCTGAACGGGCCGCCGCATCTGGTGCCGCTGGCACCGCAAGCGGTGGCGATCCTGCGCGACTTGCAACCGCTTACCGGCAGGGGCCGCTATGTGTTTCCGAACCCGCTGACTCCTGACCGGCCGCTGTCTGACAACGGCGTGTTGTCGGCGTTGCGCCGTATGGGTTTCGGCAAGGATGAGATGACCGGACACGGATTCCGAGCAACTGCCCGCACCATCACGGCCGAGCGGCTGGGCATTGCACCTGAAGTGATCGAGGCGCAATTGGCGCATGCGGTAGGCGACGCACTAGGCAGAGCCTACAACCGTACGAAATTTCTTGAGCAACGGCGCGACATGATGGCGAGATGGGCGGACTACTTGGACCAATTGCGCGACGGTGCGCAGATCATTCCCATCGGCGTGCGGAAGGCGTAGAGCCGGGAGGAGTGTGTGAAGCCGATCCTGTTCAGCGAACAACAACGTTCAGCCCTGGCGGGCTTGGGTCTGGTCCCGCAGTCGATTGACGAAATCGAGCGCGACGCCCTGCCGAGGGCGCGCGAGATTCTGAAACTCGACCCACCGGGCGCGGACGTTTTGCACGAACTGCAAGGCCTCGAAAAGTCGCTGAACGATGCTCGCGCTGCGATCGAGCGACTGTTGAACGCCAACAGGACCGTGCCGCACCTGTGGCACGCGCGTTCGCGAGTCTGTGGTCGTGGTTTCGGGCATGTCGGCAATGCACTGAGGCTCAAGGAAACGGCCAAGTCTCTCGCTGTGGCGATTGACGTTGTTAAAGACTCCATAGCGAGCACGCCGCCTGGTCCAGTTCGACACCGCGCGGCGACAACATTGCCGATTCAGATTATTCACAGCGCTTACCAGCTTGGCTTGATGCTCGCGGGCCTGGACCCGGCATCGGGCGGAATGAAGCCGAGCGTGTCCCCCACAAGCGACTTTCGGCGCATGGTCGGCATCTGCTACGAAGCAATCGACGCATCGACAACCGATCCCGAGCGCGCCATCAAGGCATACCTCAGAAAGTGGCGCGAGCTAGAGAAGGTGGCGGCTGAAGCAGGCTCTGGACAGAACGTGCTCGAGGAACCTGACGTTCTGTCCTAGTTTCCAGTTCGCGATTCCGAGACAGTGCTTCCATGCCAACGCATGGGACCGCAACGCAGGCGCGGCCGATTCTCGGTGACCGCTGGACCGTTGCCGATTCGTCCCGTTGGCCCAACCCAAAGGAGACGAAGTTGAATCCAAACCGCACCAACAACTCAAACGCAATGCGCCCGCCGTTGCCCAACCTGGCGGACGTGACCTTTCTGGACATTCGCGACGTGTGTGCCGCAGCGCGCATGTCAGCGAGTTGGATTCACGACGAGGTA
Source organism: Burkholderiales bacterium (assembly GCA_038316205.1). Classification (GTDB taxonomy): domain Bacteria; phylum Pseudomonadota; class Gammaproteobacteria; order Burkholderiales; family Burkholderiaceae_C; genus Rubrivivax. The sequence goes on from JBBQAI010000009.1 coordinate 54,418, forward strand.
CGGGCACGCCGCTTCCCGCAGCCGCTTCGCTTCGGTCCGCGTTGCAGCCGCTGGCGCAGCGCTGAAATTCGTGACTGGCTGATTGCCCGCGCTGCGGCAGCCGAGGCCGACGCGGCGCCAGGTGTAATGCTGGCCGCGCGTGCGAAGAGGGCCAGCGACGCGGCGCAGGCAAAGCGCCGCGCCAGTGCCAGCCCGACCGGCGAGTCGAAATGAACGGCGCCTGCGAGCAGGAGTTTCGTGCCGCGGTGCTGGCGACGCTGGGCCATGCGCCCGTAAGTATTGAAGCGGGCAGGCTGCACCGCTTCGCAACCAGCGACCGGCCCGGCGACTCGGCCGGCTGGTGCAAGCTGTTTGCAGACCGGCGCGGCGGCGTGTTCGGCTGCCACCGTGCCGCCGTCAGTGAAATATGGATCGCCGCTGACCGCGCCAGCCTGACCCGCGTACAGCGGGCCGACCTGGCGCGCCAAATCGCAACCGTAACTGCCGAGCACCAAGCCTTGCAGCGCAGGCGACGGGCGCACCATGCCGAACGCATCGCGGCCCTGTGGGCGCAGACCATGCCCCTGGCGCCTGACGATCCGGCAACGCTGTACCTGCGGCGGCGCGGCTTTGACTGCGCCTGGCCGGTGCCCGCAGCGATTCGCCTGCATCGCGGGATGCCGTACTGGCAGGGAGCCGAAAAGCTGGGCACCTTCCCCGCGCTGGTGGCGCCGATCGTCGCCCTCGATGGCCGCACTGTGGCCCTGCATCGGACCTACCTCACACCTGACGGCCGCAAGGCAAACGTCCCGAGTCCGAAGAAGCTGACCCGGGCTGCCGGCCCACTGGCCGGCGCCTGCATTCCGCTGCACGAGCCGGCGCGCGGCGTCATCGGCATTGCCGAGGGCATAGAGACCGCGTTGGCCGCCTGGTGCGCTTCTGGCGTGCCGACCGTGGCGAGCTACTGCGCCGGCAACCTGGCTGCGTGGCAGTGGCCGCCATGCGCGCGGCGTTTGGTGATCTTCGCCGACGCAGACAAGTCCGGGCGCGAAGCGGCCCACGCCTTGCGAGTGCGCGCCCTGGCGGCGGGCCTGCGCGTTGACGTACTGGCGCCGAGCGAACCCGGCACCGATTGGTGCGATGTATGGGCCGGCCGCGACGCCGCGCTGATCGACGCGCGGGGTAGCGCATGAGCGCGGTCCTGCAAGACTTAGCCCGCGCTGCTGGTGCCGCGAGCGCACCAGCATTCGACCGGGCCGAGGCCATCAGGCGGGCGCGCGATCGACTGGCGCCAGCGATGAAAGACCGCGAGCCGCCCGAATACCCGCAGGCCGCGCTCGGCCCACTGGCTTCCGCCTGCGAGGCGATAGCGGCTGCCGGACAAGTTCAGCCGGCGATGGCGGGGCAGTGCTTGCTCGGTGCGGCGTCACTGCTGACGCAAGGGCTGTTCAACGTCGAGACCCTGGCCGGCGACAAGCCCCTGTCTCTCTACCTGCTGACGCTGGGCGACTCTGGCGACGGCAAGAGCACAGCGCAAGGCGCGGCGATGGCACGCATCAACGAATGGCAGCGACGTGCGGCGCGTGACTTCAACGTGGAACTGCGAAACTTCGAGGCGGTAAAGGCAACGCGGAAGAAGGGCGGCGCTCCGCACGAGCCACCTTCAAGCCCCTTCCGCCTGGTGAGCGATGCCACTGTGGAAGGCTTGCGTCGCGACCTCGCCACTGGCCCCTGTTCGCAAGGCATATTCAGCGACGAGGCGGCGGCGATCCTGTCGGGTTACGGCATGAGCGCCGAGCATCGCAGCAAGACGGCTGGCGTGTTTTCCAAGCTGTGGGATCAAGGGCACCTGAGCGTGTCCCGCGCATCCGGGGCGCGAGTGGAGTCGTACGGACGCCGCGTCGCGCTGCATTGGCTGATTCAACCGATGGCGGCTGCCGAAGCCATGGGCGACCCCATGCTGTCGGCCCTGGGCTTCTGGCCGCGCTTTCTGGCCGCCTGGCCGGCGCCGCTGCAGCCACGACTGGCCCGCCCGTTCAATCCCGAAACGCTGCCCGACGTACGGGACTACTGGACGCGCTGCGATGCCCTGCTGGCTGAACTGCTGCCCGAGGATGCTGGCGACTGGACGGCGATCAAGCTGGCCGACCCCGCCCGCGAATTGCTGGGCCGCGCCTTTGAGCGCTTCGAAGTGCAAGGGCGGAGCGGATTGCTTCGCATGGTCAAGCCGCATGCGCTGCGCGCCACCGAGCAGGCGTGTCGGGTAGCTGGCGTGCTGTCGGCGTTCTCTGGCAGGCACGTCATCGAAGCCCCGGCTGTACGCGACGCGCTGGCGCTGGTCGCGTACAGCTTAGAAACGTGGAAGGCCATCATTGATGAAGGCGAAGCCGACCCGAGCGCAGCCCATGCGTTGCTGCTGTACGAGTGGCTGACCTCGCGGCCTGGCTGGCGCGAGCGGCTTGCCGGAATCGTCAACGCCGGCCCGGCATGTGTACGGACAAAGGACAAGCGCGACGCGGCGCTGGCTCTGCTGACCGAACATGGCTTGGCCGAAGTGTCTGACGGATGGGCGCTGGCATTGGAGCCGCAGCCGTGAACGCCGGCACCGTCGCCACGCTGCTGGCAGACCTGATCGATCCGACTGGGCCAGTGCCGGTCGTACCTGCGGCTGCGAAACCTGCGAATCGTGAACAAGCATGCGGGTTGGCGGCTGATAGGCAGCCCTGCGAAGCGCTGCGAATTTCTGCGAATGCACCGGGCGCCGCGACGGCGGCTTGCGTCGATTCGCAGGATTTCGGAGCGATTCGCAAATCCCCAAACGACCCGCAGAGCGAGCATCGGCGAGGGCTTTCGCAGGATTCGCAGCATTCGCATGCCGACCGTGCGCCATACGAAGCAGTTCGCGAACTGGAGACTTCACCGGAGCCGTACGAACGCGGGCGTTTTCTAGACCGCCGCGCACGCCTTTTACGGTGGGGCTGGCCCGAACCGGAAGCGGTTGGGTTGGCTGAGCGGCTGGCTGAACGTGACCGAGAACAAGATGACCGAGTTAGTTGTGCCGAGTGCCGGCACTATCGGCCCGGCCGCTGCGGCAACTATGAGCAAGCTCGGTTGTCAGGGCGTGGCTTGAGCCGCGACTTAATTTCCATGCTGCAACGATGCTTAGGTTTCAGTGTTTTCCGATCACTGTCGAGCGACAAGGGCTTGCCAGAGCGTTCACGCAATGCTGCGTGCGCGTCACAGTTGGAGTCGAACCCTGACGCGTGATAGCGAGCCCGCCTACTGTCGGCTCATCGTCAGGGCCTTGGGCTTTATCAACCTCAACCCGTGACCTTGAGGCTCTGAGCCATGTTGGCTGCCAGAATGCCACGCATGCGGAGCCAAAGGAGCCAAAGCGCTGAACACGTACCGACGCCAAGGTTTGTGACGCGAATCAATCAGCCATTCAATCGTGCTGGCAGAACGCCGCCAGTCGGCCACAAATGGTCGGTTGGTCAATCGGCAAGGCCAGCTGCCGGTTTGCTCAGCATGCGTTCAAAATGATTTGCACGCAGATTCCGGTCAGGTGATCGGCGCGAAGGTGACTTCGCGAAGACTGCCAGCAATCTGTACATCGTTTGAACACAATGCCGGAGCCTGCACTGAGCTGAGGCGCACCCGAGGAGTTCCTTCCCGCCCAAGCGCGCAACGCAATGCGACTCGGCGATAACGACACAATATCGACCCACCTGCCCGATCAAGAACACGACGGTGGAGGTAGGCTCTGCTACAACACTTCTGAGAAGCAAGGTAAAAACGGCATGGCCAGACTTTCAGCGCTTGGAGTGCGCAGACTTCGCACACTTTACGATTTGGGAACGCCCGTCCCCTTAACGCCATTAACTGTTCTCATCGGTCGCAATAGCGCCGGAAAGAGCACTTTTGCTAGGCTCCTCCCACTCTTACGGCAGAGCGCAGAGCGGAAGAAGCGTGCGCCAATCTTATGGTTTGACGATCTCGTCGACTTCGGCACTCTCGGTCAAGCGGTGACTCGGGGTGAAACAGATTTGGAACTTGTGCTGCAACTCGATGATGTCTCTGCGTCGAGAGGACAGCCTCGCGCGACATTTTGGGGAGAAGGCTCAAGTCCGAACGCTCTTCAAATCAGTCGAGCAGTGGTTTCGATGACCTTGGGAGAGGAGGTTGACTCTGGTGCCACATATGCCAAAGAAGTGCGCATTGATGTCTCAAATACGTCGATACGTCTGTGTATGAAGTCGGCTTTGGAACTTGAAAGCCTTTGGATCGGCAGTCGGCGAATTACTTGGCAGGAAGATCGAGTTCGCATCCGCATCGACCAAGGGTCGCTGCTGCCGAAGCTTCGATTCTTCGAACGTCGCAAAGCTCCCGAAGTCGAGGTCTGGCTTGCAACACGCAATCCGTGGCGAACTGCCGTTAGCGATTTCATTCTGCAGCGGGTGCACGGTCGCACATCGCGCGGGACAACGACCCAGATCGCAGCCCAGCTACCTGTATCGGGCCCCAATGAGGTAGCGGCCATGGCTCGACAAGTCAATGGCCCCGGCTCGTGGGAAACATTGAAGGCAGCATTGACGCCTGAGGCACCCATGACAAAGGAGTTGATAGAGAGCCTTCTTCTGGCGAATATCGATGCACTGTTGGAGCGTTTGGATGAGGTTTCGAGCGAAGCAGCGATGGGCGTTCGCTATCTGAAGCCACTGCGCGCAACCGCAGAACGCTACTACCGTCGAGCGGATCTGGCTGTTTCGGAGATTGATCCGGAGGGCCGCAATCTGGCGATCTTCTTAGATTCCCTGAGCGAAGGAAATCTTGAGCATTTTAGAACTTGGGTGAAGGCGAACCTGGACATCGACGTCGAGCCCAAGCGCGAAGGCGCACAACTCGTTTTGATGGCGCGCGCGCCTAACGATTCAGGGTCTTCAAATGTGGCCGACATGGGCTTCGGAATATCGCAAATCCTTCCGATTGCCGCACAACTTTGGGCTTCTAGCAACAGCGCTCGCCTGCCATTCGCTCCAACAAGTTTTGTAGTGGTTGAGCAGCCGGAACTGCATTTGCATCCTGCTTTTCAGGCCAAGCTTGGAGACCTATTCGCTGGCGTGGTTAGCCCGAAGACACCTGAAAGCTTACGTCGCAGGACTCCGCCACCTCGAATAGTTATTGAGACCCACAGTCAACATCTTGTAAATCGCCTCGGACTTCTTGTGGAGCAGGGACGCTTGGCTCCCGAAGACGTCTCTGTGGTGTTGTTCGAAGCTGACCCAAGCCGGGTCGGCACGTCGTCTGTCAGGATCGCGACTTTCGACAAGGAAGGTGTGCTGCAAAACTGGCCTTTCGGATTTTTCGAGCCGGATTTCTGACATGTGGATGATCCTTGATGATTCCCTAGGTCAAGCGGATCCTTCCGACGCCAACGTTCGATCCGCGCTTGAGGTATTGCTGTATGCGGTGGGGCGGGGAGAGCACGTGATTGCGGCGCACCCGTCGGTCGCGCGGTGGCTACTTAGCATTGACCTGTCGCCGGTCCCCCGCACTGTACTGCGACAGGTGTTAGACAGTGCTCCGGACCTCTTGGCACGTCTCAAGAGTACAAAGTTTCGCGTTCGCGTAGTGGCGGAAGGAGTACATCCTTTGCGCATCGATGCATCAGAATGGTCACTTCCGCTTGAATGGATTCGAGCGAATGGTGTTCCGATCAGTTGCATCTTGGGCGAAAACACGCGGGATGCAGAACTGTTCCGCGTAGCTGCCATGCAGCATGGCGCACTCGTTCGAACAGGGGTCTCGATACAGATTGACGTTGGAAGTGGCGGGGGAGCAGACACTCCTCGCGTTTTGGCAACAGAGATCACCGCCAAACGACGCTTTGTGCTGTGCATCACCGACTCCGACAAGGTCTGCCCTACCGCACCGCAGAACCACACAAGTAGCGAATGCACTCGGATCAGCAGCTCCAACGATTGGATAACCACGCACGTAGCATTGAACGAACGTGAAGTTGAAAACCTACTCCCGACGAATCTGGTCGAGGACGTAATACTTGCGCTAAGTCCGTCTGACCTAGATGAGAGATTGGAAGCGCTAAAGCGAATCGCCGCGAAGAATGACAAGGCTTGGGCTTTCTTCGATCTGAAGGAGGGGACCTCACTCAATGCAATGTTCGGGGCGTGCTCCAAATTCTGGACTGAATTTAGGGAACATCCCGTTTGTCGCAACGGCTCGAATACTAAATGCATCGACGAGGGCAAGTGCCTGGCAGAATCTAGGGACGCATGTAAGTGCCTTATTGCGCCGCCCTTGGGCCACAAAATTGTCGATCACGTGATCGCCTATCTAGCCAAGCAGTCGACTCACGCATCGGCCAAGCGATCGTCCACGTCTTCTAACGCCGCGCGGTGGGGCGAAATTGGGGCGCTCGTCTGCGAATGGGGAGCCGCAACACCAAAGCTTCGCTCATAGCGCTTGTAGAGACGAGGTAGCAACGGACATTGGCCATCTGCTAACAAAGCGCTATAACGTACGGAAAGGGTCGACGGCGGTGCGCTGATCCCATATCTTCTCTGAGCCGGTAGGGTACGTACGTAACGTACGCTGAAGCGATCGCTCGCGCCGCGCTGCGACGACCGTATCTACGTACGTACGGTCGTCGCTGCATCCAGCCGAGCGGGCCAAGCACGTGCCCCAGGTGGTGCTGCTCGGCATGACCCGTACGGCCCAAACCTGCATCATCGCCCGGCCCGGCTTCGAGCGTAGGCTTTTGAGGCGGCTCGGTGGGCGACATACGTTTGGAAAGCTTGGCCTCAGGTCGATCTCGAGCGTCGGCAGGCGCTCGTCTGGGCGCGCTGCGCGGTGCGCAGTCGCAGGCTTAACTGGGTAACGTTCTGGGTAACTATCGAACGTTTGCCGCCTTTTCCCTGGGAGTTTGATAGATACACGGCCTACCAAAATCTATTGCCCGATGGCAATTTGCCGAACAGCTCGGCTCGCCAGCCGACCGGCGGCGTTAAGCTGATCCCAACTGAGCTTGAGGTCTCGACGCATGCTCCCGATCGTCCGGCCGATGCTGGTTTTGCTTGTCCTCGCCCTCGGCTCGGCCGGGGCGGCCGAGCCGCCGAATTGCGAGCGCCCGTTCAGCCTGGCACTGCATGACCACGGCCTGCTGTATTCCAGCCAGACCGGCGAAGGCATCGACAAGGATGTGGCCGACGAACTGGTTCGCCGCAGCGGCTGCAGGATAAACGTCACGGTGTTGCCGCGCGCACGCATCTGGCAGCTCATCGAGTCGGGTGCGCTCGACTTCAGCCTGTCGGGCATCACCAACGAGGCGCGTGACCGGTTCGCCGGCTTCGCCTGGTACTTTTCCAACCGGTACTACCTGCTGGTGCGAAAGGACGCCGGGGTGACGCGGTTGCCAGACTTCGAGAACAACCCGACACTGAAGCTCGGTGTGATCCGCGGCTTCCGTTACAGCCCCAGCGCGAATCGCCTCGTAGACCGCTTGGATGGCGAGCAACGGGTGAGCTATTCGACCAGCCTCGACCCGCTCTATGACGTGCTGCTCGGCAACCGTGTGCAGGCCATGATCATCGAACCCTTCGACTACCCCGCCCTCGAAAGCGTGAAGCTGCACGGCCAGACGGTGACGCTTGCGTTCGACGACCCGTCGGTGCCGCACGGGCTGATCATGTCGAAGAAGTCGCTGTCCTTGCCGCAGCAGCAGGCCTGGCGCTCGCTGGTCGATGGCATGCGGGCCGACGGCACGGTGCAGCGCATCTTTGAAAAGTACTTCGCGCCGGAGCTGGCGCTGGCCATGAGCCGGTTCTGAACCCCGTGTGGTGTTGCACGCTATGCGGCCGAATCGATCGCTTCTGTCCTTGCTGCCGCTGCTCGTTGCGGCGGTCGCGTTCGGCATCACGGCCTGGCTCTGGGGGCACGAGCGGCAAGCCACGCAGCGCACGCTGAAGGCAGACTTCGACTTCAGCGTGCGCCAGACGTCGAGCCGCATCGAGCAACGCATCGCGAGCTACGAGCAGATGTTGCGCGGCGTGCAGGGCTTGTTTAGGGCGTCGGACCCGATCGACGCCGAACGCTTCCGAACCTATGTCGACGCGCTGCTGCAGGGTGCTGATTTCGCCGGTGTCCACGCGCTGGCGTATGCCCCGTTCGAGGCCGCGTCGCCGCGGGGTGGCCGCGAGCCGGCCGCGAAGCTCGCCTACATCGCGCCAGCGACGGCCCTGAACCGGGAGGCGATTGGTGATGACTTGTTCGCCGATCCGGCGCGTCGGAGAGCGATGCTGCTGGCCCGGGATTCTGGCAGCCTGACCATCACGCCCCGGGTTTCAGCGCCGCCCGGACCCGCGCATCTGCCGCAGTTTGATTTCCTGATGTTTCTGCCGGTGTACGCGAAAGGCCGGGCCACGGAAAACGCCGAGACACGGCGTGCGGCCATCGCCGGCTGGGTGTTCGCCGGCGTGCGCATGAGCGACCTGATGTCCAGCCTGTACGGTGAGGGCACGCCGGGCATCGAGGTGAGCGTTCACGATGGTGTCGACCTGAGCCCGCGGACCCTGATGTTCCAGTCCGGGCCGCCCCACGAAGCGTCGCAATCGCCGCGCTTCGAGGCGCAGGAATTCATCGGTTTCGCCGGCCACACCTGGACCCTGCATGTCACCGCCCAACCCGCGTTCGAGCAGCGCCATGGCGGCGATTCGGCGCAGATCATCGCGATTGCCGGCATCGGCCTCGGTGCGCTGCTGGCACTGCTGGCCCGGCAGCTGCTGTCGGGCCGGGCGCGCGCCCGTGACCTCGCCGTGGCCATGACCGACGAAATGCGGGCTGGGGAAGAGCGCTATCGCCGCATTGTCGAAACCGCCGACGAGGGCATCTGGATGACTGGCGTCGATGGGCGCACGTCGTTCGTCAATCCGAAGATGGCGCAGATGCTCGGCCAGGAGGCGACCCACATGATCGGCCAGCCGCTGCTCGGCTTTGCCGGCGACGCGGCCTCGGCGCAGGTGCTGCAAGCCGCCGTGTCGCAGCGCCCTGATGCTGCCGAGCGGCACGAGTTGATGTTTCGCCGCGAGGCTGGTGGCCCGCTGTGGGTGTCGATGGTGACCAGCCCGATCTTCGATGCTTCGGGCCGCGCCGCCGGAACGCTCGCCATGGTCGCCGACATCACCGAACGGAAGCGGGCCGACGCCACCCGCGTGCAGCTGGAAGCGCAGTTGCGCGAGTCGCAAAAAATGGAGGCCATCGGCACACTGGCGGGTGGCATTGCGCACGACTTCAACAACATCCTGGCGGCGATTCTTGGCAACGTGGCGCTGGCGGGCCAGCAGGTCGGCGTCAGCCCTGCTGCGCAGGCCAACCTCGAACAGATCAACAAGGCGGCGGTGCGGGCGCGCAGCCTGGTGCAGCAGATCCTCGCCTTCAGCCGCAAGCAGCCGCTGCGCCTGGTGAACCAGCCGATGCGCGCGCTGGTCGAAGATGCGGCCCGCCTGATGCGCCCGATCCTGCCGGCCGGCGTGGAGCTCGAGGTGGCGCTCACCGAGGCACCGGTCCATGTGGCTGTCGACGCGACGCAGATGCACCAGGTGCTGATGAACCTGTGCACCAATGCCTGGCACGCGCACAACGGCCGGGCCGGGCGCATCACGGTCGGGCTCGAAGTGCTCGACATGGCGGCCGACGCAGCGCGAGGCCTCGGCCTGCTGCCGGGCCGCCATGCCCACCTGTGGGTCGGCGACACCGGCTCCGGCATGGACGAAGCGACCCGCGCCCGCGTTTTCGAGCCCTTCTTCACCACCAAGGCGGTCGGGCAGGGCACTGGCCTCGGCTTGTCGGTCGTGCATGGCATCGTGGCCACGCACCGCGGTGCGATCACGGTCAGCAGCACACTGGGCCAGGGCAGCCGCTTCGACTTGTACCTTCCGCAGGTCGAGCGCGAACCCGCTGGTGCGGCCTCGCCGGCCGGGTTGGCCGACGCACCGCGCGGTGCCAGCCAGCACGTGCTCTATGTGGACGACGACCCCGTGATGGTATTGATGGTTCAAGGTCTGTTGCAGCGCGCCGGCTACCGTGTCAGCACCTTCGAGGATTCGCGCGAGGCCATGGCCACGCTGCGCGCGCAACCCGATGCCTTCGAAGCGGTCGTGACCGATCACAACATGCCCGGGCTCTCGGGCCTCGACATCGCCCGTGAACTCGCCGGCCTTCGGCCGGGCCTGCCAGTGGTGATCAGCTCGGGCTACGTCTCGGAAGAAATGCTCGCGGTCGCCGGCCAACTGGGCGTGCGCCGCGTGATGCAGAAGGAATACACGCTGGAGCAGCTCACCGACATCCTGCACCGCCTGCTTGGCGAACCGGCTGACATGGCAGCCCCCATGCCACTTCGTTCCTGCCCCCCGAAGGGCGCTCAGCCGCCTTGACGGGCTTCGGTTGCAGATCGTCACCAATCGCCACCTGCGCAGCCTCAAGGTCGTTCGCCCGGCACCGAAACAGAACATGACGTCCACCCGTCATGTCCGCCGGAGAACCCCATGAACGCGCAAGCCCTCAGTGCATCCTTCTCGACCGCCAACCCGCACGCGCTGGCCGTCATCTTGGAAGCCAGCCAGACGAAAAGCATCATCGCCTCGCGCGACATCTTCGACATCTCGGGTACCAAGCTGTGGGCCCGCGACTTGCCGGTGTCGCAGGCGCTGCAACGCAAGCTGCTCGACCGCCAGTTGCGCAATCCGCTCGAAACCTGCCTGATGGCCGAAAACGGTGTCACGGCGCAGTCGCTGGTGCAGGCCATGCAAGCGCTGCTGGAGCGCGACACGCCGCTGCGAGAACTGCTGCGCGCCGACGCGGGGCGCCTGGTCCAGGAGGCGGCCCACCTGCCGCTGCACCCGGTGGCCCAACTGCTGCTCAGCGTGGGCCAGGCCTCGCGCCCGGAATCGTTCGACCATGCCGTGCAGGCCATGGCCTTGAGCGGCGTGTTGATGATCGGCCACGGCGGCTCGACCGCCGAGGTGCGCTTGGCCATGGCGGGCGGCCTGCTGCACGACCTGGGCGAGATGTACATCGACCCCCGCTGCGGCGAGGCCGATGCCGACCGTGCGCTCGACTTCACCAGCTACCAGCAACTGGTGGTGCACCCGCATGTCGGCCAGCTGCTGCTGTCGCAGCTCACCGACTACCCGGCCGCGTTGGCGCGCGCCATCGCCGAGCACCACGAACACCTGGACGGCTCGGGCTACCCGCAAGCCCTGCAACGCGATGCCATCTCGCCGCTCGGCCGGCTTCTCGCCGTGACCGAAGGCTCGCTCGCGGTGCTGCGCGGCGAGCGCCCGTACCTTGCGCGCGTCAGCGTCGCCTTGCGCGTGGTGCCGGGTGAGTACGACCTGAGCTGGCTCGGCCGCATTGCCGAGGCCGCACGCACTCAGCCGGCCCTGCATGCCACACGGGCCGCCGAAGATGTCCAGGCCCGCCTGGGCCGGCTCGACGCCGCCTTGCATGCCGCGCACGCGCAAACTGCCGCGCTGGCCGTGGGTGCCGAGGCGCCCGCCTTGAAAGACGCGCTGAAGCTCGCCCGGCACCTGCTGGACCGGTTGCGCACAGGTTGCAACGCCAGCGGCTTGTGGAGCACCGAATCAGTGGCCGCGCAAGACGCCGCCGAAGTGGAAGCCGTGGAAGATGAACTGCTGTTTCGTCTGCGCGCGATCAAGCGCGCCACGCTGCTGCGCGCTGGCGATCTGAGCCCCGACGACGCGCACCGGTTGAGCCTGTTGTGCGACGGCCTGGGCGGCGGCGCGGTCTGACACGGCATCCGCCACCGCTGACGCGGGAAGGTGGCGACGGGCGCCTCGATCCCGCGCCGGTCGACGGCGGCA